>JALWKB010000213.1 GCA_026996805.1 Saprospiraceae bacterium | reverse complement strand
CTAGAGGTACAAGCCAACACCGTGTAATAGATATGCAAGTGGTCGTAGGTGAGTAGGAAGGTATTTTCGGGTATGAAAAATTCGTCGTGATTCTTAAAGATGCTGTCGACGATCACGTGGTAGTCGGTTGATTTTACAGGGCCGAAATAATCGAGTTCGGATCGAAAAATTTCTGCTTTGTAGGCCAGGTAGTACTTAACAGTGTCGACAAAGCTGTCCCACTTATCGGGAGCGATGATGTCGCGTAAGGTGATCCGCTCTCCGGTTTTTCTCAAAAAGTGGTCGTAATAGCAATCGTAACGGACGGAAGCAGGTACAGTTCCTTCCCCTGCTTGGTTGGTCAATACGACAAACCAATCGGGGGTGTTTATAATTACATCTTGGGTGGATCCATAGACGCGATGATACATTTCTGCTATTGACCTTTCGAACCAATCCTGAAGATTTTCCTCGAAATCTGGGGAGCTTAGCTCTTTTATTGAAGAGGAGATGACGAGAGAGAGGATACTCTCGAGGGTAAGGAGATCAGCCTCGTCTGCCCATAGATCCCATTCTTCAAAAGCGACGTCGTAGAGCGTGATCTTTTCTGGGAAGATAGGGAGTCCAAAAGGTATCGGCTTTTGGTGGAAAATGGATCGATAGAGGAAGGTGCGTATTTTTTTAGCGGCTGGGTTATTGGGGAGTAGTGCTATGCTCATCTTATCTATACTGTCTTTGACGACTTTGGCGATAACGATGAGGGTATCGGTTGCATTCGTCGAGCAATTGTGGTTGAGGATGATTGTCCCAACAGTATGGGTGGATTTGTCGAGGAAGGTGTTTGGGGAAAGGTGGTCCTTATCTTCGTCGTCGTAGAGTGCAAGTCTTTTGTGGAGAAAGGAGCGTATTTTATGAGCCGCCGAATCATTGGATTGTATCAAGAGTATTTCTTCGTCGCCTGTTATTGAAGCTTTCCAGGAGGCTATGAGGGTATCGGACTTATCAGCTGTGCAGTTTTGTGTGAAGACAATTAAGGATGCATAGAGTGTGGATTGCTCATAAAGGGTACACCTGCTCCAGTGGATCGTATCATCGACGATTTCATACTGTCTTTGAGCTTGTACAGATGTGCTGGTGACTGCTACGATCAACAGGCTTAGGACTAAGGAGTGTATATTTAATTGCATGGCCTTAGGATTTAAATGAATAACAGGCAGGTGGTTTTAGAAGTTGCGCTGTTGTGGAGGAGCCTTGTGGGTGTAATAAAAAAGCGGGCATGTGCCCGCTTCCCGCTTGGATGTGGTACCTCCCGGAATCGAACCGGGGACACCAGGATTTTCAGTCCTGTGCTCTACCAACTGAGCTAAGGTACCGACCTGCCCGCTTAGGGCAAGCGCAAAATTACGAAGTTTTACGATTAATAACACCGTTGGAGGGGAGTGGTTCGAAAAAAGTTTGGTGATGGGTGCGGGGTGGGGTTTTAGAGGAAGCGGCTCTGGATGCCTGTTTTTTCGAGGATGTCACTGAGGCTGTCGCGTGTGAGTCGCATATCTTCCCAGTTTTTGAGGATGACGCCGAGGGTTTGTTCGATGATGTGTTTGTCGAGGTGGTCGTAGTGGAGGGTGGCGAGGGTTTGGGCCCAGTCGATGGTTTCGCTGATGCCGGGTGTTTTTTCGAGTTTGAGTTGTCGTAGTTCATACATGAAGGCGGTGATGTGTTGGGCGAGTTGTTGGTGGATGTGTGGAATGTGGGCGTGGATGATTTGGAGTTCTTTGTCGGGACTGGGGTAGTCGATCCACAGGTAGAGGCAGCGGCGTCGGAGTGCTTCGGAGAGTTCGCGGGTGCGGTTGCCGGTGAGGATGACGTGGGGGATGCTTTGGGCGCGGATAGTGCCGATTTCGGGTATGGTAATTTGCCATTCGCTGAGGAGTTCGAGGAGGAAGCTTTCGAATTCTTCGTCGGCGCGGTCGATTTCGTCGATGAGCAGGACGACGGGGTGGGGTTGGCTGATGGCGTTGAGGAGGGGGCGTCGCAAGAGGAATTTTTCGGAGAAGAGGTCTGCTTCGATGGCGTCTGCGCTGCGGTTTTGGCGGTCGAGGATTTGCAGGTAGAGGAGTTGTCGGGGGTAGTTCCATTCATAGAGGGCATGGGTGGCATCGAGGCCTTCGTAGCACTGTAGGCGGATTAGTTCGGTTCGGAGTGCCTGGGCCATGACGTGGGCGATGGCGGTTTTGCCGACGCCGGCGGGGCCTTCGATGAGGAGGGGTTTGCGGAGCTGGAGGGCGAGATATAGGGACATTTCGATCTGTGGGTCGCTGATGTATCCGTGTTGTTCGAACATCTGTCGGATGTCATCGAGGGAAGGGGTGCTTCGGGCTTTTTGTGGAGTAGAATTCATCGTTGGACATTGTCAGAGATGCGGACGACGGGGCATGAGCTGCGACGCGAACGTTTTTGCTAAGATATAAAAAAGCGGTAAAAATGTTGGGGGGTGTGGATGGTACCGAAGGAGGGACTCGAACCCTCACGCCCTTTCGGGCACTGGATTTTGAGTCCAGCGCGTCTACCAATTCCGCCACTTCGGCATTTCGCCCGATAGGCGAATGCAAAGATACGAATTATTGCGGATTATTTGTTAAAAATGCGGGCAATATCCAGCCAGTTGACCCAGATGAGCAAGCCTGCGAGGAAGATCATGCCGAGCAGTGTGAGTATTTCAATGACTTTTTCGCTGGGCTTGCGGCCGGTGATCATTTCGTAGAGCAGGAACATCACGTGTCCGCCGTCGAGGGCGGGGATGGGCAGGAGGTTCATAAATCCCAGGATGAGGGAGAGCACGGCGGTGGTGCGCCAGAAGTGTTCCCAGTTCCACGACGGGGGAAAGAGCTGAGCGATGGTGGCAAATCCGCCGAGGCTTTCCGAGGCTTTGATTTCGCCGCTAAACATTTTGGAGAAGCCGACGAGTTGGTCTTTGAGGAATTGCCAACCGCGCACCACGCCCAGAGGAAGGGCTTTGTAGAGGGGGTAGCGCTGTGCGCGCAGAGGTGGTTGTTGCCAGAATATGCCGAATTTCCCCTTCTGGTCGGTTTGCAATTGTAGCTGGACGGTGTCGCCATTGCGGACGAGGGTGAGCAGGTAGCTGGTGTTGGGGCGGGTTTTGACTTTTTCGAAGTACTCGTGGATGTAGTGTACTGGGGTAGTATCGACGGCGATGAGGCGGTCGCCCTTGCGGATGCCGGCGCGATGGGCAGGCATGCCGGGGAGCACACTATCGACGATCAGTGGGAGGCGGGGTCCGAAGATGGCGTATTGGCGTGCCCGATGGGAGGATAGGAAGGCCACCCAGTGGTCGTCGATGGGTATTTCCACTTCTTGGCCGTTGCGCAATACGGTGATGCTGCGGGCATTTTCTAAGACGATACCGCGTATGAGTTGGCGTTTGTCGAAGCGCTCGAAGGGTTTATCTCCGATGCGGAGGATGATATCGCCATCGCGCAGTCCCATGGCTTGCCCGATGGAGTCGACGTAGATGCCTTCGGTGATGGCGTCGGCGGGTATGTATTTTTCGCCGTACGTGGCGTAGAGTAGGCCAAAGATGAGGAAGCCGAGTATGAAATTGACGGTCACGCCGCCGAGCATGATGGTAAGGCGTTGCCAGGCGGGCTTGGATCGAAACTCCCACGGCTGGGGCGGCTTTTGAAGCTGTGCCCGATCGAGGCTTTCGTCGACCATGCCGGCGATTTTGACATAGCCGCCAAGAGGCAGCCAGCCAATGCCGTATTCCGTCTCACCGATCTTCTTTTTAAACAGCGAAAAGCCGGGATTGAAAAAGAGGTAAAATTTTTCGACGCGTGTGCCAAAGATCCGTGCAGCGATGAAATGACCGAGCTCATGGAGGACGATGAGCAGGCTTAAGCTCAGGAAAAACTGGACGACAATAGTGGCTATTTCCATGAAAAGTGTATTAATTTGTGGACCTGGTGGCAATTTTGTGCGCACAAAGGTACGCCTTTCGGCCAAGATGGGCGTGTTGCGCAAGTAGCCCGGAGGGGTGTAAATGCGTCAGAAAGGCATGCATTGGTTTTATACCGAAGATATCGAGGGGGGTTTAGCGAGGTTTGATGCGCAGAGTGCGCATCACATCGTACGCGTTTTACGCCATCGGGTTGGCGATTTGTTGTACTGGACGGACGGCAGGGGGAAGGTCTATGAGGGAGTGCTAAAGGTCGCGAATGCGCGCGGAGCGGTGGCCGAAGTGCGGCGTATAGAGGAATGGTGCAAGCCGTGGAGGGGTACAATACACATGGGCATCTGTCTGTTGAAGCAGCGCGTGCGCATGGAGTGGTTGGTGGAAAAGCTCACGGAAATCGGTGTCGATGCCATACATCTGTTGCACTGTCATCACTGTGAGCGGACGGAGGTGCGGGTGGAGAAGTTGCGCTTGCGCGCACAGACGGCTGCATTGCAGAGTTTGAAGGCGCGCTTTCCGGCAGTTTACGATGTCAAGGGTTTGGATGAGTTTTTGTCTTTGGGGGTGGATGTGCGCCTCATAGCGCATTGTCGGGATGGTGCGTTGCCGGCAATGGGTGAAGTGTTGGATGAGCGGTTGGGGGAATCGTATGGGGTGTTGATTGGTCCTGAGGGGGATTTTAGTGCGGATGAAATCGAAGAGGCCGCGGCGCGTGGTTGGGTTGGTGTGCGATTGGGAGGGTCGCGTTTGCGGTCGGAGACGGCCGCTTTGGTGGCCTGTACTGCGCTGCACCTGCTGGCAGTAGGAGATTAGTAGAGCTTGGCTCGCTTGATGAGGTAGTGTCGTAGGATGGGGAATACTCCTTTACGGATATCTGCCTGGATGTAGTCGATGCCGTGCTGGAGGCATCGCGTTTTCAACTCGTCGGCGCGCTGTTGCATCTTGCGGGTGTAGTGTTCTTTGATTTCATGGCTTTGGAGGCGTACTTCTTCCCCTGTTTCCATATCGATAAAGCGCATGGGGCGATCCGGGAAGTCGAAATCGATTTCGAGGGATTTGTCGATGGTATGAAATAGCAGTACTTCGTGTTTGTTGAAACGCAGGTGTTGGAGGGCGGCAAAGATGTCGCCGAGGCGATCGTCTGTGTCGAGCATATCGGAAAAGATGACGACCAGCGAACGCTTGTGGATGGTTTCGGCGATGCGGTGGAGTTGGGTGGGGATGTCGGCACTGCGGTTGAGCTTAGGGGAAAAGATGAGTTTTTCGAGATAGCCCAGCAGGAGTTTGTAGTGTTTGATAGACAGTCGTGCGGGGGTGTGGTAGAGGAGCTGGTCTTGGAAGACGCTTAGTCCGAAGGCATCGCGTTGTTTGCGCAACAGCTGCATGAGTGCGGCCGAGGCGAGTGCCGAAAATTGAAGCTTGTTGAGTCGATTGAGGCGCACCTCGCGATGTTCGGGGAAGTACATGGATGAAGAGGCATCGATGAGGAGCTGGCAGCGCAGGTTGGTCTCTTCTTCGTATTTTTTGACGTACAAGCGGTCGGTTCGGGCATAGACTTTCCAATCGATGTGTCGGGTGCTTTCGCCGGGATTGTAGAGGCGGTGTTCGGCAAATTCGACGGAAAATCCGTGAAAGGGGCTCTTGTGCAGGCCGATGATAAAGCCTTCCACCGTCTGCCGCGCGAAGAGCTCGAGGTTAATGCCTTCGTCGATGCGGTAGGATTCGAAAAATTGCCCTTCGCGTATAGTGGTCATACGATGGTTTTGGGTCAGCGGCTTTGTGCAATGGCCCTGCGGCGGAGGTTAATCCTCCAACAGGGCATCGATTTTTTCCTTGTACACTTTTTTCGAGGCGGTGCCGATCTGCTTATCCTTGAGCTCTCCGTTTTTGAAAAACAGCACTGTGGGTATAGAGCGAATGGCATAGCGCATGGTCGTCTCGGGATGGAGTTCGATGTTGAATTTGCCGATCTTGACCTTTTTGTCCTTGTACTCCTGGGCGAGTTCTTCCAAAATGGGGGCGATGAGTCGGCAGGGGCCACACCACTCTGCCCAGAAGTCGACGACAGCGACTCCCTCGAATTCTTCCACTTGCTCCTTGAAATTGTCGTCCGTAAATTCTACCATTTTATACCGTTTTAAAAGTTTGTATACACTGCATCCCAACGCAGGGAGGCGCAAAAATGTTTTACATTGCTGAATTGGGGGATACATCCAGCGCAAGACTAGGGTAAAAGGAGGCCACTGATGTGCGTTTAAACCTTTGGGCGGGTGAGGAATCTAAAGGCATAGAAAGCAAATCGTTGATGCACAAGTCGGATGCATGGATATTGGAGCGAGTGCGGGACGCGGAAAGGCGGGAGGAGGGGTTTGTAGCCTTAGTGGAGAAGTACGGAGAGCGCTTGTACTGGCATATACGCCGCATGGTGCATCGGCATGAAGATGCGGATGACCTCTTGCAGGAGAGTTTTATAAAGGCCTTTGAGCATATCGATCGCTTTAGGGGGGAGTCTTCGCTGTACACGTGGTTGTTTCGTATCGCGACCAATGAGGCGTTGCAGTGGTTGGAGCGGGAGAGGCGTCGAGCCGCTGTGGATTTGGATGGTGTGGTGGAACAGATGGAGGCGCGTTTGGAGGCGGACAGTTACTTTGACGGAGAGGAGGCGCATCGGTTGTTGCACGCGGCCATTGCGCAGTTGCCGCCGCGTCAGCAAGCGGTGTTTGTCATGCGCTACTTCGACGGACTGAGGTATGAAGAGATGGCGGAGATACTCCAGTTGTCGGTCGGCGCGCTCAAGGCGAGTTTTTACCATGCAAAGTCCAAGATCGAAAAGTTTGTCAAACAAAGATTGCACCTATGAAAGGGAATAAAAAGGAATATCGCGAAAAACTGGATTTTGAGGATATGTTGCGAGGTGTTGATGGATTTACTGTGCCGGAGGGCTATTTTGAAGCGTTGCCACAGCGGGTTGTAGAGCGGTGGAAGCAGCGCCAGAGGAGGCGAGCGATGGCCCAACGCCGCAGCATGCGATCACGCATGTGGCTGCTGATGAAAGCCGCCTCTGTATTGCTGCTGTTGGGGATGGCCCTGTGGTGGTGGCAGTTGAGTGGAGCGCATTCTAAGGCCGCTGACGAGTTTGATGCAGTTTCGGTGGAGGCCGTGATCGAGTACTTGCTCGACGAGGGGGCGCAAGTGGAGGACTTTGTCGAGTGGTGGGCGACGGAAGAGTTTAGTGAAGGGGAGGACCTGTGGTTGGAGGAAGATGTTGAGCTGTGGGAAGAAGAGGACTTTAAGATGGATTTCGAAGGAGATTTAAACATGCAATAAAATCTGGATGCCATGAAGCGATGGATGTTTTTTGGACTCTTAGCGTTGGTGTTGCCGTTGCTGCTGAGTGCGCAGCAGAACGGTGAGCGCGAAAAGATCAAGGCGTTGAAGATCGCCTACCTGACCGAGAAGCTCGATTTGAGCCCCAGCGAAGCGGAGGTGTTTTGGCCGTTGTACCACGCCTATCAGAAGGAGTTGCGTGCCCTTAAGGGGCCGAAGCCACGTGTAAAGCCCGATGCTTTAAGTGATGACGAAGCGAAGGCTCGCATTGAAGAGCTCTTAGAGAGTGATGCGAAGCGACTTGCCTTGCGCAGACAGTACACGGCGAAGTTTTTAGAAGTGCTGCCGCCTCAAAAGGTGTTGAAGCTCTATCGCGCCGAACGGACTTTTCAGCGCTATCTCTTCAAGAAGATGATGAAGAAGAAGAAAAACAGGGGGCAGAGGCATCCGCGTCATTGATAGGCGCGGGTTTGTTTGAAGGGTAGAGCGAAAAGCATCGGCCGTATGCCGATGCTTTTTTTTTATTGCGCCGTCGAGACTTGGAGGCTGACCATGTGGTGGTCCGACGAGCGTGTGGGAACAATTCGATAGTGGATGGGGGAGAAGGTCGTATCGATCAAGATGTAGTCGATGCGCAGCAGGGGCAGGTAGTTTTTATACGTCGTGCCTGGGCCGTTGCCGTATTTTGGGAAGGGATCGTAGAGTCGTTGGCGTAGCTGGCGGTAGATGTAAGAGAGGGGGTGGTCGTTGAGGTCGCCGAGGAGTACGATGGGATGGGGTGTGGTGTCGAGGAGCTGGAGGATTTGGTCGACTTCGTCGGCACGGCGTGCTGCCGAGGAGGTGTATCGCTGGAAGATGCGTTTGAAATGGTGGAGTGCCGTCTCGGGGCGGGTCGACTGTTGCAGCGAATCGGCTGCAATACCGACGCGATTGGAATAGAGGTGGACGCAAATGACGCGGACAGTCGTCGAATCGACGTGAATATCGGCCCAGAGGCAGGCGTTGACGGGGTTTTCGTAGCCGATAGTGTCAAATTGTAGAATAGTGTCGCGACTCATGATGACAGGTCCGGCGGTTCCTGCCTGTACAAAGTGGTATTGAGGGAGCGCAGCTTTGAGTAATTGGGCGCTGTAGGGATTGACCTCTTGCAGACACAGGATGTCGTGGCCACGGTAAAGGTCTGTGGCCTGATGGAGCAGGCGCTTCCCCGATGAAGAATCGCGTTGGAAGGCCTTTTTAATCGGTTTGAAACCGTAGATGTTGTGTGTCAATAGGCGGATCGAGTGGTTGTGGTTTGCGGTTGGTGTATCGAAGAGGGCGCCGAATCCGTAATACTTTGGCAGGGCAAGGCTTGCAAACGCAGCCATGGCCAGTGCTATCCAGCGATAGCGCGAGCGACCAATCCACAGTACGACCGCAAACGAGATTTGCCCTGCCCACCACAGCGGATAGAGCAGTCCCACACCGGAGAGCCAGGGCAGAACTGTAGGCGATATCCGCGATGCCATCCAAGAGAGCAGGGTAAGAGCAGACCAGACGATGAAGATGAGGTAAAAGACTGCTCTAAATGGCTTCATCGACAGCGGTGATCTGTACGATTAAAACGAAAAACCCACGGTGAGGCGATAGATGATGTTGCGGTCGGTATCGTTGGAGAGTGGTAGGTCGGTGGGATGTTGGTTGTCGAGTTGGTGGCGCAGGTCCATTGCATTGTTGGTGATATCGACGAAGCCGCG
Source organism: Saprospiraceae bacterium (assembly GCA_026996805.1). GTDB lineage: Bacteria > Bacteroidota > Bacteroidia > Chitinophagales > Saprospiraceae > S141-43. The sequence continues at coordinate 1,276 of JALWKB010000213.1, read as the reverse complement.
GTAGTAGTAGATTCCGATAAAAAAGGCATCGTTGAGATAATAGCGCAGCCAGATGTTCCAGCCGAAGTCAAAGGTTTTATACAGTCGACCGTCTTTTTCGCGGTAGAAGTAATAAGCACCGAGAAACTCGGGGACGTTGTATTCGATGCCCTGCAAGATGGTGGTATGGATAGTGCGGGGTCTTGTAAAGAGTGCAGTCCTTTTGGGGGGTTGACCGGGTTCGTCGCGGAAATAGTTGTAATCGATTTTGACTTCGAAATTTTTGGGTTTGCCGTTGGGGCTGATGTAAGCAAACTGCAAATTGCCTCGGGCGGTGGAGGAGATGAGCAGGTTTGTGGTGAGGCCAGCGCCGATCTGGAGAGACTTCCATGGGCCGGCGTAGATTCCGATGGGGATGCCGATGTAGGCGTTTTCGACGATATAGCTTTTTTGGATTTCACCATTGACGAAGGCGTCGCGCGCAGGGTGTCTGAAGATGAAATAGCCGGGGCCTTTGTAGGAGTATTCGGCTCCTCCCTGGTGGTATTCGAGGGCGGAAAAAAGGCCGAAGGAGGGATGGAGGACGAGCTTAAATTCAGGGCCTATGTGAATGCCGTACTGAAATCGTACGGTTTCGTTGGGCTCGGTGGGTCCTGCAATGGAGGAATACGAGGCACCCGCTTTAAAGCCGAAGGCCCATTTTTGAGCCTGCGAGGTAAGTACTGGAAGTATCAGTAGGACGAAAGCGTTCAACCATTTCATACCGTAAAATGCATTAATTGACGATGATCAATTGCTGTGCGCTGATCCATGTGCGTCGGTTGTAGACGACAAGGTAGTAAACGGATGGCGGGTGGGATTTCATATTTATGAAGAGCCGAGCGTGGGGAGTGGGTGGCACGTAGGTGGTGGAGTGTACCACAGTGCCATCGGGTCGGAGCAGGAGGATTTGGTATTCGTCGCTTCGGGAACAGTCGAAGGAGAGGGCTATTTGACGGCGCAGGGGTAGCCAGTGGGCATGCCATCTGCATGGGGTAGGCGGTCGTCTCGTGCCGATGAGGTCTTGTATCTCGTAGTGGAAGACCTCGCGGCAGCCCTGACTGTCGGTGATGGTGACGCTGTAGTGGCCTCTATCGAGTTGGTAGATAGCGGAAGAGGTGTCGCCAGTGTTCCACTGGTACGAGTAGGGTGGCGTACCGCCGCTGGGATGCAGGGCGATGGCGCCGCGGGTGTCGGCGGTGATGTGGGTGAGCTGAGCATTGTCGGTGATAGAATCAGGTTGGGTCAACACGATGGT
>JALWKB010000212.1 GCA_026996805.1 Saprospiraceae bacterium | reverse complement strand
TACAAATTGGGCTTGCGATCGATGTACTGGTTGTACGACTCGAGAATGGGATTGATACCTGCAGGCTCGTACGATACCAGGCGCTCTTGATATCCGATATGTAGCCCGCCAAGGACAAGTGTATCCCATCGACGGTCAAACTTGCCAACATATCCGTAATTGAAGAGCTTATCCTTGTGTCGTGCATCTTGTTCGACAGAGTTCTGCTGCTCATAGCCCAGGTGGATCGTATACGAAGCATTGCTGATCAGCGATGTATTGGGCTTCTTCTTATCACCGCTGGGTGGTGCAATCGACGACTTGGCACCCAGGCGATGGCGAAAACGCACGTTTACGGTGTAGTTGTTGCGAATAAACTCGGGATTGTACGGCCAGTTGAAAAAATACCAAGGGCCGGCCCCTCTATAATAGTTGAAGCGACTGTCGCCGTTGAATGTGCGCGGTACAAATCGCGTGTGCACATTGGAGTACGTACCCGACAAGGTCAGGTCCATGGCGTCGTTGATGTAGTAGAATAACTTCCCTCCTAAATCCAGGTCTGTGCGCGGTTGGTTGGGGCGCGTCTTGCGGAATTCCACGCCATTGCCTAAGGAGAGAAACTCTCCGCGCGGAAGCAAAATACCGCCTTTCCTGATTAGCGGATTGACAGACAAGTCATTGATCGTCTCTTCAGTAGCAGCGTAGATGCCGCCGGCTGGAGGATCGCTCTCCTTGCGGTACAAAAACTGACCAAAAGCGCGGAAGCCCAGCAGTGGTCGGGTGCCGCGTTTCAATATCGGCCCTGTAACGTACATATTGGCCAAATTATAGCCGTAGGGATCGAGAAACTGCGAAGTCTCCAGCTCGAGCCCCCCCTTAAACTTACCGCGAGGCCCCTTCGAGGTGACCGCGATAACGCCACCCGTAAGGTCTCCGTATTCGGCACCAATCCCTCCCGTCAATACCTGCAATTGGTCTATCTCTGTACTGGGAATCATACTGGCCGAGGTCACCCGAATGTCGTCGAGATAATACACCGTCTGCTCACTTCGGCTTCCCTTGATGTTGATGCTTCCTCCATCCTGGGAGGTTGCCCCGGCGGTAAGAGTCACGATGGTATTGACACCACGTGAAGGGAGATTTTGAATGGTCTCTGCGGTGAGGGTGCGCCCCGTCGTCGTATTGCCCTTGTCAATGATGGGCGGCTTGTTGCTCTTGACTTCTACAGCCTTGAGCACCACTCCTTCGCGTTTGAGTTTGAAATCCAGTACGAGAATTTTCCCCGCTACCATCACCACATCGGTCAGCCGCATCGTCTGATACCCCAAATACGATGCCTCTACCTCGTACGTTCCCGGATCAACGGGAATGCGAAAGCTGCCCTCGTAGTCCGTCACATCACCTGCCACGAGCAAACCGTCGGAGTATACGGCGACATTGGCCGCTATCAACGGCTCACCCGTCTCATAATCGATCACCTTCCCTTGAAGCACCGTCTGTGCCCGTGCATAGCCCATCAGCAACAGACACACACTTGCAATGCCAAGTAACTTCTTCATCCTATCGATGTATTTTGTTTTCATTCCCTTTATCGACTGTACTTCAAAGCACCAAAGTTATAAAATTCTTTATTCATCCACTCTGCCGTCCAAATGTTTTCTCCATAGAGCAATTTTCTCCATTAAGGATAGACTGCACTTATAGAGGGATTCGTTGGTGAGCCCGGCTATATGGGGCGTCAAAATGGTATTGGGCAGGGAGGCAAGGCGTTCGAAAGTACTTTTAAAAGCTGGGGACACTTCTGTATTATCCCAATTTTCTTCTTCAAACACATCCACACACGCCCCCCGGAGATGACCGCTCTCCAGAGCCTCCACCAGAGCCGAGAGCTGTAGTACACCACCGCGAGAAGTGTTGACCAACACACTTCCGCGTTTCATACGGCGAAGAAAATCCCCATCGACCATGTGTCGCGTCTCCTCGGTGAGCGGAACGTGGATGCTGAGGTAATCCGATCGCTTTAAGACCGCTTCGAAGTCACAGACCTCTACATGAGGGAATCGATGCTTTAGCTCTACAGCCGTCTTGTACTTATCGTAGACAAGTACTTGCATACCCCAAGTACTGAGCTTTTGGGCAAGTGCACCCCCTGTATGGCCACAGCCGATGATGCCCAGGCACTTACCAGTGAGTTCAACGCCACGTAATTGTCGTCGGAGCCATTGATTTCGTCGCGTGCTCCGGTCGGCCTCGAGTAGGTGTCGCTCGAGTGTAAGGAGGACCATCACGACGTGTTCGGCTACCGCATCTGCATTGCCTTCAGGCGAACGAAAAAGACGTATGCCGAGTGCTTCAGCACAAGCCGTATCGATGTGATCCAGGCCCGACCCCGGCCGGCCGATAAAGCGCAGCCGAATCGCTCGCTTCAAAAGCGCACACGGAAGGGCCGTAGTAGATCCCACTATGAGCCCTTCTACCTTCGGAAGCCACTGCAGAAGCACATGCGCATCACACGAAGGCCTATTGACCACCGCATATCCCAACTCTTTCAAACCTTCAATAAGTACATCATGGACTGCAGTGGCTACGAGCACTGTTGGCTGCGCCTGTTCACGATGCTTTTCCATCGCCCAGCTCTTTAGCACGCTTGAGAGCTGCATCTGCACCCGAGCACAACAATGCACGCACGCGATGCGCATCCATATCGGCTAAGGCCGCCTCCGTAGTGCCTCTACGCGAACACACGCGTTGGATCCATTCCGTGAGGTCTAAATCCGACGCCTGATAGAGCTGAATAGCCCCTAAAAAGGTCTGGCTCACCAAGAGCTCGGCCTCCGATTTGCTGAAGCCCATCTTCTGCGCCGCTTCGACGAGGGCATCCATAAAATACCACACATACGCCGGACCGCTACCACTAATGGCCGTCGCTGCATCCAACATGGACTCCTCCTGGACGTACAAGCTCTTGCCCGTCGTGTTGATGAGATTTTGCACCATGGCCAACTCAATGCGCGTGACCGCCTCTGCAGCTGTAAACACCGTCATGCCACGCCCGACCTTGGCCGGCAAATTGGGCATGGCTCGCACAATTTTATCCACTTTTAGCGCATCGGCAATGGTGCGCATCTTCACACCCGCCATGATGGACAACACCACCTGCGAGGAATCCGTCATGTCCCCAATCTGGCGAAAGAGCTCTCCCGTATCTTGCGGCTTGACTGCCAATACCACCAAATCCGCATGGGGCAAGCACTCCTGCGGACGCAAAAATACCGAGCCGAGCTTCCGCTCCCGCAATGCCTCCGCCTTTTGGGGCGACTTCTCTAATATCATCAACTTCGACGGCTCAACGATGTGCGATTTTAAAAAGCTCTCGGCATATACCGAACCCATGTTTCCTCCACCTATAATCAAGATTCGCATCGACCAATCGTTTTTATCAACCCTACCATTAAAAATTTTCAAAGATACGACTTCTCTTTTTTATCAAAATCAGTAAATCAAATATATCCTCCTTGCTCCTTTAAGCGTTGTATTGACACCCAATTACCAACACGTATCGACCATGCATGCAATGCGAACCATCGTAGGTTATGCCTTTCTGGCGATGAGCTTTGGGCTCCACGCACAAGCTCCCCCCTACACGCTCAAGCTCGCCCTCCTAAAGTACCGAGGCGGAGGAGACTGGTACGCCAACCCCACATCGCTGAAAAACCTCTCGGAGTTTTGCAATACCCATCTCCAAACGCGCATCGATCCCGACTACGCCACCGTCGATGTCGGAAGCTCCGAAATCTTCAATTACCCCTTTATCCACATGACAGGGCACGGCAACGTCGTGTTTTCTGATCATGAGGCAAAAAATTTGCGCCAGTACCTCATCGGTGGGGGCTTTCTCCACATCGACGACAACTACGGCATGGATCCCTATGTGCGCGTAGCAATGAAAAAGGTCTTCCCCGAGCTCGAATTCGTCGAGCTCCCCTTTGACCATCCCATCTATCACAAGGCTTTCGAATTTAAAAACGGCCTTCCTAAGATCCACGAACACGATGGTAAACCCCCTCAAGGCTTCGGGCTCATCTATCAGGGACGCCTGGTGTGTTTTTATTCGTATGAAACCGATCTCGGCGATGGCTGGGAAGACCCCGAAGTGCACAACGACCCCGAGTACAAGCGCCAACAAGCCCTCAAAATGGGCGCCAACATCGTGCAATTCGCCTTCGAACAATAGCTACTCAAAGGAAATCGATCCGTACCTCAACCAATAACGCCGATTTTGGCGCATAAAATGGTGAAACCGCTCAGCAGAAATCACCTCCGCCCCTAAGCTGCGCAAGTGCGCCGTATCTTGCTGTACATCAATGAGAATAAGACCACGACGCTCTAAGTGCCTTACCATGTGGATGAGTGCGTACTTCGATGCATTCGATCGCAAGCTAAACATCGACTCTCCAAAAAAAACACGACCGACCAGCACACCGTACAGCCCCCCCACGAGCGCATCACCTTCCCATACCTCTACGCTGTGGGCCCAACCCAAGTGGTGCAGCTGGATATAACCCGCTTGTATCTCCTCGGTAATCCACGTGCCTCGCTGGCCTTTGCGCGGCACCACCGCACAGTGTCGTATGACTTCCGCAAAGGCCCGGTCCCAGCTCACCCTCCACGGCCGACGGTTGAGTACATTGCGCATGCTCTTGTGCACGCGGAGTTTGGAAGGAAATAGTACGGCCCGCGGCTTGGGAAACCACCACAGGACAGGCTCTCCTTCATTGTACCACGGGAAAATACCGTGTAAGTAGGCCGATTGAAGCCGCTCGACATTCAGCGATTTTGTCACACCCACGATATCGCCCTCCACCGCCAACGGATGGGGAAAGAGAGTGCCCCGCGAAGGCAATAGAAACATCTAATCGGATTGGATGACCGCCGATAGGCCGCGCTCGACAAGGGCTTCCTTCATCGGCTTAAGCACCGACAATACTCCAGACTTGACAGTGGCCTTCCCCTTGAAATGGACCAAATACGTCAACTGCTCCGCTTGCTGAAGCGAGTGCCCACACACCTCGACCAAACACTGTATCACCCAATCAAATGTGTTGTAATCATCGTTGTACAGTACCAGATGGCGCACCCGATCGACATCCTCCACCACGTCTACGACTTCCTCAATTCGTTCTCTATGCCCTGCCATGATGCGTCCGTTTTACTATGCAAATATAACGCTATTGATCGACTTTTCCACATCCCCATCTGCCATTTCATACGCCTCAACCTCATTGTAGCGCGGGTTTTTATAAAATAGTGCGTCGACTTGCACAGCGCAGGATTATCTTTGCGATGCGACTTGTCAAATCACTCCGATGCAAGAGCATTTAAGAGACATCTACGCCTACTGCGAGCAGATGAGCAGTGACGAACCCGAATACCTGCGGCGCATCTTCCGAAATACGCATCTCAAGACGGCATGGCCGCAGATGCTGGTTGGGCCCATTCAAGGGAAATTCCTGGCATGGTTATCCCAGATACAACGACCAAAACGCATTCTGGAAATCGGTACTTTTACGGGATACTCTGCCCTCTATCTGGCGCAAGGCCTAACTGAAGACGGTCGGTTGGATACCATTGAAATCAACCCAGAGTGGGAGCCCCTCATCCGCACACATTGGTCCTGGGCCCCGGCCACTCTTCGCGAGAAGCTCCACCTCCACATCGGTGACGCACTACAGCTCCTCCCACAGTGGGCACCACCGTACGATCTCATCTTCGTCGATGCCAACAAGCAGGATTATCCCGCCCTCTACGAGGAAAGCCTGCGACTGCTCCGCCCCGGAGGTCTACTCCTCTGTGACAACACCCTGTGGTCTGGCAAAGTGCTCCATCCCGACGGCGACCCCGATGCCGAGGTGCTGCATCGCTTTAACCAATCAATCAAAAGCGATCCGCGCGTAGAAGTACTGCTCCTCCCCCTTCGCGACGGCATCAGCATCATCCGCAAAAAATCCTAAAGCCATGTTTGACCATCGCACACAGCGCCAGTGGTACGAATTGAGTAAAGCCCTCATGCAGAAAAAACCAGAGGATTGCGACCGCGACTGTTATGACCAGCTCATCGAAGTGCTCAAATACCACGAATGGCGCTATTACGTCAAACAAGACCCGCTGATCAGCGATTACGAATACGACCAACTCTTTGCACTCTTAAAAGAGATCGAGAGCCTGCATCCCGATTGGGTGCGTCCCGATTCGCCTTCGCAGCGCGTCAGCAGTGAGCTCGCCGATGTGTTTGAAGAGGTCCCACATCTGACTCCGATGCTATCGCTCAACAACTCGTACAATCTCGCCGACCTGCTCGAATTTGACGCGCAAGTACATCGCTTTTGCGATATTCCCGAAGGCCAACCCATCGAATACTGTGTCGAACCCAAATTAGATGGAAGCAGCTTGAGCTTAGTGTACGAAAACGACCTCTTGGTGCGCGGCCTCACACGCGGTGACGGCACCAAAGGCGAAGACATCACCACCAATGTCAAGACCATCCACTCGATACCGCTGCGAGCCGCCTTTTCGGCCCACGGCATAGCAGTAGCCGAGGTGCGCGGCGAAGCCATCATCCATCTGGAAGTATTTCAGCAGATCAACCGCGAGCGCGAAGAGGAGGGTTTGCCCCTTTTTGCCAATCCGCGCAATGCCGCTGCGGGAGCCCTGCGCATGAAAGATCCAAGAGAAACCGCCGCCCGACGACTGGACTTCTTCGCCTACCAGATCTCCTACGCCGTCGACAGCGAGGGCAACGACCTGCTCCCCTCCCTGAAAAAACACTACCACTGCCTCCAACTCCTCGCCCAACTCGGATTTAAAGTGGCGCTCGACATCAGTACTGTCCAACCCTCCATCCGCGAAGTCGAACAGTATTGCCGCTACATGGAAGAAGAAATACGCCCCTCCTTTCCGTATGAAATGGATGGCGCCGTCGTCAAAGTCAACGACCTAGAGCTCCAACGGCGCGCCGGTATCACCATGCACCACCCCCGCTGGGCCATCGCCTACAAGTTTAAAGCCAAACAAGCCACCACCCGTCTGCTCGATGTCGAATTTCAAGTGGGCCGCACAGGAGCCATTACCCCCGTGGCCAAAGTACAGCCCGTACCCCTGGCCGGAGTGCTCATCTCCTCCATCAGCCTCCACAACGAAGATTTTATCCGCCAAAAAGACATACGCATCGGCGACACTATCCTCATCGAACGCGCCGGCGACGTCATCCCCTACGTGGTAAAAGCCCTCACCGAACTGCGCGACGGCACCGAAATACCCATCGTCTTCCCCACAAACTGCCCGTCGTGCCACACTCCACTCGTCCGCGAAGACTTCGCTTGGCGATGCCCCAACGAAAAACACTGCCCCGAACAACGCATCCAAAAACTCATCCACCACGCCTCTCGCGATGCCATGAACATCGAAGGCATGGGCGAAGCCATCGTGCGTAAGTTTTACGACCTGGGATGGCTCCGTACCTTCGCCGACTTTTATCGACTCGATTATCAAAAAATCGCCTCCCTCTATGGCTTCGGACCCAAATCTGCCGAAAACCTCCGCACCGCTATCGAAAAAGCCAAAGCCAACCCCCTACACCGCCTCATCTACAGCTTGAGCATCCACCACATCGGGCGAAAGGCAGCCAAACTCCTCGCCGAACGCATCGATTACCTCTTCGACCTCACCCACTGGTCGGTCGACGACTACGAAAAGATACCCGAAATCGGCCCCACCATCGCCCAAAATGCCTACCGTTATTTCCACGACGACGACTACCTCCACGTACTCCGCCAGATGGAATCACTCGGCGTCAACATGTACGCCACCGAAGAAGACAAACCCGTTCAAGCCGTCGCCGAAACACCACTCACCGGAAAAACCATCCTCTTTACTGGCACATTGAAACACATGACCCGCAAAGAAGCCCAAAAACTCGCCCAAAAGGCCGGGGCAAACCTCCTCAGCGGTGTCAGCAAAAAGCTCGACATCCTCGTCGTGGGCGACAAACCCGGCTCTAAACTCCGCAAAGCCCGCGAACTCGGCACCGTAGATATCTGGACAGAAGAACAATTCCTACAGGCCTTAGGAGACCTCGCCGAACAATGACTCAACTCATTTCTCCGGTGTGCCCTGCTCCAACCAACAGCGCAAAATGCGAATCTCCTCCTCCGACAACGGACCACCACTGGCCGCTGGCGGCATCGACTTTTCGATCACTGCGCGACGCTCCACCCAATCAATGACGGCCATCACTTCATCGTAAGTGCGCAACGGCTTGCGCATGGCATTCGAACCGTCATGGCAGCCAGTCACAGTACAATTCTGCTGTATAATAGCCCGCACGTGGGATTCATACGTCACCTCTTCCTCACAGGCAGCCACCTTCTCCTTCTTGCAACTCCCCAGTGCCAACATCCACATCGCCCACATCAATGAAAACACGATGTTTAGCTTCATAATTCGTATGTTTGTCCTATATTCCAATCGTTGTTTTGCTCAATTTTTAGAAATCAAACGACCGTGCGCGCTTTTAGGTATATTTCCGTCGCTGCTTTTTACGCCTTAGCACTATTCGCAATGTGGACAAGCTGCTATAGCCCCTCATCAAGCACAACGACGGAAAAACCAGCCATGCTCATCATCGTCAATGCGGAGATTTTTGACGGAACAAGTCCCCAAACATTTCGAGGAGCCATCGCAATCGATAATGGCTGGATTGTCGGTGTGGGTCCCGATTCGACGATCCTCGACTCATTTGGCAACCGCTGGACACGCATCATCGATGTCGATGGGGCTTTCGTCATGCCGGGATTGATCGAAGGGCATGGCCATCTCTTCAGCCTCGGCCAGAGCCTTGCACAACTCCAACTGCAACACGCACCGAGCTGGAAGGCCGTAATCGACAGTGTATCTCAACGCGCGACAATTACTCCTTCCGGCCAATGGATCTACGGCCGAGGTTGGCACCAAGAAAAATGGGATAGCCCGCCCTCGCCCAACATCCACGGGTACCCCACCCATCACTTGCTCAGTGCCCGTACTCCACATCATCCCGTGGTACTCATCCACGCAAGCGGACACGCCCTCCTCGCCAACCAAAAAGCTATGGAACTGGCAGGTGTCGACACACTGACACCCGATCCACAGGGGGGTACAATCGTGCGCGATGAACGTGGAGCCCCCACCGGCATCTTCGAAGAAAATGCCATGCGCCTCATCCTCGACACCTTCGAACAGCATCGCCGTACTCAGAACCAAAACGAAGAGCACATCGCTTCCACCATCGTACGAGCCACTGCACACTGCATCAAAAACGGCATCACCGCCTTTTACGACGCAGCCACTACTCCAGACGAGTACCGCCAGTGGCTAAAAGTGCCCGGCAGTTTTGCCATACCCGTATTTGTGATGCTCTACGGCACACCTGCACAAATCCAACGCGCCCTCCAAGACAATCTCCATCGACAGGGTGCGCCGAATCTCAAGGTCAAGGGCGTAAAGGCCTTCCTCGATGGCGCCCTGGGCTCCTATGGGGCATGGCTTACCGAACCCTATGCCGACCGACCAAGCGATACCGGGCAGATCACCACACCTCTGGACAGCATACAAAAACTGGCCGAGCTCTGTGCACAACACGGCCTCCAACTGTGCGTCCATGCAATAGGCGATCGCGCCAATCACGAGATGCTCAACCTCATCGAAGCATGGCAAGCACAGTGCCTCCTACCCAAACACCACCACTGGCGCATCGAACACGCCCAACACATCCTCCCCAAAGACATCCCTCGATTTGCTCAACTGGGCATCATCGCCTCCGTACAGCCCATTCACTGCACCTCCGACGCCCCTTTTGTCGCCAAACGCCTCGGACCACGCCGCGCGCGCCTGTACTCCTATCCATGGCGATCCCTACTCGATGCTGGCGCCCAAGTCGCCATCGGCACCGACGTGCCCGTCGAAGACATCAACCCCTTCGACAACATCTACGCAGCCGTGACACGCCGACGTCGAGACGACGGCACCACCTTCTTCCCCGAACAAGCCATGCAGCGGTATGAAATCTTACACCTCTACACCGCGGGCAACGCCCGTGCCCTTAAGGAAAACCACATCGGCAATATACAGCTCCACTTCAGAGCCAACCTCGTCATCCTGTCCCAAAATCTCCTGACCTGCCCCGCCGACAGCATTCCCCACACAAAAGTGCTCCACACCATCGTCGACGGACGCATTCGATACAGCTCTTTAGAAAAATTTTAAAAAATTGCACAGCTCAGGCAGCGTTTTCCC
>JALWKB010000211.1 GCA_026996805.1 Saprospiraceae bacterium | reverse complement strand
CTTGGCCAGCTCGATATATCGCAAGACCTTTTGCATGTGCGACTCCGAAATCAAAGCACCTACCTTTGTGTCCTCTTCCAACGGCGGCCCCACCTTCCATTCCTCCTCTATTTTGCGAATAAAATCCTCCTTAAAACGCTCGTACAAGCTCTGCTCTATGAATATGCGCGACCCGCACAGACAAATTTGGCCTTGATTTGCAAAAGAAGATCGCAAGGTGGCAGACAGCATTGCGCCATACGGCGCATCGGCAAAGATGATGTTGGGATTTTTTCCGCCGAGCTCCAGAGAGAGTTTTTTAAACATCGGTGCAGCTACGCGCGCAATTTCTGCTCCCGTCTTTGTCCCTCCTGTAAATGAGAGAGCAACGATGTCGGGATGCGCGACAATTGCAGCACCTGCCCTTGCTCCAAGCCCCTGTACGATATTGAGCACGCCTTCGGGCAATCCAACTTCGCTGCAAATCTCGCCGAGCAGATAGGCTGTCACCGGAGTCAGCTCACTCGGTTTGGCCACGACGGTATTGCCCGCAGCAAGGGCCGGCGCTACCTTCCAAGTAAATAAATACAAGGGCAAATTCCAAGGAGAGATACACCCCACCACGCCCAAGGGCTTGCGCAAGACGTAGTTGATCGCCTGCGGTTTGCGCATTTCATACGACTCACTGCCAAAGTGCAGGGCTGCAGTGGCAAAAAAGCGAAAATTTTTCGACGCCCTCGGTATGTCCACACTTTGGGCAAGCCATAAGGGCTTACCGTTATCTCGCGATTCGGCCTCTGCCAATTCCTGTGCCCGAGCCTCTATCCGCTCTGCAATGCGCATTAAATACCTATAGCGCTCCTCCACACTAAGGCCCGCCCACAGTGGAAAGGCTTTCTTTGCTGCGCGATAGGCCTCCTCCACATCGCGTGCATCTGAGTCGGGTAGCTGGCCGTATACCTGTCCCGTGGCCGGCTCGATATTGTCCAGCCATCGACCGCTCAGCGCAGGCCGCATTGCACCCGCTATGAAATTGAACACCTTCATAGGGCTATACTTTGCACCATTTCATACCAATGCCCTCCAAATTACTCTCGACCACACATTCCATCAGGCTGAGAAAATACCTGATCGACAATGTACGGATTTGGGTCGAAAATAATACTTTTGTGACAACGTAAAGCGCAGGCATTGTCCACACTATCCCCTTCCGTTGCGGTGTTTACTTCGCGTTTTCCCTATCCTTTGGAGCGCGGGGATAAGCTCCGCATCTACCATCAGATACGCGTCTTGAGTCGTCAGTTTGAGGTGTATCTCTTTGCGCTAACCGACAGAGATGTACCACCCTCCCATTGGGCACAAGTAGAGCAGTATTGTCGGCAAATACGCTTGTACCACATACCTAAGCGGCGTCGGCTGTGGAACATTGTCAAGGGAAGCTTGCATGGCTTGCCGCTGCAGGTGGATTACTTCTACGACGCCGATGTGGCCGCAAAAATGCGCGAAGACGTCGAACGCATTGGCCCAGACCTTCTGTACTTTCATCTGGCGCGCATGGCTCCCTACGCCCACCATTTTATACAACCCAAAATACTCGACTATATGGACGCCTTTGGCTGGGGCATGCGCCATCGGCGCTACCGCCTCCCCCTGTGGCAACAACTGCTTTACGTATTGGAATCAAAGTGGATGGAACAGTATGAGGCGGCCATCTTTGCTCGCTTTGATGGTCATACCATCATCTCCCGACAAGACCGTGAGCGCTTACCCCTATCGCCGCAACAACGCCAACGCATCGTCATCGTACCCAACGGGGTGGACATCTTCTTCTTCCAACCGTACATGGGCCTCGAACGTCGGTACGATTTGTGTTTTGTCGGCAATCTCGGCTACCCGCCCAACATCCACGCCGCGCGTTATCTCGTCAGGCGAATACTCCCTTTATTGCGCCGAAAGAGCAGCCACCCTTGGAAAGTGTTGCTCGCAGGAGCACGGCCCCATGCGCAAGTCCGCCGCCTCGCTTCCACGAAGATCACGGTTTCGGGCTGGCTCGAAGACATCCGACACGCCTACGCCACCTCTCGGATATTTGTCGCTCCGCTCTTTACCGGTACGGGTTTGCAGAATAAAATCCTTGAAGCCATGGCTATGGGCATTCCCTGTATTACGAGCTCAATGGTCAACAACGCCATCGGGGCCACCGACGGTGAGACCATCCTACTGGCCGATACTCCAGAGGAATTTGCCAATAAAATACTACTCCTCCATCAAGATGCCGTACTGTATAAGGGCATTTCCGATCGCGCACGACAGTTTGTCGAACAGCGCTATAGCTGGGAGCACAAGACCCAGCCTCTCATCGACTTGATCAACCAATTATGGATCAGCAATCGAAGCTCCTGAAGATCGGAGTAGGTATGTCTCCAAAGTACAAGATGCCGCTTTGGCCAATCGGAGTTACTGCTTCTTCAAGATATTTTCAAAGAGATTAAAGGCCAGTGTAATCTCGTGCGAACCGTTGTTGTACTGTTGAAATTCCCTGAAGGAGACATCGTAGGAATAGAAGAAGTAAAAGTTGCTGACATTGACGCCGAGGAGGAAGCCCAGACTATTGGGAGCACCTATACTGCTGAGCACGCCACCAAAGAGCTTGTCGTCCAAAAAGCTGGCAATGACATTAAAGTCGACGTGCAGCGGAATATCTCCCAACTTCTTGATGTAGATGCTCGGTTCGACTTCGAGCTGATAGCCCTGTATTTTGAAGGGCATGGATAGATTGGCGATAAAGTTAAATCGGTTTTCCGTCGCCTGGTTGATGGCCGTTCCACCCAGACGCGTATTGATCACACTGGGAAAGGTCAACCCAAAGATCAGCCGATTGGAATAGCTGGCTACCATTCCTATCGACGATGCAAAGTACTCCACGCCATTGACTGCGTCAAAGACAGTCGGATCATCTCTATCCATACTCGGGTCGGTCAACACCGACGGTGAGAGGGAGTAGCGTATATATCCCGTCATCAGTCCGAGGGAGAAGTCCAATTCGCCGGCACGAAAGCGATAGGCATAGGACAGCTGACCGCGAAAGCGCTGGGATTTTCCAAAGGTCTCTACGTGCATCAATCCCCCAATACCGATTTTGCTGTAGGCCGGTCCGTGGTATGCCAAGCTAAAGGCTTGCGGTGCACCGTCGTGCCCAGCCCATTGGCTGCGGTAGTTGAAAAACAGCCGGTATTTGCCCGACAGGCCCGTATAGGCGGGATTGAGCAGTACGGGATTGAGGGCGTATTGCGTAAAAACCCCGGGCATCTCGGGGGTAATGGCGTAGTCCTGGGCACGCGTAGTATGCCCCCACATGTACAACGCAAAGACGACCATTCCGATAAAACCCTTCTTCATTCGTCGATATTTTTATGATAGCATGTAGCTCGATTCAATCTCAACGTTCGATGATGACGGTACCCTTGTAATACCGCTCCACACCCGAAGGCAGTATGACTTTGAACACCCAGAGGTATCCACCTTCGGGGAGTGGATTGTTGTTGAAGTCGACGCCGTGCCACCCTTCTTGCAGCTCGCTGCGGTAATTTACTTTTTCCCAGACAAGGCGCCCCCACCGATCGTAAATGCGCAGGACATTGTCGTACTGAGCATCGCAGGTGATGAGTAAGAAGTCGTTGAGCCCGTCGTCGTTGGGCGTGATCACGGGGCGAGCAGTAAAGCACTCGGTGGGATTATCACCCCGGATGCATACTTTAAAGTTTACGATGACCTCGCAGCCGTTGGCATCGGTGACGATGACATTGCAGTTGACGCCTCCGGGAAGATTGTCGACTACCTCATCGCGCGCGTCATTGCACCACAGGTAGGTGTAGGGCGGCGTACCCCCTTGGACATTGACCCGATAGATAGCATCTAAAGCTCCACTCGCCGTAGCACACGAATCCACTTGGATACTCGCCTCTAATACCGGCGGCTCGGTCAAGATCACTACCTCTTCAAAGACGATGTTGCCGTCCTTATCTTTGACGGTCACGGTATAGGTGCCGGCAGGGAGATTGGTCGCAATGGTATCGCGGAGATTGTCGTCGTGGCTCCACATGACGGTGTAGTCCGCAGGATTGGCGCCCTTGATGTGTACGGCAATCCAGCCGTCTTTCGCCCCGGCACAGCTGATGTTGTAATTGCCATTATACTCCGAGGTCGTTACCATGACTTCTAACATATCTCCACCACCACCGCATTCCAACAAGGGTAGTAAAATAGTCGAATCTACCGTACAACCTTTACTGTCTGTCACCTTGAGGGTATAATACCCAGGACCAACACCGATGAGGTCCTTATTGTTGCTCACGACCTGTCCGTCTTCGTTTTGCCATTCATACGTGTAATCGGGTGTTCCTCCCGTCACTTTGATGTAGATCGCTCCATCGCGTTTTCCCGGACAGGTGGTATCGATGGCCATGATGGTGATTTCGATCGGACTTGGACCCCTTACGACAAAAGTATCGGTATATACGACATTGGTGGTATCCATGAGATGTACCACGTAGGTGCCGGGGCAGAGATTTTCTAAGGTGAAGCCTTCGACATTGTTCACCCTGGGTCCGTTCCAAACTGCCTTTAACGTACCACATCCGCCTTCTGCACTAATCTGAATGCGCCCATCGCAAGAGCCCGGGCAGGTCTCGTCACGTACCTCTGACGAGGTGATTTGGATTTCCTGTCCGGGCACGAAGATGGTGTCGTTGCCCTTAAAGCAATAGATTCCTTGATAGACCGTATCGTAGTCCGAGCCATTAAAGACATATTGCGGCACCGAATCCCGCACATTTAATACCTCATAAGTGCACGCACAGACATTTTCCACCACAGGTCCCTGGGTACCGCTTACCAACCACCGTATGGAATACTTTCCGTATCCTCCATCCACCTGGGCAACGATGCGTCCAGTACAATTTCCAGTGGTATCGGGTGTGATCATCCAGCTTTTGGTCAACGGCGGAGGATCCTGTATGACGAAATTGCCGAACGTGTCTTTTTCACCCGTAGCAATATTTTCGACGACGACGAAATACGTCCCCGCACTTACGTTGCTCAATGTCTGATTGGTACCGCCCTCAGAAGCGGGTATGGGTTCGCCATTGCGGTACCATTGATAGCGATAAGAGCCGGGCGGTTGGACATCGATCACGATCAATCCGTTGTTGTCGCCATGGCACCGCGGTGGATGGATGCGCGTCGCTGTAACTTTGATGCCCCCACCACCGGGACAGACGATCGTCACCTTTCCGTGTTCGAGCCGATACGGTACGGTGTTAAAATTGCTATCATTAAATTCAATTTTCTTGATCGTACCCGACGTGTCAATGCGAATGGGAGACATGTCGTCACAATCCCCTTTTGCATAGAAACACACCTTAAATAGGGCCGTACTATCCTGTAAGGTGACTCCTTCAGACGACGGATGGCTCCACGAAAAGAATAGAAACTTCGTCTTTGAATCCACCCTAAAGGGGTCGAGCCCCTGAGGCAAAATGAAATCTTCGATGGGATTATCGCGGTCGATCTCTAAGACATTAGTGTCGTACTTGATGACAAATTGTGCGGTTTCGATATCCTTGAAATTGTTGACCTGTACGGGTACACAGATGCGCTCCCCCTTGTTGACTTGATAGTCTTGTATAAAGACCGTCAGACGATCATCTCCTCCAGTATCACACGCGACTCTGACCTTACCGGGCAAATAGAGGTTGCGCGGATCTTCGTCTGTCAAGACGCCCGTGTAGACCCGGTTGAGGTAGAAGATATCGACCGTATCGGGGTGATAGAGCGTATCATCTTGGATATAGATGAGAGTAGAATCGCCGCAATTGCCCACCACATCGAAGCAAACATCAAAAAGGCGCGTACCATCTGGTGCATTCAATGGATCCACAAGAAGCGCTAACAGGGATAATGCTCCGTCGAAGACCTCCTCACTAAAGACAGTACCGCTCGAATCTGGAATGTACTGTACGTTGAAGTTTTTCAATCGCGGATTGCTCAATACAGCGGGATCCCACTGGATAGCAAATTGAAAGGACTCTACGTCTTGATAGTGATAAAAGCGCACGGGCACGCACACTTGCTCGCCCGGTCGTGCGTCGCGACTTTCAAAGGCAACTAAAAAAGTATCGATTTCCGTGGTGTCCAACTGGATGGTGAGGCTGCCCGGTATGGTTCGAGCCGGTATTTCAATGCCGTTGGGATCGGTAAATTCAAGGTAATACGTGTTGAGCTTGTGGTCAAAGGTCTCCGAAGTCACCTGCGTTGTGTTGCCGGGATTGCCCGTCAGGTGGAAACACGCCTTAAAAATGGTCGATCCGTCGGGTAGTGACACTCCATCGGGGGAATTGGGCTGCCAAGACACATTTAAAAAGGTGCTATCGACATAGTTGTATTGCTTGGTGGGTTCGAATGTGCCCAATGACGGATGTGCATCGATGATGCGCGAAAAACGCGCCACCTTGGTGTCCCACCGCACGGGCATGATAAACGAAGCGACATTATCAAAATTGTCGACAGTAAAATCGATGCACACCTCCTCGTTGGGAGCGCCTATCGCGCTACCAATATGCACTATGATGGTGGTGTCACTATTGCCTCCACCGCCAGCACCCTCGACGAGGTACACCGCATGCGTCAAGGTATAAGGCAGGAGGACATCCGCCCCTGCCCCATTGTCCTGGACAATCTCAATCTCGGTCTTTGTCGTGTTCGAAGGCACAATGTAGACGGTATCCGCCCTGGATGTGGATCGTAAAGCCGTGAAATACAGGCTCATCAAATGCGTCCTCGGAATCTTGGTCACACCTTTGTCGGTAGCCGTGTTCCATTGCACGCGAATGGTGTCCGAATCAAACGGCTTAAACGCCGACATGGAGGAAAAATCGGAATCCTCTACCCTGTGCCCGAGGTATCGTAAGGTGTTGGTGTCAAACTTGAAGCCAAAATCCAAACCAACAACATCATCTAAATTGGAGATATAGACCTTCACGTGGAGAGAATCTCCTACCGATACAGTATCTCCCACTGCAATGAGTTCGACCACCTGGTTTTGTTGAGACCAGAGCTGGACAGTGGAAAATACCACAACCGATAATGCCCATAGGATTTTTTTCATCGTCGATGTATTTGGGTTCACCAATTTGGATGCTGATGTCTCAGCCTTCCATCCAGCAGCGGCATGCATGCTTTTGACTTTATAATGCAGTAAATTACGAAATTGTTGCATACCGATCTCTACTCTACCAATCAAAAACCTTACCATTATTCACCTTTAACGAAAAAAAAATGCCCACCATTGAGCATGGTGGGCATAGAGAGGGTTAACTTACCACTGGTGGTTGTACATTACCGCAAGAGAATCATCTTCCGCGTAGCGGTGTATTTGCCTGCTTCGAGTTGGTAGTACATGATTCCACTTCCGCGCAGCTCACGCTCGTCGATTTCAACCTCGTTGTACCCCTTGTCGTAGTACCCTTCGACGACGTGCAATACCTTGCCGGAGATGTCAAATACCGTCAGTTTGATCCAACCCGCCTCGGGCAGCACAAAGCCGATGGTGGTGTAGTGCGAAAACGGATTGGGACGGTTTTGGAGCAGAGCAAATCCACTCTCATCGACCTGCTCTTTAAACTGCATACGAGCTCGATAGGTCTGAAGCTGTGCATCGTACACTTCGGCAGGAGTCACAGCCGAGTTGATAGCAAAGGCCTCCCGCAAATCGCCGTCACGTAGTGCGGTAAATACGATCGTGAAGATCACATCACCCTCTTCCAGACCCTCTAAATGCATCCAGCTCGTGGTAAACATGCCCTGCTCGAGCTCGGCAAAGTTGAAGTTGTCGTTGCTGAGTACTACTTCGCCCTCTACGATTTCATCAAACCGCAAGATGGACGGATCGAACTTGACGGTAAACTGTCCGGCGATGATTTTATCCAGCTGTATGCGGATAGGTACTTTGACGACTTGGCCTTCTTCGTAGCGCACATTGTCGACCAGGAAGGCTACTTCTTGCCCGCGCGTACCGCTCGGCCTGTACGCATCGCCCGACACATCACCGATTTTAATGCCCATGAAATTGGCATTCGGCACATTGGTCTGAAGAGCCTTCAACACGAGCTTGTCCGCAAACGGGAACGGATTGCGCGGATCGTCAAACTGGAAGCTCTCGGGCACAAAGCGCCACGATTTTTGATCGTTCATCGTAAAGCGTCGGATCTTGCCCAATACCAGATGGCGGATGATCTGAATGTCGCCGACCGTGACCTTGCCATCGTTCGTAGCATCAGCAGCAATAAACTGTACCGGATCCGACAACAGACGTCTGCCGAGGATGTGATTTTGAATGAGCACCAAATCCAGCGTCGTCACACCACGGAGATGCTCCTTGTCAAACTCCGGCTGTAAAGTGTAGTCATAACCCTTCTGGATATTGCGGAAGGAATAGTACCCCGTGGTGGGATCTGGCTGTATGACTTTTCGCGTACCACTGATGTTGTTGGTCAGCACGACATCGACATCTTTGAGCAAATTGCCCTTGACATCGTAAATCTTTCCACCTACCGCAATTAGACTGTTGCCACAGACGGAATCGGGATCTTGCAGGTCGAGCGTGACCTCGCAATACGTCTGATTGTTGCACTGATCGATGACGTACATCCAGAAGACTTGCTTGCCGATGAAGTCACAATCTAAGACAAACTCGCCCGTACGCGCATCCGACCAACGCCCCGTGGCGGGATGGAAGAGTCGGAATCGCACATCGGTATTTTCGGGGCAATTGTCGAAGCTCTTGAGATTAAACTCGTTGGCCCAGATAGACACGGTCTTCGACGAAGGCATGATGACCGTGCGCACTTCGTCGCGACAGCTGGGCGTGGGCAGCTTGCGATCCAGTACGTCGAAGTAGAAGTACTTACATTCACTGACGTTGCCGCATTGATCCTTCACCTTCCAATGGATGCGATACTCGCCAAAGTCGAAGTATCCCACCACGCTATCGCCCGTGCCATGGGCAAACCTTCCGTAAGGCTCCCATGTGCCTGCGCCGTTGTGCGGGCCGGGTCGGCAAATGTTGCCGTTGACCTTGCGCTCGATCCAGTACTCCCACTGGAGATTGTCGGAAGCGCAATTGTCGTTGGCCGACGCCTTGAGGCGGATCTTGCGCGTAGCGGTGAAGTTGTCTTGCTTGCAAGCGTAATCATCCAACGGGGTAAATTCGATGTCGTCGCAGGTAAAGGCCGGTGGCTCATTGTCGATAATCTTGATGATCTGCGTATGGCACCACACACCCGGAGCACCACAGTTGAGATTATCGCGCACCACCTGACACCAATCGATGACCGTCCACTGGCGGATGATCTTCAAGCACGCATCCGAACCCAGTGTGAAGATCTTATCGTCATAGTTGATAGCCAGCGAATAGCATCCCCGCGCATTGCCAGCGACGAGCTCGGGTGTCAGCGTACCCCACGGCGCGTCTTCCGACGGATCAAGGTCGTAGTCCGATGCACATCCGTCGTCAATGGTCGTATCGGGCACAAGTCCCCATATTTCATCGTCGAGCTGAAAGCGCTGGGTCTCGCGAATCGTTATGACTTGCGTACACGAGGTCGTATTGCCTGAACCGTCGCGTACGATGAAGGTGCGACGTACCCAGCCGATATTGCGCTTGCAGTCGTATTCGCGCTCCGATACGCGCACTTCGAAGCTCACATTACACATGTCGTTGTCGTAGTACTCGCCATCGATGCGGTCTTCTAAGGGCACGCTCCACTGCACACGCGGATCATTGGCCGCCGGCACTGGATTGCGCGGTGAGCCCGCCCTGACGATGGTACCAAAGACGTCGAGATCCGACAAATCGTAATCGCACGGCACCGTCACATCCGGCGGACAGACCACCGTCGGCGGCAGCTTGTCTTGTACCGTCACCTCGACCATACAGGTATTCATATTGCCGCGCTCGTCGACCACTTTGAGGACGACCATGTGCGGATTGCGCGTCAAATCCTGACAGCAAAACTCGACAAACTCCCCAAAGCGCGTATTGCTCCGAATCCTACAATTGTCGCGCATACGGCGTATCAACATCGTATCCACCCCGCAGTTGTCTGTACTGCCATCGTCGATACTGGAGGCATAGAGCTTGGCCTTGCCATCGTAGTTGAGCGACACAACGGTGTGCTCATCGCATACGGGATTGGGCGGCACATCGTCGTAGACGTAGACATCGTATCGCGCAGTGACGTAGTTATTGCATTGATCCCTGAAATGGTAGATGATCCAGCTGTAGCC
>JALWKB010000210.1 GCA_026996805.1 Saprospiraceae bacterium | reverse complement strand
TTGCTGATCATGTCGAGCAGGGGATTGACCTTTTTCCAGGGAGTGTTTTTTTCAGCGGCGATGGCCACACCGATTTGCTTTTTGGGCTTGCCCTTTTTGATTTGCAACTCAATCTGCTCGGCAATGGCTCTTCGCAACTTGCGGTACGGCACTTCGCGACCGTTGACGAGGTATTTGCCCTTCGGAGCAATCATCACCACAATGGTTCCCTCGTTGAGCGCGCGCGACTCCGACTCGGGCAAATCGATATTGATCTTGACCATCGAAGAGGTCAACATAAAGAAGATGAGTAGCAAAAAGATGATGTCCGTCAGGGAGGACATGCTAAATTCGGGATTGGTCTTATTGCGCTTTTTGATGGCCATAGATGCGCTCAGGTATTGGTCGGTTCTTGTAGTAGATCGATAAACTCGACCGTATGTCGCTCCATTTCAAAGACCACCTTATCGACCATGGCTACTAAGTAATTGTATCCGACGAAGGCAAAGATGCCGATGGCAAGGCCAAAGGCCGTGGTGATGAGGGCCTGGTAGATGCCACCGGCGAGGAGATCCGGCGTCACATTGGCTTCCGTCGCCATTTTATAAAACGCGATAATCATTCCCGTCACGGTGCCAAAAAATCCCAGCATGGGCGCAGCACCGGCGATATTGGCCATGGTGGAGAGGTTTTTTTCGAGCTTAAAGACCTCGAGGTTGCCCACGTTTTCGATAGCAGCTTCGATATCGCGCAAGGGCTTACCGATGCGCATCAGCCCTTTTTCGACCATGCGTGCGATGGGGGAGTCGGTATTGCGGCATAGCGCCTTTGCCCCTTCAATATTGCCCGCAAGGATACTGGCCCTGATGTTGTTCATAAAATTTTGATCAATGCGCGCCGCCTTCTTAATGGTCAAGTAACGCTCTATGAAAATGTACACCGCTATAAACGACAACAACAACAAAATACCCACAATGGCAATACCCAGTGGCCCACCCTGCAGTATCAAATCGATCAACCGCTGCTTCCCCTCTTCGGCTGCCTCCGCATTCTTTTGAAAGAGAAAAAACATCCACTCCATCATCTGTCTACCAATTTAAAACTTCATCACAGCAAATGCCCGATACCCAATGCACCGTTGCCGATGATTGGGCAAATATACGGCGATTTTACTTAAGATATAAAACTTTTTCGTAATGCATAATGCGGCTCCACCAACCGGCACGCCCTCAAGAAGTACTGCCCGTCAAGAACGTGCGCGCAACTTGTCCTTGTAGCGACGCAAATTGCGCGATGCCGTGTGAACGGCCTTCTCTACAGCTGTCATAAAACTGTCGCCCTGACCGGAACCAATGACTACCCGCCCAGGTACGATGATCTTTATATCGACGACCTTTTGGTCTCTGCCGTTGACGTTTTCTTCTTTGGCCAGTGCTGTCACATCGATAATGCGGTCAAAAAACTGACTCAACTTATTGAGTTTCTTGTACATAAAATCTTTGGTCTGCTGGTCAATGCGTACATCCGGTGTGCGAATTTGGACATTCATAATTACCTCCTTTTGAAATTTTCATCCCTTTCAACCTCCACTTCCCCCATGCGGATGCGCCTTGCGGTAAATGTCGCGCAAGCGATCGATACCGACATGCGTATAAACCTGCGTTGCTGCCAAACTTGCATGTCCCATGAGTGCTCGAATAGCCTGTAGATCGGCCCCTTCGTTGAGGAGATGCGTTGCAAAACTGTGGCGCAATACATGGGGGCTTTTCATAACCGAATCCGAGACCTTCGAGATATAATGCTTTGTAATAGTATAAACACGCTTCGGAGTCAGTTTATTGCCCCCATCGTCGACAAAAAAATACCCGCTACTCGAAGCACACAGACGGCTTCGATGTTCCCAGTACGAGCGAATTTCGCGCACAAACGGATCGCTCAATGGCAATAGCCGCTCCTTACCTCCCTTGCCCCGTATGCGCATCACACCTCGCGACAGATCAATGTCTTCATCCCTCAACTCAATCAATTCCGAACGCCGTAGCCCCAATCCGTAGAGCATTGCAATGACCATGCGATCGCGTATTCCACGCCAGCCCTCCGGATAGAGCTCTCGTGACAGCAATTGTACCACCTCCCGTGGAGCCAATGCTTTCGGCAATCGCTTAGGCAGTTTGGGCAAGCGAATGTTTTGCAACGGATTGTGCTGTATGAAATCGTTCTGGCGCAACCATCGAAAATACCTCCGCAGAGCCGAAAACTTCCGATGCGTCGTAGACGGCTGCATCCCCCGCTCCATCAACCACACCAGCCACGAACGCACCATCGGCTTCGTTACTTGTCGTACATCGGTCAATCCGTACTGCGTTTCAATGTATTCCTCCCATTGCCGAAGATCCCTGCGATACGCCTCAACCGTATGGGAAGAGTACCGACGCTCCGAACGCAAGTACTCCACAAAACGACTGATATAGATTCCTCTCACATTATTTGATTTACATATTACAGAAATTTTTAATGCAAAAATTGTTCCCAGCCCGTATATATAGATTGCTGTACCCACCTTTTCTACCGCTTTCTGCTACAAGGCCCTCCGAACACACCAAAGTCAAGAACGCATGCATGCAAAAAAATTGCGCTGGACGCTTGAATGCCCCCAAAACCCCATTGCCCAGTCAGAAAAAAAGATAAAGCCACATCACATTGGCGGTATACCATTGACCTAAAGAGTATTATTCGTCGCCTCACAGCTATAACAAGCTTAGACCAAACCCCTCTGTATTTACAGAACAGGTACGATTTTATACAGTGCAAAAAATTACCAAGCTCAAAATCCAGAAAATTTCTACTTTAGAGATACATTGCCGTTTCGCAATGCATCTGTTGATCGATTAAAGTGCGATGAAGGAAAAGGCAAATCCCCGCATCAGGCAATCGGCGCATTAGATTGCATGCCTACAAAGGGCCTTTCGAAGTTGCTTTATCAGATTTTTTGCGCTACACGATTTCAAAATTGATCCTTATGAAAAATATTAAGTACGATCCAGAGCAGTATTGGTCAGAGGTCGGTGCACGCATAAGGGCAAGGGGAGCCAATAATGTCATCGCAGGTGATGATGAGCCCTATTATCGCTATAAGAGAAGGCAATTCCTCAAGCTCTTGCACTCCATTGACTTTTACAACAAGAGGGTATTGGAAGTAGGTTGCGGGCCGGGTGGTAACTTACTCGAGGTGCTAAAACACAAGCCTTCTGCATTGGTCGGAGTGGATATTTCAAGTGCAATGATTGCACTGGCTAAAATGAATGTACCCGAAGAGGTCAAGATATTTAAGACGAACGGCACACAATTGGATTTTGAAGACCAATCCTTTGACATCGTCTTTACTGCAACAGTGCTCCAACACAACACGGATGAAAATATGCTCCGGCTATTGATAAGAGAAATTTGCAGAGTGAGTGCCGATAAAGTGTTTCTCTTTGAGCGAATCGAAGACGATATTGTGGGCGATAAGCTCTGTCTTGGAAGACCGATCGAATACTATTCCAAATTGATGAGAGAAAACGGTTTTGCGCTCATGTCTCATGCGTTTATCAATATACGCGTGAGCTATTACGTATGTGGCGCCATCCGAAAGCTGTTGAATCCACCAACCAGAAAGGAAGGCGAATCTCTCACAAAGATATCAATTGTCCTCCAAAAGCTCATGCTTCCGTGGACAAGGGTTTTGGATAAAATCTTTACTTCTGACAAGGACATTGCAAAGCTCGAATTTCAGAGGATAAAATAGTTCGGGCTTTCCTCTACAGGTAGAGGTAGGTCTAAAGAAAGGGCACGCTTGCTCTATTGATCACACTGGACATCCTGGAGGGCACAATCCCTCAGCCATTTTGAATGCATTTGAACCATGTGCGCAGGGTATCGAACTGGCGATCCCAATGCCAGTGACGGGCTGCTTCGATGCAATTGCGGCGATAATACTGGTACACTTCGGGATTTCGCATTCGCTGTATCGCCTCTATAACGGCAGATTCTGTCATTGCATCTAATAAAATGCCCACCTCAAAGGCACGCATGTGCTCGCGGTATTCGGGGAAGTTCATCGTAATAATCGGCGTCCCTACGCTCACGGCGTCGTAAAATTTGTTGGCGGAGGAGTAGTAGTAATTCCCGCTACGAGCATCGAGCAGATTAAAAGCAATATCCATTTGGGCAATAGTATCATAGAGCTTCTTACCGCTGAGATGGCCGTGAAATTGTACGCGATGATAGAGCCGTAACTCCTCGGCAAGCTGCTCAAGCTCCCCACGCAAATACCCATCGCCAATAATGTGAAGCTCGGCACTGTGCATCCCTGTCATAGCTCGAATGAGCAGTTCAAGACCCCTACCCGCGTTAAGAGCACCTTGGTAATACAGGCGCAGCGGATCGTGTGGTGGGCGCAGTTCGGGTTTTACCTCGACCCTCGGATAGTTGTACAACACGGCAAAGGGACGACCATAGCGCTTTTCAAGCAACGCGGCAATGCTATCGTTGACCGTGAGGTGACAGCTTGCGTATCGTACGCCGATGCACTCGATAGCCTGCCAAATACGACGTACTATCGGCCGATGATGCAGTTCCGGCACATCGACAAACGATTCGTGAGCGTCGTACACGAGTTTACATCGCTTCAACAACGCCCCAAGAAGGGCTGCCAACAAAGTATCGGGATCAACAGCTACTATCGCCTGACGCACACGAAGGCGCAGGAGGGTGAAAAACAGACGCAGGTTGTACTCTGCATAAAACAGTGCGCCGCGCTTCGACCGACATCGAATTGCTACACTTGGCACAGTGCATCGAAACGCCGCAGTGCGCGGTGTACGTCCGACAAGCAACACCTTTAAACCCATAGTTTGGAGGGACTGCGCTATCTTTTGCATTCGATTTTCACCGTCCAATGGGGCCGTAAAACACAGGGCTATATCATACTTCTCTTTGCTCATGGGCAAGCAAGCAATACAGACCATCAAAGCGCACCATGTTTTTACGATGCAGCTCGTCGAGCGCCTCCAAAACGGATTGGCGCGAGTAGCTCGATAGAGATCGCATCAAATCTGCTGGTGTCGCAGGGCCACTACTTAAGGCATTAAGGATTTCGGCTTCCAGGTTGGG
Organism: Saprospiraceae bacterium; assembly: GCA_026996805.1. Taxonomy (GTDB): domain Bacteria; phylum Bacteroidota; class Bacteroidia; order Chitinophagales; family Saprospiraceae; genus S141-43. The sequence goes on along the minus strand of JALWKB010000210.1, from coordinate 5,235 downwards.
AACGCTCGTGTCCTCGCCTTCAGTACATCGGTCGCAATGGCCGCAACGTGACACGCTGCTGTCTCCAAAATACCGCAGTATAAAGGCATAGCGGCAATGCGTGGTGTGGACATAGGCATGCATTTTCTGCAGGCGCATGCGCGCAGCGCGGTAGCGGAACTGACGCTGTCGTTTGTCAAAGCGCATTGTTGCGGCATCTACGCGTGGTGTGAGCAGGCGTATGCCTGCCGACTGAAGGGACGGACGGTAATCGACGACCTGCCAGCGGTGGAGCTGGTGAAGCATGGCGTCGACTTCTTCGATGCCTACCCGCACGATTCGGGCAACCGAAGCCAGCGAAATGCGCGTCGGCAAGGTAGTAATGCCCTCGTATCGCCGCAGTAATATCTGCAGCAGCTCAGCATGCTTGGGGTAATGGCGTGCCAATCGCTGTACGGCAGGCCAATCGACACGCACTTGCACCATCGATTGTTGAAGCGTGCTATCCGTCAGCTCGATATATCCCTGACGTTCGAGCTCCTGGAGTGCTGCCGATAGCTCCCACCGGTCGCATTCGACGTATGCACTCAATGCTTCTATGTCAAAGGGTAACCACTCATCGGGCTGTGCACCAATGGGAATTTTGTAGTATTGGCAGAGGCGTTCGTAGACCATGCGCAAGACATCCCATGGGGGAAAACTCGTTTGAAAGTGTTTTTGCAGCTGCTGCCAGTCGGCGTTGTTGTACAAGAGGATGGCTCGAGACAGCTGCCCATCGCGACCTGCGCGCCCTGCTTCCTGATAATACGCCTCCAGCGAATCCGGAACATCAAAGTGGACTACTAAACGCACATCGGGCTTGTCTATGCCCATGCCAAAGGCCGAAGTAGCGCAGATGATGCGTACCTTATCCTCGATCCAGCTGTCTTGCACTTTTCGTCGCAGCTCGGGCGTCATGCCGGCGTGATAGGCCTCTGCAGGAAGCCCTCGACGGCGAAAAAATTGGGATAGCTGTACCGAAAGTCTACGATTGCGGACATAGACGATTTGACTTCCCGAACAGGTCGAACACAGGTGAAAGAGGTCGTTGAGCTTGTTTTCGCTGTATTGGACGTGTAGGGAGAGGTTTTTGCGGAAGAAAGGGCCTTTGACGAGCACGGCGTCATTGCCAAACTGGAGCTGTTGCTGTATGTCGCGAAGCACATCTGGTGTCGCCGTGGCGGTTAGAGCCATCATCTGAACAGTGGGATGCAATTCGCGCACTTGCTTAATCTGTAGGTACGACGGTCTGAAATCGTACCCCCATTGAGAGATGCAATGGGCTTCGTCGACAGCCACAAAGGAAAGGCGCTGGTAGCGCAGCCACTGCCGAAAGGATTCTTGACGCAAGCGCTCCGGTGCCAGGTAAAGCAATTTGGCCCTCCCCTCCGCACATCGCTCCAAAGCCTTCAATTGTGCTCTGTGCGACATACCACTGTGCACCATCGCCGCCGGCACACCCCTACGGCGCAATTGGTCGACTTGATCCTGCATCAGGGCGATCAACGGCGAAATCACCAATGTCAGTCCCTCCATACACAGTGCAGGAACCTGATAACAGAGGGACTTTCCACCACCTGTGGCAAAGACCACCATCACGTCTTTGCCCGATAAAATAGCCCGAATCGCCTCTTCCTGCGCCGGGCGGAAGGCAGGATAACCCCAATACTTGTGCAATACTTCTATCGGCGATGGCAAAGACATATTCCCATTTATCGCTGCAGTAAAGATAACGCGAAATCCGCGGCTTCGATTAGGCTTAAAATTCTCCAATCAAGGAACTGCCTGCCTATTTGTTGGCACAGATATTGCATTACTTATTGCGAATCATACACATACAAATGTGCTTTTTTCATAAAGTATAAAACGAAAGAGCTATGAAGAGCCTGTTTTCCATCGCATTCGCTTTAGTCATATCTGTCGGCTTGGATACGCCTGCATGGGCCAATAAGGGCTTGCGCACGTATCAGCACAGCCAATGGGAAGAAGCTGTACAAATCTCAAAAGCCGAACAAAAGAACATGCTCATCATCTTTGGCGCTAAGTGGTGTACGCCCTGCGTGTGGATGCAAAACTACACCTTTAAAGACCCCACCCTCATCGAGTACTTAAATCGACGCTACGTCGTCGTCTATGTCGACATCGATCAATGGGAAGGCTTTCGACTCAAAGAGGAATACGAGGTCAAAGTATTACCCACGATAGTTATACGCTCTCCTGACGGTAAGACGCGGGCCCGCATCGAAGAATCACTCGGCCCTGATATGCTCTTAGAGCTCTGCCGTCAGCATGATACCCAGAAGCCAAGCGAAGAGACAATTGTAAATGCATCGAATACACCCACGACAGCTGCACCTAAAGTACCTCAAACGGATCCTCCTTCTGCATCTCCCACAAAGAGGGCAAAACGCGATGTATCGGGTAGCAAGAGCTCCGCAGCGCGTTATACCTTACAATTTGGTGCCTTTTCACAACCCGACAATGCGCGTAGCTTTGCCGAAGAAATCGTCATGCAGGCCGACTTCAACGTCGTCATCGTGGAGACCAAGGGCATGTACCGCGTACTGGGCGGGGAGTTTCAAACAAAGGCCGAAGCCCTACAGGCTCGGGCGGATTTAAAATTGAAGGGAATACCATCGGTGATTGTCAAGCTCTGATGCGCACGATTTTATACCACATCGGCCGACTATGGCAATACCGCCGCAGAGAAGTGTTGCAGACAGCGCTGCGCGGTGAAGCGTTGAAGCAAGTACCCTACATAGACAACGCGTATCTCATCATCGAAAATGGCCGCATCGTCGAAGTGGGCCCTATGGAGGAGCTTGGCCACATAGATGGCCAAGGGATTGATCTCAAGGGGCGAGATGTGACCCCCTGCTGGGTCGACTGTCACACCCATTTGGTCTTTGCGGCTCCGCGCCTGGAGGAGTTTCGCATGCGTTTAGCGGGGATGAGCTATGAGGAAATTGCTGCGCGGGGAGGAGGCATTTACAACTCCGCTTTGCACCTACGCGAAATGCCCGAAGAGGAGCTCTACCAAAGAGCCCGACGCAGGTTGGACCTGCTCATCCGTATGGGGACGGGTGCAGTAGAAATCAAAAGCGGGTACGGCCTCGATACCGACAGCGAATTGAAAATGCTCCGCGTCATCGACCGACTGAAGCGCGAAAGTCCCATTCCCGTACGAGCCACATTTCTGGGAGCACACGCCTTCCCTCCACCCTATCGCGATCGGCGGGAGAAATATCTTCACGAAGTGATGTATGAAATGGTACCCCGCATTGCAGGTGAAAAGCTCGCTGCGTATATCGATGTCTTTTGCGAACGGGGGTACTTCACCGCTGAAGAGACCGAGCAAATCATCCTTCAAGGTGCCAAATACGGACTGAAAGCTCGCATTCACACCAATCAATTCAGCAGTTCGGGCGGCATTGAAGTGGCTGTGCGCCATCGGGCGGTCTCTGTAGACCATCTCGAAGTGCTTACGGATGCGGAAATTCACCTCCTTTCGCAATCGGAAGTGATGGCTACGCTGTTGCCGGGTGCGGCCTTTTTTCTGCACAGCCCATATCCGAAGGGCAGAGCCCTTGTCGACAGCGGCGCACGGGTTGCTCTTGCCAGCGATTTCAATCCGGGATCCTGCCCTACGCCAAATATGTTTTTCGTTCAGGCATTGGCATGCTTGCGCTGCGGGCTCACACCTGAAGAAGCCTTTAATGCAGCCACCGTCAACGCTGCATATAGCCTCGACCTACAAGGCGAAGTAGGTGCCATCGCGGTGGGTGCACGTGCCAATTTGCTCGTCTTTGACGAGTTAAAAGACTTAGTGCAAATTTCCTATGAGGTTTGCAACACTTTGCGGCACTCTGTCATTATAAATGGAAAGTGGTACGGTGGCAACCAAATTCGACCATAATCCGTACTATTTCTTCCAAGAAGACGTTTACTGATGCGTATGCATGGCAGGTAGAGGGAACATTTCGTTCGATTCGAGTGGTTGGACTTGCCATTTCGCTGTATGGAAAGTAAGGATAGCACATTTTTACCAATGCATGGCCATTTTTTATAATATAAATCCTATTGATTTTGACGAGGATAAACTCAAAAAAGCGGTTTGGAATTGGTATAAAATGCCTACCTTTGTCTGTTGATACGAAGGTCCAAAAATCCATTCCGATATGAGGCGATGGTTGCACTTATGGATTTTGTGGTGGATAGGTACTACGGGGCTATTGGCACAAAGTGCAGATAGTTGCGTGGAAGTGCGTATTTATGGAGGAGTGGTCGATCGATGTGGGCAGATCTGTGTCGACGTAGCCTTTCGAAATTTTACCAACATACAGTCGATGCAGTTTTCCCTCAATTGGGATCCTACGGTCATCCGATTAGTTAACATACAGCAGAAATACAATGGTTTGACGGGCTTTAGTATCAGTAACAACATCTATGCACCAAAGATCGGTGGTACTCTGCGGCTACTTTGGTCGGATCCGAAAGGAAACAATGGCACGATTCCCGATGATCAAGCACTCTTTACCCTGTGTTTTGAGCCTGTGGGTTTGCCCGGCGACAGGACACCGATCGGTTATACGGGACACCCCCTCATTGCGGAGTTCCTCCGCAATACGGAGGAGGTGTGTTACCAGTTTTTCGGCAATGAAATCGTAATAGACGACGCCAAGGGTCTCTGTGTCAATGTCTTCTCCTGCCCCGACACGGCCAACGGAACGGGCACAGTTACCGTGCAGATCGACGGCGGACAACCCTCATACCAAGTACAGCTCAACCCAATTGGTCAGACGAGTATTCTCAACAGCAATGTGGGGACCGTGCGCTTCCAAGGCGTGCCTGCAGGCAGTTATGTCGTCGTCGTGACCGATGCCAATGGCAAGCAAGTGACCAAAAGAATCACCGTCGGCAGCAGTGCCATTAAGATCATTCCAGAACAGGTGATTTATCCGACCTGCAAAGACGATTTTGGGTCGATATACATTCGCATCGAAGGAGGGGTGGGTACCCCTTCGGATTACGCCATTACGTGGTTGCCCATGCGCGTATACGGAAGCCGCTACATTGGCGATTTGCCGCCCGGCAAATACACCGTTGTCGTCCGCGATTCGCTGGGTTGTGAAGCGAGTTTAGATTTTGATTTCGAAAAGTACGTCTTGCGAGCCGAAGCAAATGTTAAGGCAGCATCATCGTGCTCGAACTCCAATG
>JALWKB010000209.1 GCA_026996805.1 Saprospiraceae bacterium | reverse complement strand
ATGCCTCAGGGGTCGCTTTAGCCGCTGCACTATCCTCAGCTGGGGTAAAGAGCTCATAGCGTATGCGCTCGTCATCCACTTGCATGGCGCGCAAGGCCTCCGACACGCGTTGGATCATATCGCCCGGACCGCAGAGAAAAAATTCGTCCACCTCTTTGGGATCGAAAAAATGAGTTGCAAACTGCTCCACTTTTTCGGGAGTGATGCGGCCGTAGTAGATATCTTCTTCGGGCTTTTCGCGCGAGTAGACAAAGTGAAGCGCCAAGCGATCGGGGTAACGGTTTTTGAGGTGTTGAAGCTCTTCAAAGAAGATGACGTCGCGCTGCGTGCGATTGCCGTAAAAGAGTTGGAAGCGCGCGGTATCCGACTCGTACAAGATGGTCTTTAAGATCGACATCACAGGCGTGATCCCGCTTCCTGCAGCCATTGCCACGTACCATCCGCCCTTTCGGTAGTCTGTCTTCGGTGTAAAATGCCCCATAGGCGGCATGACGTCGACCACGTCTCCCTCCTTAAAGTGCTGATGTACGTAGTTGGAAAACCTCCCGTTGGGTATGCGCTTGACCGCAACGCACCAACGCCCTTCATAAGGGGCCGAGCAGAGCGAATACGGTCTGCGTAGCTCTTGGCCGTCGATGTATTTGCGCAAGGTCAAGTACTGCCCCGCTCGAAACCGAAAGGTCTCGTGCAGCTCTTCGGGCACGTCAAATTCCAATACCGTGCAATCCTCCGTCTCCCGGTACACCTTTTTTAACGGCAGCGGATAAAACTTTGCCATCCCCTGTAGTTTGATGGGCAAAGGTAGGACATTTTGACTGCTCTTATCGTCTATTGAGCTCAAGTATTTGCTCTGTCGTATGAACATTCCTGAATCTGCTCCGCCCCATAGCCTACATGCAAACAATGTACAGTCTATTTTTCAACGTTGTATAAAATCGTACTCGTCTCATTATTTGCCATGATGATAGGACATCTTACACACAATAGCGAAATTTCACAGGTCAAACGATACTTCAATATATTTCCTAATTTTACCCCTTACTGGGTGAAACAAAAAAGTGTAGATTGATGAATGGGTTACGATGGATTTACCTCTTTGGCGCCATTTTATTCATAGGGCCACACCATGCGCAAGACATACGCAAGACGGTCCTGATCGAACAATTCACGCAGGCCTCTTGCCCACCCTGCAATCCGACCAACATTTATCTCAACAATCTCTTGAAGGGATATCCCAAAGATGAAGTGGTCATCATGCGGTATCAGACCTCTTTTCCCGGCTATGATCCCATGTATAAGCATAATTCCCGTGAAATTTCCGATCGACAGCGGTACTATCAGGTCGCCAGTGTGCCCTCGAGTGTCATCAACGGCGAGGGGCCGAAGTATACGCGTGATTTCGTCACTACCTCGCGGCTTGACAAAGAGCTCAAAGAGCACGCCGATTGTATTCTCCAGCTCGACGCTCAATACTCAGCACGATACGACAGCGTCTACGTTTACGCCGTGGTACGCGCACTTCGCCCTTTTCGCGGCAACGAAAAGCTGCGTATCGCACTTATCGAACGCCACATACGCTACGACGAGCCTCCGGGGACCAATGGCGAAAAGGAGTTTTTTAACGTCTTTAGGCGTTTTATCACGGGAGCGGAAGGAACGCCTCTCACCACACTTGTCGAGGGAGATTCGCAAGTCCTACACTTTTCGGCTCCACTCTCAGCCATCTACCAACGCCATCAATTAGCACTCGTCGGCTTTGTACAAAACGACGACGATCGTGCCGTGTACCAAACGCAATACCTCGAGCTAACACTGCCAAGGTCGGGTGATCTCGTACTGATTGGCCTTCATCCCCATGCGAACCCATCGGTCGATGTCTCATGTTTTTCATCCATCGGGCCCTTTCTCAAGCTGTACAATGCCAGCGCCCAACGCGTGCATAGTTTTGATATTAACTACCAAATCAACGGAAGAGCAGCGAAATATACCCATCGCAAAGGAATACTGCCGTACGATACCATCACGCTTCAATTGCCATCGATCGACTTTGCTCTCAAAGCCGCTAATACCCTGTATGCCTCCATAGAATATATCGACGGCATAGAGGATAGTTATGCTGCCAACGACACGATATCCAGTGCATTTTCGCTAGCACCCTACGTCGCACCGGGAAGCTTGCACATAGCCTTAGCGAGGATGCGCAATCCCGAAGACATCCAATTGACAGTACGCGAAAACGACAGCTTTCTGCTCGCTCAAAACGGCTTTCCCTCTCATCAGAAGGACTACGAAGTCAGTATACCCTTGTACGAGGGGAATTGCTATGCAATTGAGCTCATCAATCATGCCTCTGGGGCCTCCAACGGGGCATTGAAGATTACCCACAGTGCGGGCACAACACTCAAACGCTTACGCCGATTGCGCAAGGACACCATTACACTCCTGATGCGCACCTTTCGTAGCACCTACGCCTCTCATCTCCACAAGGAACGTGCAAATGCCCTCGCCTTAAAGTGTGTGGAAACACATCCGCACTATTGGGTAGTCGCCATTCGCTGCCCACACAGTCAGCCCATTGTCCTCCAGCTGCGCGATCCAATGGGTCGCTTGTGGTACACCAAAAATATACGCATTCGCGCTGGTGTAGACCACGTCGTCGTACCCCGTCCGAAAATTGCGCAGGGCATCGTCTACCTGTCGACTTTTTATGGTCAGGATTGCGCTACCTTACCACTACCCAATTGGTAAGGGCAGTCCTTCTGCTCGATGCCTCCAGCTATTGTACAGCTCTAAGCTAAAGCCATACCGTGATGGACGATATTGTCAGCCCGACAATGATTTCACGCCCTTATGCCGGTGAGCCTTTCGCCCCACAGTCCTTAGGGATTTTGTAGAGTGTGAAGCAGTCGATGGTCGACGAGGAGCGCATACGCCTTGGCTTGTCCATCGCATGTATGGCTCCTTGTCTTCTTTTAACCAATCTACCGACCTACCTATTTAGAGGAGGAACCGAAACTTTACTCCTCCGTGATCAGTAGGGGAAGCGTCGTCTGAGTGTTGCAGCTCTCCACGCGCACGAGATAGCTGCCGGGGTAGATACCTCGAAGTGGAATGCGCCACTCCCCATTGGCCATAGCATCGGCAGAAACGCGCCATGATTGTACTAATTTGCCAGCGGCATCGATCAGGTAAATGCCCACCGATGTGCTGGGCGGGCAGTTCCAGCCATTCACGCGCAGTGTGACCTCTCCGTTAGATGGTGCCGGTGAGGGATAGATGCCCCAGTGTTTTGTGCGCTCCACCGATTGTGTCTTATTGACTATATCCTTGCGTGTGATATATACTTTGAAGATGCGGTTGGAGGCACTGCTGAGATTTCGATTGGGATTGCGGAAGACGTTGGGGCGTGAAGATTCGATGCCACCGTAGATGTATCCGACGAGCGTCTTGCCTATAGGGAGGCGATCAAGCACGAGCACTCCGTGTTCGTGGAAATAGGGCTCTGCACTCTTGGCGTGAATGAATTCCGCACCTGCGCCGAGGTAGCCCGGCATTTCAAAGTCGAGCTTGCGTTCGGTGACATTCCAGTTGCTATCGCGGCTGACCATGCTGACGGTTTTGACAAATGGCACGTTGCGGTCTTCTACGAGTCGGTCGTTGCGGTAGTAAAACTGCGCAATGCCGCCGAAAAAGATGTTGTGCATGGCGTTTTGGGCGGAGTCCCAAATGCCAAACTTGGCGCTGTGGTAATGGCTCAACTTTAAGGTGTCGTCGCGCACCTCATAGCCGTTGTCAAAGACATCGACGTAGTTGAGCCACGGCAGATCAGCGTTGTGTTGAAACACGCCCGTAAACATCGTATAGCCCTTTCTGCCATCGGGGAATATCTGCGGAATGGCATTGTAATCCCTGCGATGCAGGTGTTGGACGCTCTTCCACTCGCTGTAATCCGACAAAGGTGATCCCCCTTGAGACACTAATTTGAATTTGCGGATGGCATCGGTATATTCTTGCGTAAAGCTGGGATGTCCCATGGGGTTATAACGTCCATCAAATCGTTGCCCACCCATCATGTAGAAGTATCCATCCATGTGATACACCTGGCCCCCTGTCACTGCTAATCGCGGATCTTCGATACGGTGGAAGTAGCGCTTGATATCGAGATTATGGATGATAGCATTTACCACCTCATCGACTAAGATGATGATTACTGCTGGATGCGTTATAAAGTTTTGGCTATTCGGTCCTTTTCCGTATCCTCCAAAGAAGTACAAGTAACCATCCACCTGTACGAATTCTGGGTTGGTACTCTGCAGCTGATCTTCAATCTCCGGTGGAAGTCCCGCCAAACTCTTCGACCACACGCGCTTTTGCTCTACATCGATCACGTATATCCTGGCATTGTTGTAATTGGGATCAAAGGCATTGCGCGGCATAAAACCATGCAGACCTTCGATGCGTCCACCGATGATCAACCACTTGCCATCGCTACTCATACCCCATGCATACGACTGTACACCGGGAGCCGACATAAATTGCTCCTCCACGATTTCCACTTCAAAGGAAGACTGGCCCTGCAGTACTACACTCAGGCCCAAAATCATGAAAATGCATGCACTAATCCATTTCATCGTACGATCCATAGTTTCCAAACTTTTGATTTCAACGCTAGATAATGGCTCAGCCCATATAACGTCACAAAAATATATGCATGATTCAATTAGTGTATGTGATATCTATCACAATATGTACAGCGATATGTCAACCTCCACCTCAATAGGGCTATGTGGGACGAATTCCACTTCGTATTGCACCAACTATTTTATACTCTCTAATCCTCTCATTTTTCCCACAGGCGATGTTGTAGGGTATGAAATAGTAGGTGCAGCTTCCATCAATCCTTTGCATATTGTCCTGTGGGGCTACAGTGGGTTTTTGCGTACATTTGTCGCGAAAATATTGCGCAGGTGGGTGGCAAGATCCAACACATAGCTGTAGCGGGCAATATCGGAGCGGGGAAGACCTCGCTCTGTGAATTGCTCTCGCGGCACTACGGGTGGAAGGCGCTTTACGAGTCGTCGGACGACAATCCCTACCTGGTGGACTTCTACCACGACATGCGACGCTGGGCGTTCAACCTACAGGTGTACTTTTTGCACAAGCGTCTCAAGCAAATCATCGAAATACGCAAGGGGGAAGAGACCGTCGTCCAGGATCGCACGATTTACGAAGATGCGACCATCTTTGCACCCAATCTATATGAAATGGGACTCATCGAAAAGCGTGATTTCGAAAACTACCTCGAGCTCTTCGATACGATGACTGCACAAATTCAGCCGCCCGACTTGCTCATCTACTTGCGGGCAAGCATTCCCACCTTGGTCGAGCACATCCAGACGCGCGGTCGCGAATACGAGGGCAACATGAGCATTGACTACCTCAAACGCCTCAACAAGCGTTACGAGTCGTGGATTGCTGACTACGACAAAGGTCCGAAGCTCATCATCGAAGTAGATACCATCGATTTCATCAATCGCGAAGAAGACAAGGCCAAGGTCATATCGATGATCGACAGTCAGATACATGGACTCTTTTCGTGACATCGATACGCTGATCGAGTACATTCGCTCCTACGGTGCGACGTTGGTCGCTGTGACCAAAAATCGCACCGTGTCGGAAGTGCGCACCCTGTACGATCGCGGAATACGCGACTTTGGCGAAAACCGCGTCTCCGAGATGGTCGACAAAGCGCCACACCTCCCCGATGACGTCCGATGGCATATGATCGGCCATTTGCAGACCAACAAGATCAAGAAAATACGCTCCTTTGTCCACTTAGTGCAATCGGTAGATCGGCCGCGCTTATGGGCAGAGTTGCATCGCCATGCAGAGCGGGTCGGCCGGAGCATTCCCGCGTTGTTGGAGATTAAAATTGCACAAGAGCCCACCAAGACGGGTTTTGCTCCCTTTGACGAGGGATTGGAACAACTCCTCGACCAAGGCTATCCAGAGCAGTATCACCGCGTAGAAGTGCAGGGCGTTATGGGCATGGCGAGCTTTACTGACGATTGGGCTCAGGTGCGAAGGGAATTCCGCACCCTGCGGCGGTATTTTGAATATCTCAAACAGCACTATTTCACGGGCCCACAATTTCATACGGTGTCGATGGGCATGTCGCGCGACTTCCACATTGCCCTGGAAGAAGGAGCTACCATGGTGCGCCTCGGCCGCATACTCTTCACACTCCAAAATCTATAGCCACTGTTCATTTCACACGATCAACAATCGAAAAATGAACCGCGCTCCTTCATCGTTAACCAGCAAACATTGCATTCAAAGGGATAGTAAATGACTTGTGAGCCATATTCGCTATTTAAATGGTTGTTGTACGTCGCCATATTGCACTACGTGAGCAGTGCCTTCGGTCAAAATACGGGGGAGCTGTACGGACTGGTCGTCGACAAGACCAATCACGATCCGCTTCCACATGCAGTGATTCGCATTGCACAATTAGATACGGCCTTTGCAGCCGATAGCAAAGGGGCGTTTCGACTACAGCTGCCTGTGGGTCTATACACCGTTGAGGCCTCTTATTTGGGCTATCAATCGCTCGTTGTGCACGATGTAGAAGTGGACAATGCCCTCCCCTACGAATTGATCATAGAATTATTGCCGAAGGAGCACACCTTGGAGACGGTAGAGGTCATAGCCGATGCCTATCGCAGGACTGCTCAGACGCCGTTAGCAACGCATCGGATGAGTGCACTGGAAATACGCTCTACTCCAGGCGCGGTGATGGATATTTCACGCATGCTCAAAACGCAGCCGGGCGTCGTGCCCATCGTATCGTTTGGCTACTTCCAGATCGTGCGCGGCGGGGCTGCTTTTGAAAACAGCTTTTGGGTGGAGGACATCAAAATATCCACGCTGACGCATTTTACCGTGCAGGGAGCAAGTGGAGGACCACAAGGAGCCATCAACGCTCTCATCATGAAGGGTGCCCGCCTCATCTCGGGGGCTTTTCCCGTGGAATACGGCAATGCCTTGAGCAGCATTACACACATTCAGCTGCGTAAAGGAAGGAAAGATCGCCTCGGCGGCTCTGTCTTCATCGGAGCAACCGACTGGGGAGTGACTGCCGAAGGCCCCGCCACCGATCGATCGAGCTTTTTACTCTCCCTACGCCAATCGTTTGCCCAACACGCGCTCAAGGCCATTGGAGTACCCGTACTGCCGACGTACTACGACGCACAGTACCACCACCATTTTCAGATTGATCCATACAACGAAGTGCAGGTCATCGCTACAGCCACGTATGACGTATACCGGCTGGGCATCTATGACGACACATCCGCTACCTATCTGTACAATATCGGCTATATTCCAGAGGGCACTCAATCATCGTACGCCGTGGGTGTCATTTATCGCCATTACTTGCCGCAGAGCAGTTATACGGTTAGCTTGAGTCGCAACTTCTTCCTCAACACGGCCATCAAATACCGCTACAACGAGGTAGAACCCTCCAATCTGTTGTTGGACTTTCGCTCGCGCGAGGGTGAAAACCACTTTCGCTTTACGTACAAGGCCTTCCCGGACAATGTGGAGTGGGGTCTCGGCACGCAAGTTTATCAACAAGGCCTCTTCACGGACAATTTTCGCCTCTTTGCCCGATCGTCGCAACGCATTGACACCATCGACTATCGTGCCGCGTTGACTGTATGGCATTATGGGCTCTATGGATACTACACGCATCGGTTTGGCGAAAAGCTCCACCTGACAGTGGGCCTGCGAATGCAGGGCAATACCTATTCTGAGCGGACGCGCAATCCCATAGAGCACATCACTCCAAAGATCGCCTTGAGCCTTCCTCTGTCCACTATCTGGACACTCAACGCAACCGCAGGAGTGTATACACAAATGCCACCGCCCATCATGATGGGATACCGCGCAAAGGGAAGCGCGGACTTAACCAATAAGACAACGCTCGATTACATACGTTCGCCACAGGCCGGCATAGCACTGGAGCATCATTCCGCCCGCGGCTATCGCGTGCGCATCGAGGGATTTTACAAAGCCTATCGCAATTACCCCATTTTGTTGAGAGACGGCATCAGCTATGCCAACGCTACGGCCGATTACGTCGCCATTGGCGATCAAGAAGCCGAATCGACCGGGGAGGGACGGGCCTATGGTCTGGAGTTTGAAGCCAAACAAAAGCAACGCCGCAACATTTTTTGGAGCGTCAACTTCAGCTATGTGCGAAGTCTCTTCTCCAATGCCGATGGTCAGCTGGTGCCTTCGTCGTGGGATCATCGCTATTTCAGTCACATTGTGGCAGGCTGGCAAGCTCCGTCGGGTTGGCGCCTTGCGGCGCATTGGTTTTATATCGGTGGTGCGCCCTATACACCGTACGACACGCTGCTGTCCTCGTACAAGACTGTGTGGAACGTCCATTTCCGCGGCATTCCCGACTACCGCCGAGTCAATAGCAAACGGCTCCCTACATACCACCAGCTCAATGTACGCATCGATCGACGCTGGAACTTTCGCAACTGGTCGGTGAGCTTTTATTTCGATATCCAAAATGTCTATCGCAAGGCCCCACCACTCATTCCCTATTTGACGGTCCGCCGAGACGCCAGCGGCAATCCTCTACCCCATCCCACCGATGCCAACCGCTATCAGATATACATCATCGACGATTTCACTTCTCGTCCCCTGCCCTCCATCGGCCTCATCATCAGCTTTTAGTCCAGTGCATTAAGGACAGATAGAACCATTTCATGGGAAAAATGCGTATTTTCATGCATCGTAAATATTGAGCACTAAACGCATTCGACGATGACAGCTGAAGATAGAGCAATACTCCGCCAACAGCAGACAGAGATAACCGAGTATCATATCTATCGTGCATTGGCCGAGCTAACCGACGACGAACAAAACAAGGAAGTCCTCCGGCAGATTGCAGAGGAAGAGAAGAAGCACTATGCCTTTTGGGAGCAGATGACTGGACGCAGTTTAGCACCGCAAAAGTGGAAGGTGCGGTGGTATTTGCTTTTGGCCCGGATTTTTGGACTTTCTTTTGCCTTACGTCTGATGGAGCGTGGCGAAGAGGAAGCTATCAGCCTCTACCGCAAGATGGCGGAGCGCTATCCCGAAGCCAAGGTGATATTGGAGGAGGAGCTGCGCCACGAAGATCGCCTGATCGGCTTACTAAGTGACGATCGTCTGCGCTATGCTGGTGCCTTAGTCTTGGGCCTAAACGATGCCTTAGTCGAATTTACAGGTACGCTGGCTGGACTGAGTTTTGCCTTTAGCAAGACCATCATCATCGCTACGACGGGCATCATCATGGGCATTGCTGCTTCGCTCTCTATGGCCGCATCGGGATATCTCGCCTCGCGCGAGTACGAAGATGAAGAGATCCATCCCGTCAAATCCGCCGTCTACACAGGAGTAGCCTACATCCTCACGGTGTGTATCCTTGTCATGCCGTACTTTTTTACCGACAATCCGCGCATTGGGCTCTTGGGCATGTTGTTTTTCACGATACTCATCATTGCAGCCTACACCTTTTACATATCCATTGCCAAGGGGGAGTCGTTTCGAAGGCGCTTTTCCGAAATGGCCATCATTTCCCTCACAGTGGCGCTCATCTCGTTTGGCATTGGGAGTTTGATAAAATACTTTTTCGATGTCGAGGTATAAAATGGTGCGCCCCAGTGTGATCCACCGAGTGCTGGAGACGGTGCTCTATGCCGATGATTTAGCTGAGGTGCGCGCCTTTTATCGCGACGTCATCGGTCTGAAGGAGTATTCCTATCGCGAAGGTGTCTTTGTGTTTTTTCAGCTTCGGGATTCGATGTTGCTCATTTTCAACCCTCAAGCCAGCAGAAACAATCGACAGGTGCCTCCGCACGGCGCGTTGGGGCCGGGGCATGTCTGCTTTGTCGTCGACGAAGCGCGTCTCGACGAGTGGGTGGCGTACTTGACCGAGCGCGGTATTGTCATCGAAACTGTCCACACCTGGCCCAATGGAAAGCAATCGGTATACTTTCGCGATCCGGCCCAAAACAGTGTGGAGTTCGCCTCCCCGGGTATTTGGGGTTTGGAGGAATAGGTTATTTCTTCTTTTTGCGCTTTTTTTTCTTTTTCGCCTTCTTCTTTGAAGCGTTCGCTTTGGGGAGTTTTTTAGCCCTTCGTGCGCGCGTATCGCCGGCCATGATGCATCCGTAGGGTAGGATTTCATCCACTACAGTGCCGAGTTGGAAACGCTCTATTTGGCGGCGCAGTGCTTCGGCATCTTTGTAGGCGCTTGGGAGCTCACTGATATCGATTTTGCCGCAATAAAATCGCACGTCGAGGCCCTGTGTCTCTTGGCGGAGGAGCTGTTCGGCCGTCATATGGGCAAAGCGCTGCTTGTGCAGCGAACGGCTGATATTGCGCCCCGCACCGTGTGGTGCAAAGCCAAGATTGCGTTCTGTAGCCTGACCTTCGATGATGAGCACGGGCTCGCGCATGTTGAGAGGCACCAATCTCCTACCGTCC
>JALWKB010000208.1 GCA_026996805.1 Saprospiraceae bacterium | reverse complement strand
TTACAATTTTATAAAGGGATAAAAACTGAAGCGCCCTTCCTGGTCTCTGGTGAGCAGGTAATATTTGCCCGGTGGCAGGTCATGTACCTCCCAATCGATCGACTCTTCGCGGTTGGCGTGTAAGACTGTTGCATGACGCACCTTGTGTACGATGCCCTGTGCATCGAGGAGGCTGAGTTCGAATCGCTGTGGGGTGGGGGAGAGCACTTTGATTTGGAGGGTGTGTTGCACAGCGGTAGCATTTAAATGTAAATGGTACGGCACTTTGTCGATATCTGTACTGCTACTGCTTTTGGGCACAATTTCGGTACGCGAGAGACTCTTTTCCTGTGGGCCGATAAACCGATTGCGGCGGTAGTGCCAGTATTTGGTGCCATCGTTGAATTGGTAGTAGATATACACCCCGGAAGAGCGGTATTTTTTACCCTTGTAGGTGGTTTCCATACCCTCGAATCCGACTTTTAAGCCGAGCACTTTGCCAGCGTAATCGGATACATCGAGGGGTGGGGTGGTATAGCACATTTGTTTTTTGTAATTGGTAGCTTCGATGAGTAATTGTCCTTCATGGCCGCGTACGCGCATGGTACCGGTGTAGTCTTCGTTGAGGGACCAGACCGTACCGTAGGGTGTGCCTCCATTTACGGTCGGGGGGACGCAAACGGTGCAGGCCTTGCAATTGCCGGGATTGTTGTTTTTATAGCAGCCATCGATAAAGACGGCATCGTCGAAGTGTATCGAGCTGGTCGGTGAGAAGAGATCGTATATGATTTTTGGATTGGCACCAAACGTCAACACTTGAATATACCGCAATTTGGACCATGATATATGTCGTATGTCGTTGCCCGCAGAATCCGTAGGGGGATCGACCTCCGTGGCCGCCGCACAAAAGGTAATCTTGATGTTTTGTGCCGTAGCAAAATACGGAACGGCAAATACGGCAATAGATACTAAATATAAAACGCTGTGTTTTGATGGCTTCATAGATGGAGATTTTTGACCAGCCAAGAGTCCACCTTTTCAAGACATACACGCCCAAGCACGTACGTATATGTCGATGGCAAATATAATCCTTTTTTTGCAATTCGTGTTATAACAGGTGAGCGATTTCATACCGAGACTCTGAAATGGGAAAAACCATATCCGCCCAACGAGAGGTACAGCTGATCGATCTCGGACGAATCTCCTATGCCAATGCATGGGCATTGCAGACAAAGCTCCATAGCGCAATCGTAGAGCGTAAAAAGCAGGGGAGAGGCCAGGGACAGAGCATTGGTCAATGCGATTATTTACTCTTTTGCGAACACCATCCCGTCTACACACTCGGGAAGAGCGGCAAACGCGAACATCTCCTATGGAGCCCCCAACAACTCGCCGAACGCGGTATAGAGTTTTATGCCATCAATAGAGGAGGAGACATTACCTATCACGGTCCCGGTCAGCTCGTCGTCTATCCCATATGGGATCTCGAACACTTTAAGACAGATGTGCATTGGTACATCCGGAGCTTAGAAGAGGTCATCATCCGCACAGTGGGGGACTTTGGCCTACATGCGATGCGTTTAAAGGGCTATACGGGAGTGTGGATTGATGGCCGACCGATGCGAAAGATTTGTGCCATCGGTGTGCATCTAAGTCGATGGGTAACCCTTCACGGCTTGGCATTTAACGTACAAACTAATCTGCAACATTTCAACGGCATCATACCCTGTGGGATTCAGGACGGGGATAAGACCGTCACGAGTCTGGCCGTAGAGCTCAAACAAAATATCCCCATGACAGTTATAAAAAAACACGTGCAAAGGCACTTTGAAGAGGTCTTCCAGATTAAACTCATACCAACGTCGATGCCATGAACAGTACGAAGGACTCACAACAGGCGGCTTCCTTAGAGCCCAAAACCGTCGCCGATAGTAAAACCACGATGACGGAAATCGTCATGCCCAACGATACCAATCCTCTTGGCAATCTCATGGGAGGCAATCTCATGCGCTGGATGGATATCGTATCGAGTATTTGCGCCGCTAAGCATTCGAAGAGCCTCGTCGTCACCGTATCAGTCGACAACATCTCTTTCAACACGCCTATACACTTAGGGGAGGTCGTGACCTTACATGCCCAAATCACCCGCGCTTTCAATACCTCTATGGAAATCTTCGTTGAAGTCTTTGCGCAGAGCTTGACAGGCGAAAACATCCGCAAATCCAATCAGGCCTATTTCACGTTTGTGGCCATCGACAAGGAAACCGGGCGCCCCAAGCCCGTGCCACCGGTCATTCCATTGACCGAAGAAGAGCAAAAACGCTATGAAAGCGCCTTGCGCCGTCGGGAGCTACGGCTCTTGCTCAGCGGCAAGCTCAAGCCCAATCAAGCCACTGAGATGATCGAATTCTTTAAGAACATCGGCTGAGACACTGATTTCGCGATTGCCCTATATGGTGCACTGTATAAAATGGTGCGCCGTCTTCATGTATTTAGTTTGATGGTATAAAATTGTACAACCGTTAGTACGCATCTTGTACTTGATTAATGAATTACAGGGAGGGGTGGACATTGCGCTGCACAACTTAACATAATATAAATTATGTTCCAGAGTAGTTCCAGAGTAGGGGTTTGTAGCATTTTCCCAAGGGACAGCGATAGGTCAGGCGCTTGACTTATTTACAATTCTTGAAGAAAGCGACTTTGACGGAGACGTCGGCTTCAGGCCACAGTACGCTCTTGCCGTCTTTGCCGGTGTGGAGTACTTTGCAGGCGTTGTTGAGGTCTTTAGCGGCCTTTTCGGCGTTCCAGGCAGCAAAATCGATTTTGGCTTTTAAGTACAGTGTATCGTCATTAACCTGATAGCTGAAAGGTTGGAGTTTTTGGACGTTGTTCCACGTCATTTGGATGACGCCGAGCTGTTTTTCCTTTTGGACGCCAGTGATTTTGCCGTGGATTTCTCCAAGCGGCTCAAAGAAGTATTTGACGATTTTCTTATCGCGTTCGGGATTGCCGGTATTGATTTGTAAGTTGCCGATGGTGAAGACGGTATTCAGCAGCACATCGTCGGGGCTCGAAACGGTTTTGTTGCCGGGAGTAATGGCGACATTTTCGAATTTTCCCTTGACGCCGACTTTTTCAGTAAACTTATATGCCGTCCATTCTACGGATGTCATATATGGATTGTAAATGTATGTACAGGGTTTTTCAGCTGTCTGTGCCTCTTGTACAATTGTACCTGCTGTGGATTTCTTATCCTCTTTGGACTTGCATTGTACGGCGAGGCCTACGCTTAGGAATACACACCATGCGATCGTTTGCGCTTTCATTTTCAGCTGGTTTTTGCTATTGAACATCTTTCGTCGTGGCAAATGTACAAAACAATCAAGAATAACAATTTGCATGTAGTAGCGTTTGGTCAAGTGACATTAACAGACATTTTATTATGAAGTACGCATTGTTCATCATCTGGATGTTCGGTATTAGTGTACTGGTGTCGTGTAAGAATCGGAAGACGGATTCGACGGATCTTCCTCAAGGGCTGACCAAGCAAGAACAAGAGGTATATCGCAGGCTTATGGCGGTGCACGACTCTGCCATGGCCAAAATGGGAGCGATCGAAAGGGCCATACAGACGTTGCAGCGCATCAAAAGTGCAGGAAACGAGAGTGCTGATTTTAAAAGTGGGTTAGATTCAAGCATTCTATTGTTGAAGCACGCTGACGAAGGCATGTGGGATTGGATGTACCATTTCAAGCAAAAGGTCGACTGGAGCGGTAAAGGGACGTACTTGTCGTATTTACAGGCGGAGGAGCGCAAGATCCATCATGTTGCCGCGCTCATTGACAGCGCCTTACAGCGGGCTTCGCAATACACGAACAAGGAGTAGTGAAGATGCGTGTCTTGTATCGCTTGGAGTTTTTAATATTGGCTACTGTTTTAATGGCTTGTCAGTCTTCAAAGACGGAGCCCCTACCCTACCTCGGTCCGCATCAGCAGCTGGGGGATTCGACGGTGTATTATCGCGTCGATTCCTTTGCCTTTTTTAACCAGGACAGTCAACTCGTCACTGCCGAATCACTGAGGGGCAAAGTCTACGTAGTCGACTTTTTCTTTATATCGTGTCCGACCATATGTCCGGTGATGACCAAGCACATGAAGGAATTGTACAAGCGCTACCAATCTGATCCCCGTGTGGTGTTGATGTCGTTTACCTTAGATCCGCGTCACGACACGATACCGCGCTTAAAGCGCTACGCTCAAAAGCTCGGTGTGTCGGCACCAAAGTGGAATTTTTTATACGGCCCTAAGGAGGACATCTATTCGACTGCTGCAAAGTTTCTCATTAGTGCCTCCCAAGAGGACGATTCGGATCCGCTGACGATCATACATTCAGGGAAGTTTGTGCTCGTCGACGGCGAGGGCCATTTGCGCAGTTATTGCGATGGCACTTCAAAGGAGGAGGTATACCGTTTGGCAGAGGATATCGACCGTCTTTTGGATGAAATGGCCGATGAAGGTTATGATTAATCACCTTGGACGGATTGTCCTTTCCATAATCCTTCCATTGGCGCTTTTGATGAGTTGTGGTGAGCGCTACCCGCAGGGGAAGGCCTTGTACGAAGCGCAATGTGCCTGGTGTCACATGAGCGATGGCACTGGTTTGGAGGGGATTTATCCTTCGCTAGTGGATCGCGAGGACTTACGTAAGCAGCTTTGGCGCATTCCGTGTGCTATCCGCTATGGCGTTTACGATAGCTTTAGGATTGGTGGTGATACTTTTTCGGTGGTGATGATGGGCTTTCCCGACTTGACTGATGCGGAGGTGAGCAATATTTCCAATTACATAGCAATGAGCTTTCTTCAACTGCAGGAGGGGCCGTACAATGAGAGGATTGTAGCAGACATGTTGAAGCGTTGTCGGTCTCGAGAAGACACTTTTCGATTACTTAAATCCAAGCTTCAGTCCCAGTGATGGGAGGATGGGCAGTTGATAGATCTTGTCTTCTGCTTTGAGGGGATTGACGAAGAAGATATTGCGACGATTGTAGGCATTGGTAACACTGAAGATGACATCGGCAAAGAGGTGTGGGTTGATCTCGCGAGCGTATTTCACCGATAGATCCAGCCGATGGTAATCGGGGAGCACGCCGCCATTGATGGTTTCGGAAAATACGGGTACCACCTCTCCATTTTTAGTCCTGGGGTCGTCTTGGAGGTCGGGATACACCTGTTTTTCGGCGAATCCGTACAGCTTTGTAAATTTAAATCCCGTACCGAAGTTCCATCGCAAGGACAATTCTATGGGGATTTTTTTCCCTAGCTTATAGCTCAATAGCGCGTTGATATTGTGGCGTCGGTCGAAGGTGGCGTAGTACACTTGTTGGCCGTTGTCGCGTGTGACGAATCCGAGGGAATAGGCCACCCACAAGTAGTGTCGCTCGGAGCGATTGGTGAGGAGGATATCCAAGCCGTATGCCCTACCCTTTTCACGGATGTATTCGGGGTCGGAGGGGGTGCGTCGGTCTCTGTTTAAGCTGAGTAGGAGCTCGTAGTTCTTATAGTACATTTCTGCGTTCCATTGCCAGTGATCGGAGAGATCCCATTCTATGCCGCCGATGTAGTGGGTACCTGTCTGGAGTTGTGGAGCGATGAGGTAGCCGATGAAGAGATTGACGATATCGCGTTCGTTGGTGGTACTCATCAGTTGTTGTGAGTAGAGACCAAAGGCACCTTTTAGACGAAAGTCCGGGTGGATATTGTACTTAAACCCTAAGCGCGGCTCGAATCGAAAGTCAGCTAATGAGGCGTAAAAGGTCGCTCGTATTCCCGCTTCGCCGATGAGTTGATTCCACTTCCACTTGTATTTGGCATAGCTCGCCATCGTGGTATTGTTGATGCGCTGCTGAAAGGTGATATCGATTGCATTGACGAAGCGAATGTCGGTCGAAAGGGTTTGAAAGTTGAAACCGTACATCAGTCGGTTGTCACCGAGATGGCGTGTAAAGCGCACGTAGGCATCAAAGGCGCTGACTATGCTCGATCGCGGTTTTTCGCGTATACCGGGTGGTTGAGGAATGCGTTCTTTGATTTGGTAAGTTGATCCTGCGAAGAGGCCTTCGATGAGTAAAGATGATTGTGGGGGCAGTATTTTAAACTTCAGGCCTCCTCCATTGGCATGCCATCGATATTGAGCGATGTTGGGGTAAATCACGGCATCGGAGTGTCTAAACCCAAAGAGGCGAGCATGGCTTCCTCCACCGAGCAACAGGCTGACCGTACCGTACCAATCGGAATAATAAAACGGCAACGCACCTATGGAATCTACTACCGCATAGCGGTACAAATAAGGTGATGAATAAGGCAATACGGAGTTTTTATACGAAAGCATAAAAGACAGGGCACTTCCCTTCCCCGTGCGGTCTTTGATGATGGGCCCTTCGAGCATCGTTCGCATCTGAAAGGGGCTAAGGGACACAAACCCTGCGTATCGATGCATATTTCCATGTCGGGTGCGAATATCGACCACGGCCGACAGGCGGTCGCCGTATTCGACGCCAAATCCACCCGTGTATACATTGACATTTTGTATCATTTCAGTCTCAAATACGGAGAAAAAACCGATGGAGTGAAATGGGCTAAAGATGAGCATACCGTCGAGCAGTACCATATTTTGAACGGGGCTTCCTCCCCGTATATAAATCTGTCCACCCTGTACTCCTGTACTGATGACACCGGGCAAAATGCGCAAATACTGCGCAATATCGGGTTCGCTCCCAACAGACGGCAAGGCCTGTATTTGTGTAGGCGTAATGCTCACGGTCGATATTTGTACGTTGCGACGTGCAGCGGCCTTTTTGCCCGACACCTGGACAGCTTTGAGATGCACGGTCTGCGGTTTTATGAAAATGCGATAGTATTTGACTTCCGAGGGGTTGACCTCTACACTCAAACGCGCCGTATCGTATCCGATATATTGGACGACGAGCGTATACGTGCCTACGGGTATTGCGCTCAATACGAAGAGCCCATCGATGTCTGTGGTTGTGCCGTATTCGGTACCCTGGAGTACTACTGTTGCAAAAGGAATGGCAGTACCGTCTTTTTTGTCAAAGACATGTCCGCGTATGGTTCCCTTTTGTTGGGCGTAGCCCAACAGGCTCACATAGAGCAATAGTGTGCTGAGCCAGAAACGTGACCATCGATGGTGAAACATCGCATCGTATTTGTCGTACGGCATGCAAACATACGCAAATCTCACTATTATTAAAAGCAGCTGCCCCGAGATGGCAAATGCACCCCGGGGCAGTGAGAGATTGGCTTATGTCAGCAGTGGGCTGTAAAGCGCTTACCTCAGTCTTATCATTTTTCGCTTGAGGGAAGTACCACAGGATCGTAGCTCGTAAATTAGTACACCATAGGGGAGATCAGCATTGTCGATTCGCACGGTGTTGAGTCCCTTCTGGGCATAAAATCGCTGATGCCATACCTGGCGGCCCTTGTCGTCATAGATGCGAAGAGTGGCCCAGTCTTCTTCAGGCAGGCGGAAGTTGATCACTGTAGTATGGGCAAACGGATTTGGCACATTTTGGTAGAGTATTACTCTGGATTCGGCTTCGTCGGTATTTTCCCATTGCAGGGCGATGTCCATGGCCCTTTCGTCGCCGTCGTATGCGATCGCGGCGGTGATCGATGGACTGATGTTTAGCTGTTCAAACAGCTCTGCGTTTTGGTATGCCCTTACGACTAAGTAGAACAGAGGTTGGTTTGGATCGACTTCCTGCGTTTGATCTGCGTACCACAAGAAAGGCAACAATCCTTGGTCGGCATAAGCATGGTTGATATAGTCGGGGGCTATGTGGAGGCTACCACTTTCGATAGCTTCGATGTGTAGCGCTTCGCCATTAAAGAGCCACGTTCCTTGTAGGGCTTTCAGCTGAGCCGACTCCGATGCGTAGACGGGAATGCGGTAGACTTTACCGTTTTGGAGGTGCATGTTGTCGATGCGAAGTGTTAAGGCGTTTGCTCCACGCGTGGTATTGGATGCTGTACTCCTATTGGGGCGAGCGTCGCCTGTGACATCGCCCAATTTTACACCGACAAAATCGACATCCTCGACAGCATTGTAGAGCTGGCTAACATCATAGGTTTCGCGCACATCGTACCACGGTTTAAAGGGATTGGAAAACTGCGTATTGGCTGGGAAGAACAGCCACGAGCGCTGTACGGGCAGCTTGCGTATTCTGCCGAGGATCAGATTGCGCAAGACGACGATATCGCCTCCCGTGATGCTCTTCGACATGTTGACATCGGCGGCAAGGCGGGTATAGGGATTGTCAAAGATTTGTATGCCGAGGATGTGCTTATTGATGCGGATGATATCCAAGGTAGTCACACCGTTGAGATGTCGATCATTGCGTCGTGGTCTGACGATGTAATCATCGCCCAGAGGCAAATCTTCGAAGCGATAGGCCCCGTCGGACGAGGTAATCGCCTCGCTGAAGAAATCGTTATGACGCAACAGTTCTACGCGGACGTTGGTAATACCTTGATCTTGAGGATCGCGAATGTATCCTGCAATTATACCCTGTGCGGTAGTTTTATCAGGACAGACGTCCATATTGTCTTGTACGACGAGCTTGACGGTACAATAGCTTTGATTGCCCGCCTTGTCGGTCACCCACATGTCTAATTCGAAGGTGTCGATAATGCCGTTTTTCAAGCTATCGCAATTGTAATGTCGATAGTTGTCGTTGACATCTGGTGAAAAGGAATAGCGCAATTCCGATGCGGGCGTACAATTGTCAAAGCTCTTGGCATTGAAGTCCGAAGCCCATATAGTGATATTGGTCGAATCGTTCATCAGGGAGGTGACGATACCAGACTTACATAGCGGTGAGGGCTTTTTCATATCGCGTACGGTGATGACAAAGTCACAGGTGGAGCTATTTCCACATTGGTCGGTGGCGATCCATGTAAAGCGGTGCTGTCCGGAAGGAAGTGTGACCTCTGCGTTTGGTCCATCGCCGGTGGTATCGATGCTGCCGTCGTCGTCGATGTCGACGGAAAAGTTCCAGCTCAAGTCATCGGAAGGAGTACAATCATCGGTTGCACTGGCTGTGAGCCGTATGGGCGCACTACAATCGACATCGCTGCTGATGGTCGTATCGCGACAGCTGGCAGGATCGATGAGCGGTGCCTGCGTATTGACCACGAGGATGGTCTGAACAAACGACCACACTCCCCTACCCGATCCCGGGTTATTGCGGTCGTACTGACACCAATCGATGACGTTCCATGTGCGCAGTATCTTTAGACAAGCTCCAGGTACATCGTGAAAGACTTGATCTTCGTACCCCACGATGATGTTGGCACAGGCATCGTTGCGCAGGGCACGTGGACGCTTGGGATTGGAAGGTATCAGGTCCGGATGTGCATCGGCTTCGGTACAACCATTGACTGTGACATACGACGGTGGCCATAGTATGTCGGTCTCATCAAACGGATCGGAATTTTGAATGGTAATGCGCTGATCACACGAGTCGCGCAAGCCAGCAGCATCTTCGGCATACCACCTTCGCACAATTTCACCCAATCCGCAAGCTGTAGTGTCGACGGATATATCGCGGTACCAGATGTGTACACCCGCACATACGTCCTCCGCACTTGCCGAACCGGTGATATTCGTGTCGCGATAGTCTTGGTCACACTCGATCGTAATATCGGGTGGGCAGACGAGCGAGGGCGGTATTTTATCCTGGACGGTGACTTCGACCATGCAGTCGCTATAATTGCCGAATTTGTCCCATACACGCATGATGACCATCTGGCGGTTGTGTGGAATGTCGGCACAGCAGAATTCCACAAAGGGGCGGAAAGTGAGGTTTGCGGGATTGCCGCAATAGTCGTTCATGCGTCGTACAAGTATCGTGTCGATCATGCAGTTGTCATAGCTGCCATCGTCAAAGCTCGATGCGTAAATCTTAGCAGTTCCGTCAGCATCTAAAGTGACTGTGGTATGCTGATCGCATATGGCCACAGGGGGGCGCGTATCCTTGACGTATACATCAAACTGGCAGGTATCCTTGTTGCCACATGCGTCGGTAAAGATATAGTACAACCAGTTACACCCAAGTGGCATATTGCTAATGCGATAAATGGGCAGTCCAGTCGACGGATCAACACCGATTTGTTCGGCCGGTGTGCCCGGGGTGTTATCAGGCGTACAATCATTGGGGTCTACGGCTGGTTTGTGATGCACCTCATATGTCCAATCGGAACACTCGTAGAGCATGTAGACATTTTTGTTGTCGAAAGGTGGCGGATTGGGATTTTCGATCGGTATGGGCGCGATATACGTAGCTGTACAGCTGTAGTAGTCGGTAGGTACGGTATCTGCTGGCAATCCACTGGTGCCAGGACATGCGATCACCGGGGGTGTAAAGTCCATGACTTTGATCAATTGAATAGTATCGCGAATTTGCCCCGTACACCAATCGATGACTTTCCAGCGTCGCAGCAGCTTGTAGGCACCGCCACAGATGGGTATCTTTGTATCGCGGAAGGTGACCGCAATGTGATCACAGCCCACACCGGTGGGATATCCCGTGC
>JALWKB010000207.1 GCA_026996805.1 Saprospiraceae bacterium | reverse complement strand
GGGCAAGATTTCGCCGGCAAAGTCATAGACGTGATCGAGCTTGACGGCCTTGATCACCTGAGGCAGCGCAGTGGGAAAGGCCCCCATCTCGGTCTCTGCGCGCACGTGGGTATCCCTCCACGATACAATAGCCAATATTGCAAGCAAGGTGATGGTGAGTATTCCGGTGCCTCTCATGTGGATTGTATTTTGTCAAAGGTAGCCTGTTCTTCCAATACTGTGCGAAAAGCGACGAATTTGTCTTTAAATTTTTCGGCATGCGCTCGGCGAAGACGATCGGCATAGTTTTGCTCGTAGCGCGTCAGATGTTCCAAATCCCTACAGCGGTACTGCACGGCGTACGTGCACTGTCCCGGCTCATCCATATGCAACAGGCGCAACAGCCGTGCCCCCTCAAAGCATCCCGTGCGCAACACATCGGGTATGTGGACCTCCTTCATCCACAGCAACCACTGGGACTCGACATCGGCATCGACCGTTATGGTGACGTTGTAGAGTATCATCACTGCAGCTATTTAATACGACAGGGGGACGACCATTTTAAAATTGATCGGCTCCCCATTTAAATAGGCCGGTGTCCAGCGAAATCGCTTTTTCATCTTATTAAAGGCCGCCAGAGCCATCGTGTCGAGGACGGTATACGTCGGATTCATGATACCGATCTTGACGATGCGCCCCGTCTTGTCAAAGTACAACTCCATGATCAACCGCTTGCGGTTGCCCGTGGTCAGCTCCGCAGGAGGGTTGAAATTTTTGTCTATGAAATAGTTGAGCAGCCTCTTTGTCTCAAAGACAGAGGCCTCGCTGCCGTCCTCCCGCAGCATGACGGGAAACTCCTCCGTCGTAATGTACACATCTTTCAGAGTCTTCTCTTCAACCCGAAGTATCTCCTTGCCGCTAATGGAATCGTACACCACAGTCGTGTCCATATATGTGATGTCAAAGGTGCCTTCTTGTTCGATCTTGCGCAGCATTTTCGACCGCTTCGTCTCTCGACAGCCCAATGCCGTCACTACAAGGAAGGCCAACACACCCATCCAAAACAAAAACCCCTTACCGCTCTTCATCGCCTCGTATGCTTTACTTCATTTCTAATGCTACCAAACGGTCTTTGTTCGCCCAATAGGCCTCTAACGCATTAGGTTTTTTCTAATATGTTTTACCTTTGTACGGGCTTATTGCACTTTACGATGAAATACCCATACAAAGATACTGCCTTTTACCTGGTCGTCCTAACCACCAGTACTGTATTCGCCGTACTCGTCGGTCTGATCTACGGCTGTGTACCTGCTGAGGGCAATCATCGAACTGCTTACTTCGAGCACTATATGGCAAACGATAGCATTCCTACGCTCGTCAGGGTCGACAGTATGGGGTTGTATATCCAGTCCGACAGTTTTATACCTCTCACGCGGTTGGTCAGTGATTCGGAGCGACTGGTCTATGTCTTTTGTCATGCCGAGGAAGATTCTCTTGGGCTCAATCCGGGGTTGTCGGAGCGTGGAGCTCTGCGCGCTCGTGTTTTATCGGGGATTTTTGCTGATGCAGCGGTGGGCGCCATTTTGACGCCGCCCTTTCGCCGCACGTATCTGAGTGCTCGCCCACTTGCTGAGTCCCATGGGGTGGATCCCATTTTATTTGAGCCTGAAGATGCGGGCAGCTTTTTGCGACTGCTCAGCCGGGCCCCTGCACCGCTCGTCATCATCACCACCAGCGACCATCTCGATGAGCTGCGCGCCTTTTTCCGATTACCCACCCTTGCGCAGAACTGTTACGACATCGGGTACGCCCTTGCTATCGATCGCAATCTTGAGGTACGCGACGTCTTCGTCTTTCGCTATGGGCCCACTATCGTCGTACATTGAAGGGCTGCTGTACGTGTTGGGATATGCGCGCACTCCATCGATTCTGCGTACCTTTGCACTCTACACGGGTAATAGTCATGCATCCATTGCCTCAGTGCGAATGACGTTAGCAAACGTGCACAACCAATTGATAGCCCATGAAATTGGCCGACAAATATCAGCCGCAGGATCTTGAAAAGCGCTGGTACGACTATTGGGAGCGTCGCGGGTATTTTTACAGCGATCCCGACGACAGGGAGCCCTATACCATCGTCATTCCGCCGCCCAATGTCACGGGCGTGCTCCACATGGGGCATATGCTCAACAACACCATCCAGGACATCCTCATTCGCAAGGCCCGATTGGAGGGTAAAAACGCCTGTTGGGTCCCGGGCACGGATCACGCCTCTATAGCTACAGAGGCCAAGGTCGTCAAGATGCTCCGCGAAAGGGGCGTCGACAAGCGCCAGTTGACTCGTGAGGAGTTTTTAAAATACGCCTGGGAGTGGAAGGAAAAGTACGGTGGCATCATCTTACAACAGCTGCGCAGGCTGGGTGCCTCGTGCGATTGGCGGCGCACGGCCTTTACGATGGATGAAATTCGCTCGCGTGCAGTCATCAAGGCCTTCGTTGACCTGTACCGCAAGGGCAAAATCTACCGCAAGAAGCGCATGGTCCACTGGGATCCCGAAGCCAAAACCGTCTTGTCCAACGAAGAAGTGATCTACAGCGAAGAGCAGGGACAGCTCTATTACATCCGTTATCCTTCGGTAGACCAGCCCGACCAGGCCATCACGATTGCTACCACGCGACCCGAGACCATCCTGGCCGATACCGCAGTAGCCGTACACCCCGACGACGAGCGCTACGCCCATTGGGTGGGCAAACGCGTCTATGTGCCCTTGATTCGGCGAGCGATTCCCGTCATTGCCGATACATATGTCGATCCCGAGTTCGGTACGGGCGCACTGAAAATTACCCCTGCGCACGACCCCAACGACTTCGAAATCGGCCAGCGCCACCAACTCGATATCATCGACATCTTCAACGACGACGCCACACTCAACGAAAATGCCCAGCTCTTCGTCGGCATGGATCGCTTCGAGGCGCGCAAGGCGGTCGTGCGCGCTCTCAAAGAAGAGGGTCATTTGGTCAAGGTGGAGCCTCATACCCATTCGGTGGGGCGTTCGGAGCGTACCAACTCCGTCGTCGAGCCACGCCTTTCCCTGCAGTGGTACGTCTCCATGGCCAGCCTTGCCGAACCCGCCATCCGCGCCGTAGAAAGTGGCGACATTCGATTTGTGCCGCCCTCGTACATCAACCTCTACAACCACTGGATGAAAAACATCCGCGACTGGTGCATCTCGCGGCAGCTGTGGTGGGGCCACCGCATCCCCGCGTGGTATTACGACGACCACGTCTTCGTCGCCGAGACGGCAGAAGAAGCCCTCGAGCAAGCGCGGCGTGCACTCCACAAACCCGAGCTCCAGCTCGACGATCTCCGCCAAGACGAAGATGTGCTCGATACGTGGTTTTCCTCCTGGCTCTGGCCCATTTCGGTATTCGATGGCTTCAATCCCCACAGCCGTGATTTTGCATATTACTATCCCACGACCGTGTTGGTCACGGGCTGGGATATCATCTTCCTATGGGTGGCCCGCATGATTATGGCGGGCTACGAATGGACCAACGACAAGCCCTTTAAGGACGTGTACTTTACGGGCATGGTACGCGACAAACAGCGGCGAAAGATGAGCAAATCGCTCGGCAACTCTCCAGATCCACTCGAGCTCATCGATCGCTACGGCGCCGACAGTGTGCGCTTCGGCATTATGTCGTGTGCCCCTGCCGGCGGCGACTTGCTCTTCGACGAAAAACTCCTCGAACAAGGACGCAACTTCTGCAACAAGCTGTGGAACGCCCTCAAACTCGTCAAAATGTGGCAACCCGCACAGCAGGCCGTAACACCCGAGCAAGGCGCCATCGACCAACTCGCCCAGCGCTGGTTCGAACACCGCAAAAACCAACACCTTCAGCAGCTCCAAAAACACTTCCAAAATTACCGACTGTCAGAAGCACTTATCGAGACGTACTCCTTTATTTGGAACGACTTCTGCTCGTGGTACCTCGAAATGGTGAAGCCTCCTAAGGGGTATAAAACCGTAGAGCAGCAGACCCTAGAAAACACCTTGCGCTTTTTTGAAGAGCTGATGGTCATCTTACACCCTTTCATGCCGTTTATCACCGAAGAAATATGGCACCAACTGCGTCCCCGCGGTGAAGGCGAGGATTGCATGGTTGCCACCTTTCCGCAAGGTGGGAAGTTTGATACCGCCTTCCTGCAGATGTTCGATCAGGTGCGCGACATCATCAGTCAAGTGCGCCACCTGCGCACAAAACACGGCATCCCCGCTAAGGAAACGGTCGACCTCGCCATCTTGCGCACCCCCAGCGCCGAAAGCCTACTAAATACCACAGGTGTCATTTCCTTACTGCAAAAGCGCGCTCAAGTGGCACAGGTACAACTCGTCGACGAAGAGCCGGCAGATGCCATTCCGTTTGTCAGCGGCACGGAAAAGCTCTTCTTCATCGCCGCCCTTCAACTCAATGTTGAAGAAGAGCGCAATCGACTGCTCAAAGAGCTCGAATACGCACGCGGCTTTGTGGAAAGCGTGCGCAAAAAGCTCCAAAATGAGAAATTTGTCCAGCGCGCCCCGGCACATATCGTCGAACGCGAGCGCAAAAAATTAGAAGACGGCCTCAAGCGCATCCAGCACATCGAAGAGAGCCTGGACAAATTGACTTCGCAAGCTAAAAAGTCCTAACCATCATCGATGGCCAAAAAGATTTACACGCGTACAGGCGACAAGGGCACGACGGCCCTCTTTGGAGGATCCAAAGTACCTAAGGACGATGTACTGATCGAAGCCTACGGAACGGTCGACGAGCTCAACGCATACCTCGGCTTGCTGGTGGAGGAACTAAAGCCGCTCGGCGTAGAAATCGAGCGCATCCAGGTGATCCAACACCGATTGTTTGACATCGGAGCATATCTGGCCGTTCATCCCGACAAGCGCGCCGACTTTGCCATGCCGCTCCCTTCCGACGATGATATCCGCGAGCTCGAACGCGCCATAGACGCCATGGAAGAGGCCTTGCCGCCACTGAAGAGCTTCATCTTGCCCGGTGGCAATCGCGCTGCTTCGATGGCACATGTCTGCCGTACGGTGTGTCGACGGGCAGAACGACGCATCGTCACCGCCATTCGCGCACATCCGATCGACGGCCAAACGACGCTTTTGCCCTTCCTCAACCGATTGTCGGACTACCTCTTCGTATTGGCCCGTTATGTGGTACATCTCCGTGGCGACGTAGAAGTCCTCTGGCAAAAGCCCTAAACGCGCAGCAGTATCACCATCCTGCCGGGAGGATTGTATCTTTAAGCCATGATGGGGGATTTCTGGCTGGACATTGGATTGTGGGTGGCCTTCTTTGGCATTGCGGCCCTCTATTCGTCCGTGGGCTTCGGTGGTGGATCGAGCTATCTGGCAATCATGGCACTGGCAGGGGTGCCCTTCGTCCCTATGCGTGCCTTGGCACTCTTGTGCAATATCGCCGTAGTCTCCACCAATGTACTGTCGTATCTGCGACGAAACCTGATCGACGGAAAGAGAGCCTTACCCATCGTTGCAGCTGGGGTGCCCATGGCCTTTGTAGGTGGATCACTTCGCATGGAAGAGCGGCAGTTTTTCCTCATCCTCGGGTGGACGCTGCTCATCACTTCACTTGTACTGCTCGTCCAGAGGAGACCATCGCACTTGCCGCAGAGACGATTATCGCCTCTGCTTTTATTCCTCATCGGAGGGCTGGTGGGTTTTCTCTCGGGGATGGTGGGCATTGGCGGCGGCATCTTCCTTTCGCCCATACTCTACCTGATGCGTTGGGATAGCCCGCATCGCATTGCCGCCATGAGCAGTCTTTACATCTTGGCCAATTCCGTGGCCGGTCTACTGGGGCAGGCATTCAACCCGATGTTTTATCTACCCCTGAGGCCCACGCTCTTGCTGTTGAT
Source organism: Saprospiraceae bacterium (assembly GCA_026996805.1). GTDB lineage: Bacteria > Bacteroidota > Bacteroidia > Chitinophagales > Saprospiraceae > S141-43. The sequence goes on along the minus strand of JALWKB010000207.1, from coordinate 4,760 downwards.
TGCTGTACTTGCTGGCAGTGCCCTCGGCCGACGCCTGAGCTTTCGACTTCTACGGCCCTCGCATCTACGAATCATTACCGCCCTACTCATTGCAGTGGTGGCCCTACGGCTTTTATGGCGCAGTTATTCCGACGGTTAATGCCCTCGACGCCCACCATTTTATACGGAGAAAATTATCCCTCCAGAGTCTCTGCGATGCGCTCCCATTCGCTCAATAGTACCTGGAGCTCTTCTTTGGAGCGTTGGTACTGCTCGACCACCTCGGGATAATCATCGGATAGGTAGGCTTCGGGTTCAGCCATGCGTTGTTCGAGCTGGTGGATGCGGGTTTCGAGTTTTTCGATCTTTCGCTCTACGGCGCGGAGTCGCTTTTGCAGTTCCCTCTGATGGGCGCTTTGGGATTTTTTCGCGCGGCAGCGGGCTGGTTGTGAGGGGGTTGAAGCGTCACGTCCTTGGGAAATGCCGGCATCGCGAAGGCGCTGTAATCCAGAGGCTTCGAGGAAGTGCTCCAGATGGCCATCGTATTGGAGGACGCCCTGATCGCCGAAGTAGAGAATCCTGTCGAGCCAGCCATCGAGAAAGTGCCGATCGTGGGACACGATTAATATCGTGCCCGGATAGCTTTGCAACGCATCTTTGAGCACATCGCGAGCGGGAATGTCGAGGTGATTGGTCGGCTCATCGAGCAGCAACAGGTTGGAAGTGCTTAGGGCCAGACGCGCTAAGGCGAGGCGAGTGCGTTCGCCGCCTGAGAGTACCGCAATCTTTTTATCCACATCTTCGCCACTAAAGAGCAGCGCGCCGAGAACGGTCCGCACAAAGGGGCGTAAAGACTCCTCCGCATGGGCCTCTGCGTATTCCAAGACCGTCTGATCTTCGGGAAGTGTGCGTGCCTCTTCTTGTGCAAAGTACTGAGGAATGACGCGATGGCCGAGGAGTACCTCGCCAGTATCGGGCGCCAACTCGCCAGCGATAATGCGCATCAAGGTGGTCTTGCCCCGACCGTTTTGGCCCACAAAGGCCCATTTCTCGCCTCTGCGCACATCAAACTCAACCCCGTCTAAGACGACTTTTGCGCCAAATCGCTTGCCCACGTTGCGCACGCGCACGACCCATTCACCGCTGCGGGGCACTCGCATAAAGCGCAAGTGGATGGATTTTGTCGACACTTCGGGCAGTTCTATGCGTTCCATGCGCTGCAGCTCCTTGATGAGGGATTGCGCCATTTTGGCTTTCGTCGCCTTGGCGCGGAAGCGCTCGATGAGGCGCTCTTTTCGCGCTATTTCGCGCTGTTGATGGACGTATTGGGCTTCGAGTGTGCGAAATTGTTGTTCGCGCTGTTGGAGGTAATCGTCGTAATTGCCCGTATAGCGGAAGAGCTTTCCCTGACGCAGCTCGATTATACCCCGAGCTACTCCGTTGAGAAAGTCGCAGTCGTGTGAGACCACGACAAAAGCTCCACTGTATTCGCGCAAATATCCCTCTAGCCAGATCAGGGATTCGACATCGAGATAGTTGGAAGGCTCATCGAGCAGCAGCAATCCCGGCTGTTGGAGCAAGAGCTTTGCAAGCTCGACACGCATACGCCATCCACCACTGAGCTGCTCTACGGGCTGATGCATCATTTCATCGTGAAATCCCAAGCCACGCAAGACTTTTACAGCCTTCCCCTCCAGCTTGCCGCTGTCGAGTAGATGGATACGATCGTGTACAAGTGCCAGCTCTTCTAACAATGCATTGTACTCCGAAGATTGGTAGTCTGTAATCCCTTCCAGAGCGCGCTCAATTTCACACTGGCGTCGTTGAAGGCGGCGCAAATCACCCCAAGCCTCCATGGCCGAGGCAAGGGCCGTTTGATCAGCTCGTGTATTTTGGATTTGCTGCAAGTAGCCGATGCGCAATTCCTTCGGCTTTGAGATGTGTCCCTTGTCGGGTGATTGCACACCTGCTATGATGCGCAAAAGCGTCGTCTTACCAGAACCGTTTGCACCAACGAGCCCCCAATGCGCTCTGGAAGGTATGTGTAAGGAAACTTCGTCGAGCAGAGTTCGCTCGCCGTAGCGCACCGTGACTTTCTGTAGTTCTACCATGTATATAAAACGGCGATGAACCGTGTCACTGTACGGCGCAATTTACGAATGGGCGTACGCTCCGACCACCGGTAGTCGAAATCAGACTTTGCTCTTCGACATGTACTTGCGGCGTATGTCCGTAGTCTTTGCCCGCCCCTTGAGTTCGCCCGTCAAATCGTGTACCGTTGCAGAGGCGATAAAGATAGAGGAATACGTACCGATGATGATGCCGATGAGCAGGGCAAAGGCAAAGCCGCGTATGCTACCGCTACCAAAGACGAGCAATACCAAGACGACAAAGATAGTAGTTAACGAAGTGATGATCGTCCGCGAAAACGTCGCGTTGATGGCCTTGTTAAACACCTTGGTCTTGTCGCTTTCGGTAGTAAAGTTGATAAACTCGCGCACGCGGTCAAACACCACTACCGTGTCGTTGATCGAATAACCGATGACTGTCAACAGGGCAGCGATGAAGGCTTGATCAATCTCCAGTGCAAAGGGCACAATGCCGTGCAAGAGCGAAAAGCCTCCGAGTGTGATGATGGCATCGTGAAACAGTGCAAGCACAGCTCCCAAACTAAATTGCCAGCGACTGAAGCGCACCAAAATGTACAGGAAAATCACTATCAGAGCCAGTATAGTGGCTATACGCGCACTGCTCTGTATATCATCGGCAATGGTCGGTCCCACTTTGGTCATACTGTTGATGTGCACATCGCTGCCTTCGGGATGCTTAAATTGATTGAAATCAATCTCGCGACCAATGGCTTTTTTCACCCCTTCGTATAGGGCAACCATCACACTATCTTGTGCGTCATTGCTCGTGCTTTCGATCAAGTAATCCGTCGTGACGTTGTAGACATTTTCGACATCGACAGCCTTGACAATGGGTTCGGACCCAAACACTTCCTTGAGGCTTTTGCGCAATTCTACCGCACTGACCTTTTCCGTCTTGGGAAACTCTATGGTAAAGCTATAACCTCCTTTAAAATCCACCCCAAAGTCAAAACCGCGCGTGAAAAACGAGATAATGCTCATTGTGAGCAGCACTGCTGAAAACACATACGCCTTGCGGCGCAAGCCCATCCAGTCGATGTTGAGGTTTTGGAAGAGGTTTTTCGTCCACGGCGTCGAAAAGCTAATGCTCTTGCCCTTGTCCAGCCACCACTCGATGATCATCCTGCCCATGAGTACGGCCGTGAGCAAGGACATCAACACGCCAATGATGAGCACCACGGCAAAGCCCTTGATGGGACCTAAACCGTAATAGGCCAACACAATGGCCACGAGTATTGTCGTGACATTGGCATCGATGATGGCGGAATAGGACCGATTAAAGCCCTCGACGACGGCTTTGTACAGTGTCTTCCCCGCATTGAGCTCCTCGCGTATGCGCTCCATGATGATAACGTTGGCATCCACGGCCATACCGATGGTCAACACAATACCGGCAATGCCGGGCAGGGTCAACACCGTACCGAAGGACGCCAAGGCTCCCAGTATGAAGAAGATGTTGGCGATCAAGGCCAATATGGCGACGACACCGCCCCCACCGTAGTAGAAGATCATGAAAAAGAAGACGAGCAAAAATCCGATGAGGATGGCGCGCAAGCTACGTGCAATGTTTTCTTTACCAAGTGTGGGGCCGACCAGTGATTCCTCGATGATGTGCGTCTTCGTGGGGAGTTTGCCCACCTGCAAGATGTTGGCGAGGTCTTTGGCCTCTTGAAGGGTAAAGTTGCCCGTAATGGAGGAGCGGCCTCCCGTAATGGGCTGGCGCACACTTGGTGCAGAGACTACTTCATCGTCGAGTACGATGGCTATTTCGCGGTTGTTATCCGCTGCCGCCCGGGTCGTCATGTCGGCCCATATGCGCGCACCCTTGGCGTCCATGGTGAGGAGCACCTCCACTTCACCGGTCTGCGGATTGGGATTTGCCTCGGCCGATACGACGTACTCGCCAGTAAGCGGCGGCTCATCGCTGCCCCTCGGCTTCTTCAAAGCGTAGAGATAGTACTTGTTGGTAAATCTACCTGTAGTATAATCCTTCGCTGGTTTATGGCTCCAGGCAAATTTCAAATCCCTCGGAAAGAGAGCCCGTATTTCCGGGCGGCTGAGATAGGCATCGACGATATGTCGCTTGTTTTTATCCGCTTGCCCCATCACCGCCAAGGGCATGGCAAGCCCTTCCTGTGTAGAGACATTGAGATCCAACACCCTGAGTAGCGGACCGCGATCGAGCATCGGATCTGCGGTCTTCCAGATGGTGTCGACACTGACCAGTACGGAATCGACCACCTCTCCTGTGAGCGTATCCCGTATGTAGTCGTAGTTTTCGACCAGCTCGAATTGCTTTTCCTCCTGGGCAGTCGTATCTCCACTTTCCAGCTGCTTGAGTCGTCTATCCGCTTCGACAAATGCATCGAGGATGCCGGGATCCGAGACGCGATAGACGTCCCAAAACTCCAGCTTAGCCGCTGCTTGCAAGTACCGCCGTGCGCGTTCGGGGTTTTCGACACCCGGCAGTTCTACCAAAATAATATCGCGCGACTGGTCGAGCGAGACATTGGGCTGGGTGACCCCCATCTTGTCGATGCGGTCTTTCAAGCGCTTATACGTCTGATCCACCGCTTCGTTGGCCATCTGGCGCAGAAGAGCCAGTACTTCTTCGTCAGAGGTTTCGAAATT
>JALWKB010000206.1 GCA_026996805.1 Saprospiraceae bacterium | reverse complement strand
AAGTTATTTAAGACGAAGCATGAGCGCGATATAGCGAAGTTGATGCCGACGGTAGAAAAGATCAACCAATACTATGAGGAGTACCGCAATTTGAGCAATGACGAGTTGCGTGACAAGACGAATGACTTTAAGCGTCGCATACGGGAGCACTTGCGCGAGATTGATGCTCAAATGGAAGAGATAAGGCGGCAAGCGGAGAGCACCGAAGATTTTGATCGAAAGGATGAGCTCTATCGCCAGTTGGACGAGATGGAGGAGCGGCGCAACAAGGAGTTGGAGGAGGTACTCAACGAAATTTTGCCGGAGGCTTTTGCGGTGGTAAAGGAGGCCGAGCGGCGCTTTGCCGAAAACGACACCCTTGAAGTGACGGCCACGGAGCACGACCGTCAGCTGGCCACGAAAAAAGATTACATCACCATTGAGGGCGATAAAGCCATCTGGAAAAACACTTGGACAGCTGGGGGCAGTCCGATAAAGTGGGACATGGTGCCCTACGATGTGCAATTGCTCGGTGGTATTGTCTTGCATCAGGGCAAGATAGCGGAAATGGCGACGGGCGAGGGTAAGACTCTTGTGGCGACCATGCCGGCCTATCTCAATGCCTTGGCGGGCAAGGGAGTACACATCGTCACGGTCAACGACTATCTCGCCAAGCGCGATGCCGAATGGGTGGGGCCGATATACGAGTTTCTCCTCCTGCGCGTCGACTGCATAGACAAATACGAGCCGCACTCTCCGGGGAGAAAAGAGGCCTATCTGTGCGACATCACATATGGTACCAACAACGAATTTGGATTCGACTATTTACGGGACAACATGGTCCGCTCTATCGATGAAATGGTGCAGCGGGGGCATCACTACGCCATTGTCGATGAGGTCGACAGCGTGCTCATTGACGATGCACGTACGCCGCTCATCATATCGGGACCGGTCCCTGAAGGAGCTGAAGAGCAAGAGTACAATGCCCTAAAGCCCAAGGTGGAGCGACTGGTCAACGAACAGCGCAAGCTCGCCATCAAATTCCTCAACGAAGCCAAGAAAAAAATAGCCGAAGGCTCGACCGGGTATAAAGAAGGGGAAGGAGGGATGGCCCTGTTGCGTGCGTATCGCGCCATGCCCAAATTTCGGCCGCTCATCAAGTTTCTCAGCCAGGAGGGCATGCGGTCTATCCTTCAAAAGACGGAAGACTACTACTTGCAAGAGCAGTCTAAAAATATGCACATCGTCGATGAGCCTTTATTTTTTACCATCGACGAGAAGAACCGCATCGTTGAGCTCTTAGACAAGGGGGCCGAATATCTCTCACAATGGGAGGAGGATCCGAAGTTTTTCGTCATGCCCGATATTGGCACTGAGTTACATCAAATCGATTCGCGCGATGATTTGACGGAAGAGGAGAAGAAGCGTGAGCGGGAGAAGGTCATCCGCGATTTCAGTGTCAAATCGCGAAGGCTCCATGCCGTGCACCAGTTGCTCAAGGCCTATACCCTCTTTGAGCGCGATGTCGATTATGTCATCATGGATGGTCAGGTGAAGATTGTCGACGAGCAGACGGGTCGTATCATGGAGGGTCGTCGGTATTCCGACGGTCTACATCAAGCGCTCGAAGCCAAGGAAAACGTCAAAGTGGGGGAGCAGACGCAGACTTATGCTACCATCACTTTGCAGAACTACTTCCGTATGTACCACAAGCTGGCGGGCATGACGGGTACGGCCGAGACCGAGGCGCGGGAGTTTTGGGAAATCTACAAGCTCGATGTCGTCGTCATTCCCACCAACAAGCCGGTCATCCGCGAAGACAAAGATGATCTGGTCTTCAAGACGGCGCGAGAGAAGTTTAATGCCGTCATTGAAGAGATCGTCCGCCTCAACAAGCAGGGCAGGCCTGTGCTGGTGGGAACGACTTCGGTGGAGATTTCCGAGAAGTTGAGCCGCATGTTGAAGTTGCGCGGCATCAAGCACAACGTGCTCAATGCCAAGCATCATCAGCGAGAGGCGGAAATTGTTGCCCAAGCTGGCCAAAAGGGTGCGGTCACCATTGCCACCAATATGGCGGGTCGTGGTACCGATATCAAGATTAGCGATGAGGTGCGCAAGCTCGGTGGGCTGGCCATCATTGGCACCGAGCGCCACGAGAGTCGACGCGTAGACCGCCAGTTGCGCGGACGCGCCGGCCGACAGGGCGACCCCGGTTCGTCTCAATTTTTTGTCTCCTTAGAAGACAATCTGATGCGCCTATTCATCCCCGAGCGCATTGCCAAATACATGGATCGCTACGGCCACAAGGAGGGCGAAGTGATCCAGAGCAGGATGGTGACAAAATCCATCGAGCGCGCCCAGAAAAAGGTCGAAGAAAACCACTTCGGTATTCGCAAGCGCCTCCTCGAATACGACGATGTGATGAATATCCAGCGGGAGGCCATTTACAAAAAGCGCTACAACGCATTGACCGGCGAACGCCTCAGTGTCGATCTCTACAACATGTTTGTCACACTACTCGACGACATGATCGAGTACCATAAGGAGGAGGGATCGTACGAGTCCTTCCGCTATGAGTGTTACCAGACCCTCGGCATGGAGCCCGAAATCACCGAGGATGAATGGCAGCAGCTCTCCAAGGAGGGATTGAAGGAAAAATTCCGCGAGAGCTTCTTCCGACGTTACGAAGAGAAGAAAAACTCCATCAACGCGTTTATCTATCCGCACATACAGCGCATTGCTGAAGAAGAGCCGCAGTACAAGCGCGTAGCTGTACCCGTCACCGATGGCGTGCGCACACTCACCGTTGGTGCTGAAATACAAAAGGCCCTCGAAACAGAGGGAAGGTCCATCTTCGAGGACATCGAAAAGACCGTCACCCTGCTCATCATCGACGAAAACTGGAAAGACCACTTACGCCGAATGGAGGAGCTCAAGGAGAGTGTACAGGCGGCCTCTTTTGAGCAGAAAGATCCGCTCGTCGTCTACAAGATGGAGGCCTATCGCGCCTTCGAAGAGCTCATTCACAAGATCAACAAAGACGTCACATCCTTTCTCATCAAGTGCAAGCTCGCCATACAGCAAGAAGAGCCTCAACTACAACAGGTACAACTCCAACGCCCACAACGCATTCGCCTGCGCGAAAGCCGTATGAGTCCCGAAGAAATCGCCAGGAGAAAGGCCGCCATGGCTGCCGGCAAGCCTCAGCATGAGGAAGTACAGACTTATCGACGCACCGAGCGCAAGATCGGCCCCAACGAACCCTGTCCCTGTGGTAGTGGCAAGAAGTACAAGAAATGCCACGGCAGGGTAAAAGTCTGAGTCCCTATCCGGCAGACCACCATTTCATACATGACAAGGGATAAAAAATAGGGCGGTCTTGTGAGGCGGGGAGCTTCCCTTGCGAGAGAAGTTTGTGTATGAAATGGTGGGTGTGTTTTTACCGCCCAAGGGGGCATTTTGTCGCTGCGACCAGCTGCCGATGATGCCAACCGTTTAATGGGTGATGAAGGAATCGATGACCGCAGTGTAGCGCTCAAAACCCATGGCAGCGGGGAGGTTTTCGTGGTCGGCCCCTTCGACGCGGTAGAAGACCTTTTTAGGGCCGGGGTGGTTGGCATAGATGGGTGCACCGTGTGTTTCGATGTAGAGGTAAAAATCTCGCTTTCCGTGTAGGAGCATGAAGGGTATGCGGCATGAACGGATCAGTTCGATGTTGTCGGTCTGCAGGTCGGTATAAAATTCTGGGGCCATGGTGAGGATGGCTCCGTCTTCGACCATGGTGCGAATGCTTCCGATGGGGGCTTCGAGGATGAGCTTTGAGGGGGCTAAGGATCGCGGATGGACGGCCAAGGCGGTAGCGGGAATGGATCCGAGGCTAAAGCCGTAGATGATGAGGCGTTCGGGTTGCAGTCCGCGCTTTTTCAGCCATTGGAGGGCAGCATCGACGTCTTCGATGAGGCCAGATTCGGAGGGTTTGCCCTCGGAAAGTCCATAGCCGCGGTAATCGATTTGCAAGACGCCGTATCTTCCTCTCGCGTAGAGCAGCTTTTGGCGTTGCCAGTAATTGTCCATGTGCTTGGCATTGCCGTGGCAGTACATGATGACGGTGTCGCGGTCGATGGTGAGGGTGTCGCCGATGTAGATGCCGTAGATGCGGTACTGCTCATTGCCCGAATAAAACCGTAGGAGGTGGATTTGTGAGGGGGGCACATTCCAGCGCTGATCGAGTCGAAAGCTCAAAGGGCCTTCGTAGGCATCGAATTTGTAACTGTCGATTTTTTCGGGTTTGTAGAGATTGTCATCCAAGCGCATGCAAGACGTTAGCAACGAGATTGAGAACGCGGCTACCAGAATGTACGACCCTTTCACGGTTTAGGCGTTTGCTTTGAGATGGGTAGTTGGTACGTTACGGATAGGTAAAGTCCTTGTGCGCCGTAATGGCTCCAGTGTACGTATTCCACGACGGTCTTGTCGTTTTCGACGAAGGGGTTGAGCAGCTTGTATTCCAGCGAGCAGGTCCACGGATCAGCCTTGGCCCATTGTATGCCCGTGTAAAAGACAGGGAAGGCCAGTCGGTAGGTGGTCTGTGATTGGCGGATAGACCGGTAGAAGTCCCACCACACGGCTGCGCCTCCGTAGAGCTGCAGGGGCGGTGATGGCGCAAATACGGCGTGGAAATGCGTGATGGGAAATACACGCATCGTGCCATTGGTAAGGGCTATTGCGCTCATCAGTGCGCCGCCTCCTACGAGTTGAAGGCGCGTATTGGGCGATTGGTAAAAGCGATGGGCAAGCCCTGCGTCGAGTTGGAAGGTCTTATACACGAGCGAGGTGAGATGTAGGCCTCCGTAAATGCTGGTGGTATTGGTCCATCCGTGGGCGGCGTAGACGGAACTAAAGGGGATGGGAATGACGTTACCGCGAAAGCGGATGAGAGGTCCTCCCGCATTGAGGCCTATGTGCGTGCTTCCTCTTTGTAACGGTGTGACGACACGAGTAGGCACACAAGCTCCTACAATGAGGATAAATACGTAAAAGGCGGCAAGCCGACTCATTGTGGTGGCTGCATTACGGCGCCGCAGTTCGAGCAGGTACGCTTGGAGCTATCGCTGTAAAATCGCTCGAAGATGATGGGAAGGTCTTTGACGATGTCCTTCAATGGGAGCTTTTCTTCGTAGAGGAATTGGCCGCAGTTTTCGCAATACCATTGGAAGCCATCGAGTACGCCGTCGGGGCGTTGTACTTCTACGACCAGGCCGACGGTGTTGGCAAAGCGCTGGGGTGAATGCGGAATGCGAGGCGGTAGGTGGAAGATCTCTCCCTCCCGAATGGGGATGTCCATCGGTCCCTTTTCGGGGTGGATGATTTTAAGCACCATGTCGCCTTCGATCTGATAGAAGAATTCCGGCGTTTCGTTGTAGTGGTAATCTTTGCGTTTGTTGGGTCCACCGACGACCATGATGATAAAGTCGGTGTCTTTCCAGACGACTTGATTGCCTACGGGGGGTTTGAGCAAGTGCCGATGCTCGTCAATCCACTTCTTGAAATTGAGGGGCGGATGTATCGTAGCCATGGCGTATCGGGTTTTATTTGTAAATTTAAGGTAAAATCTCAAATCGGCCGATCGGCTTTGCGAAAAATATCGCGGCAAAAACACCGTTGCCAACTATAGTGTTGGATATATTTGGGTGGGTGCGTATTGATGTGAAATCGTTGCACGGTGAAGAACACGAGATGGCCATTGTACAGAGGAGTGACGATCGACAAGATTGGCTCTCAAGATTTAGATGACGGTTTTGCTCTGGTCAAGGAGGGAGAGGACTACGCTTTAGACGTGTTTGTATCGATGGCCTCGGTATTGGCGCGGCCGGATACCCGCTCCAATCGTCGGGCCTATCAGTACGGTTTTACGCGGTATTATCCGAATTTTATCCAGCACATGCTCCCTACTGATCTATCGGAAAACAAATTGAGTTTGTTATACGGCAAATACCGCAAGGTGTATCGGTTGTCGGTGCACCTAGATCGGTGGGGTGAGGTGAAGCGATACGAAGTAGAGCCTGCAGTTTTTCGCAACGAAGGGCAGTATTCCTATAAGGGGGTGAGCAAGATTTTAGAGCATCCCAAACACAAGCATCACGCGTTGTTGCGCGACGCGTTGGAGTTAGCCACCCTGCTTTATAGGAGGCGCTTAGACAGTGGGGCGCTTGCGCTTTTTGACGTCAAGCGCGGATTGACGATCAACGAAGAGGGGATGATGGTGCGTTTGAGTCCGGAAGAAAGCCATTATGGCTATCTCATCGTGCAGGAATTCATGATTTTGACCAATTACTTGATGTCGCGCTATTTTATAGAGCGTGAAATACCTTGTCTTTTTCGCAATCAACGGGCGAAGGTGATTGCTCCGGAGCGGGAGAGCTTGCTCGAATCGCTTCAATCGGCCTCGTACGATGCTCAAGATAGCCGCATCGATACGTTCAACCAGCGGATGGAGCTGATTTTGGAGACGGCGAGCTATCACCCCTATTTAGAGGGGCATTTTTCGCTCAATTTGCCTTCGTATATGCACATCAGCTCACCGCTGAGGCGGTATGCGGACTTGGTCAATGTGCAGCAACTGCAAGCGTATCTGACCAACGAGCCGCTGCCGTATACCATTGATGATTTAGTGCGGATTTCTCAACATTTGGAGGAGGTCTACGAGCGGTATCGCGCTGAGCGCCGTGAGCGCCAAAAGGAGGTTGAACGCGAGCGCACGAGGCAGAAGCTGTCGACGTCTAGTTTTGGTGATCTGGAAGGTGATGCATTTTTTCAGGTGATGCAGACGGCTTTTGAGGGAGGGCAAGTGACGGAGGAGCTCATCGGCGAGATCGAACGTCGCTTTGAGCGGGGGAAGCTCATCGAGCGAGACTTGCTCGTTTTGCTCTGGAAGGCGCCGAATGAGGATCGTTTTAATCGCATTCGGGAGCAAATAGTTGCGGAGCTCATCGGATATCCGCACCGAGCCAGTTCGCTCTTTTCTCTTGGAAAGCTTATGCTGAAGTGGCCTGAGCCGCTGCTCGAGATTGAAACGCTGGAAGAGAGCAAGCCGCTGCGCTTTCGGGCACGGGCTCGTATAGAGATGTGGAAGCGCGCATTTGAATCCGACGATTTTGAGTTTTATTCCAAGAAACGCGCGCGCCACATGGCTTTGCTCGACTTGCAGATCAAGATGTTGAAGCACCGCTATGCGCTCGAAATAGAGGCGCATTTACCTCATACGGATGCCGATTTTCATGCGGAGCTCATAGGGGATGCCAAAGCTGGGGCTTCGCAGTCTGATGGTAGGCAGGTCGAATCTCTCAATGGCGTAGAGGTTCAAATGCCCGAGCAAGATTATGCGGGCATACTGCATCAATTTTGCATCATGAACCACTGGCCGTTGCCGATGTATGAAATTGAGATGCACGGTCCGCCGCATCAGCCGGTGTTTTATGCAAGGGGGATATTGACGGTGCGCGGCAAGCGCTTAGAGAGCGATCGCATGGCGGGTAAGCGCAAGCAACACGCCAAGCACATGGCCGCCAAGTCTCTGATCGACATGATCAATCAGATGCAGTTTAGCGATATGGGGCGCCCTGTGCTCATACACCCCGTCCAACAACTCGTGGATTATCTCCAATCAAAAGGTATCGACCGACCTCCACACTTTTCCTACGTGCGGTACATGGAGGGAGACAAAAAGGGCTATATGTGTACTTGTTCGGTATTTTTGACGCCCGATCTGATCGTCAATGCCACAGAGTTTGGTTTCAGCAAAAATGCCTCCCGCAACAACGCAGCGGGGGCAGTACTCATCAAACTCCATCGCTATTACGATGAAATAGTTGGTGGGGAGGAGGAGTGAAGTGCATGCATCTACGATCGCGCCTGTAATAGATACTGCTTTTGTCGGCGATGGCGCTCGAAGGCGAGGCGGATGAGCTCGTCGATCAATTGATCGGTGGGAAGCCCTTCGTGGCGCCATAACATGGGATACATGCTCATATCGGTAAATCCCGGGATGGTGTTGATTTCGTTGACGTAGAGTTTGTTTTCGGGAGTGACGAAGATGTCTACGCGTCCCATTCCTTCGCATTGGAGGACGCGATAGGCTTTGAGGGCGAGCTGACGGATGCGTTCCATGGTGGCATCATCGACGCGTGCGGGGATGTGGAGTTTTGTCCTCGACTTGTTGAGGTATTTGGTTTCGAAGTCGTAGTAGTCGGCTTCGACGGTCAGTTCGCCGGCAATGGTTGCCCTTGGATGGGCATTGCCCAACACGGCGCATTCCACTTCGAATCCCTCTATGAGCGCTTCGACGATCACTTTGCGGTCGTAGTCGAAGGCCCTTTGGACGGCCGTAGTCCACTGGGATGCGTCGTAGACTTTGGAGATTCCGACGGAGCTGCCCAGATTGGCTGGTTTGACAAAGATGGGGCTGCCGAGTTGCTCTACGATTTCATTCCAGCTTGGAATTTCTTCCTCTGCATACAGCGTGCGGTACGCTCCGATGGGAAGGCCTGCTTCGCGGAGTAGGCGCTTCATGACGTCTTTGTCCATGCCCACGGCTGCTCCCAGCACGTCGGGACCGACGAAGGGAAGATCAACCACCTTGAGGTATCCCTGTATGGCGCCATCTTCGCCCATCGGACCGTGTAAAATGGGGAAGACTACATCCAGCGTGATGGAGAGGGGCTGTTGTCTACTCAACAGATGGCCGCCGGGGGCCAAGACGACTTCATGGGCATCGCTGCGCAATCGCGGCATGGAGGCGTTAGCGGGTTTTTCAATCAGGGCATTGTCGGGGCGATACAGCCATTTGCCCTCTTTAGTGATTCCGATCAAATGTATGTCGTAGCGCTGGGGATCAATGTAGCGCAGGAGATTTTGAGCGGAAATGAGCGAAATTTCGTGCTCAGCGGAACGACCTCCACACAGGATACCCAGCTGCATTTTATCCATTGGTCTGCGATTTTATGGACAGTCGGACGGTTTGATGCTACTGACGATGAGGTCTACTCGGGTGCCGTGACCCACGACGGTGCCCTTAGGTGGATCTTGGTCGACGACGTATGCCGAGTCGGGATTGGCTGGAGGCGATGACCATTGGATTTTGCCCTTTTTCAGATGACTTAGGGCGAGAAATTGGACGGCTTCGTTGAGAATCTTGCACCGCAGGGATGGGACGGCTACTTCGGGATTGTTGTGGCTGGTGACGATTACTTCAAGGGTGTCTCCACGTGCGATGGGAACGTTTTTTTTCAATGTGCTTGCCGAGATGATGGGTTTGCCCTTGTAACGCACCTCGTAAATCATGTCCGGAGGTCCGGGATCGTATTTTTCGCCGGCGATGACGAGGTGCACATCGAAGCGGTGTTCGATTTCCTTCTTTTTGATGTGGTAGTTTTTGCCGTAGAGATCGGGCAGATTGGCCGAGAGGAAGGTGTCTGGTATGGACTTGGTGACTACGACGTAGACCTTTCTGCCCTTTTTGACGTATGAGCCGGGTTGTGGGTTTTGGCTCAAGATGAGGTGTCCTTTTTTCGATGGGATGAAGACGGAATCGTAGATGATGAGTTTGAAATCGTAGGGCTCTATGACTTTTTGAGCCTTGTGCAGTGGGAGGTTTTTGAGATTGAGCATTTCGATGCGTTGGCCGAGGTTGGTATAGAGGTCGAGACTGAACTTTACAGTAAGTATGAGTACGGCGGTGACGAGGAGTAACAAGAGGAAGTTTCGCGTCAAATAGTGGCGCTTGAGGAAGGTATAAATCTTTTGGACGGTGGTGGTGTTGCTGGTATTTTTCATGGGCTTTGATCGGTTGCTTTGACGGTCTTCGCTCCATGGAGCAGGCCACAGAGGTCTTTCACCTCGCGGAGGGTCTGGGCGGCGATGTTTCGGATGTCGGCGCTGCTGTCTTTGATGAGGTTTTTATAGTGCTTTTTGTTGGCCAGTATGTTGGCATAGCGTTGGCGGATAGGAGTCAGCAGTTTGATAAGTCCTTCAGCTACGGCATCTTTTAGATCGACATAGCGCAAGGTACCGTTGTGGTATTGATTGAGCAGCTCGTTATAGATCGCTTCTTCACCAGTTGCGCGGAGTAGGGTGAAGAGGTTTTCCACTCCGGGGCTCATGGTCTCGGGGTTGGGCTGGGTGTCGGTGACGGCGGATCGTATGCGCTTTCGGATGGTTTCGGGAGATTCGAGTATGGAGAGGTAGTGTTTTTCGCCGAGGCTTTTGCTCATTTTCTTTTGGGGGTCGGCTAAGGATTTGATTTTTGGGGTATTGGTGAAGAGGGGTTCGGGTAGGGGGAAGTAATCGGTATGAAATTGATGATTGAAGCGCACGGCAATATTGCGGGTAAACTCGAGGTGTTGTTCTTGGTCTTTGCCGACGGGTACGAGTTGTGCTTTGTAGATCAAAATGTCGGCAGCTTGGAGGACGGGGTAGGTGAAGAGGCCGACGGAAATGAAGGCGTTTTTGTCGGATTGGCGCAATTGTTCGGCCTTGTCTTTAAATTGGGTCATGCGGGTCGCTTCGCCGTAGGAGGCCACACAGCCGAGGATCCATGCCAGCTCGGTGTGTTCGGGGACCATGGATTGGATGAAGAGGTGCTCGGGACGTATACCACAGGCGAGGAGTTGGAAGGCCATTTTCCACGTATTGGCGCGCAAGGTGTCGG
>JALWKB010000205.1 GCA_026996805.1 Saprospiraceae bacterium | reverse complement strand
TGGCGCGCATTGTCACCGGGCGTGGAAAGCGGCGTACCCTCTGGCAAAAGCTGAAAGAGATCAGCTTAGCGCTGTGCTTTGAAGCGACCATGACTAAGGATGAAATCCTCGCCCAATATTCCGCCCTGGCGCCCTTTGGGGGAAATATCGTCGGCATTAAGGCTGCGACGTGGCGCTATTTCGGCCGCCCTCCCGACGAGCTCAGCTGGGCAGAGGCAGCCATGCTGGCCATCCTGCCCAACGCCCCTTCGCTGATCCACCCCGGCAAAAACCGCACAATTTTATTGCAAAAGCGAAACGCCCTCCTACACAAACTCCTCCGAAAGGGCGTCATTGACACTGCGACCTACCACACAGCCCTCGACGAACCCTTACCCGACCGACTTTTCCGCTTCCCCAGCGAGGCCTATCACCTCGTCAATCGATTCCACCAGACTGCACCAGGCCGGGAGCATTTCACCACGATTGATTGGAGGCTACAGAATAAAATACTCTACCTGTTGCGCGGGCACGAACAAGCCCTCTCTTCGCAGATGATCTACAACTACGCCGTCGTCGTGGCTGAGACTCGGACGGGCAAAGTACGTGTCTACATAGGCAACAGCCAGCTACCGCAAAATAGAGCCCACGAACAGGAGATCGACATGGTGCACCGAAGGCGAAGCACGGGAAGCACCCTCAAGCCCGTCCTCTATGCCCTGTGTTTGAAAGAGGGCATGATCCTCGAAAACTCCTTGGTGGCCGACATCCCGACCAATATCGCGGGTTTTCAACCCAAAAATTTCGACAAGACCTATGAGGGCGCTGTGCCGGCGGGCTATGCCCTTGCTAAATCGCTCAACATTCCCGCCGTGCGATTGCTATGGGCCTACCACCACCAACGATTTCACGATGTGCTCCAACAACTGCAGCTGCGCAGCATCGACCGTCCGGCCGAGTATTACGGACTGAGTTTGATACTCGGCGGCGCGGAGGCTTCGCTGTACGAGCTCACGCAGTTGTATTGCGGCATGGGGCAGACACTGCTGTATCCCCATGCAAAGGCCATCAATGGCCTATGCCTCACCAACCAGCCCGTGGCGGGATCCAATTACGCCGGAATACTGGGTCCTGAAAACGTGTGGATCGTCTTCGACGTCCTCGCCGCCAAACATCGCCCTGCTGAAGAAGAAGACTGGGAGCGCTTTTCCTCCGCCCGGAAGATTGCATGGAAGACCGGCACGAGCTATGGCCACCGCGATGCGTGGTGCATCGGCGTCACTCCCCAGTATACTGTCGGTGTGTGGGTGGGCAATGCCGACAATACGGGCATACCCGAGCTGACCGGCATCGCCAAGGCTGCCCCATTGATGTTTGCCATCTTCAACGCCTTGCCCGACAACGGAGAGTGGTTTGCCCCACCCGATGGACTCGTCTATGCCGAAGTATGTACGCGTTCGGGGTATCTCGCTTCAAAACACTGTCCCGAAAAGAAAGGGCAATACATCCAGCAGGGCGGTCTGCGCTCCCAACCCTGTAGCTATCACAAGGTGTTCTGGCTCGACGAATCCGAATCCTACATCGTCGACGCCTCGTGCTATCCCCGCGAAAAAATACGGCAGCGTACCCTCTTCGTCCTTCCCCCGGCCATGGCCTATTACTACCAAAAGCACCACTTAGACTATCAAGACATGCCGCCTCCGTATCCCGGCTGCCACACCGCCGATGCGGAGTGCATCGATGTGATCTATCCCTACTCCGGCAGTGCGATCAAAATACCCGACGACCTCAACTTTCAAAAGCAAGCCGTCGTCATGCGCGCAGCACACCGCTATGCCCATGCCCGACTCTATTGGTACCTCAACCACAGCTTTTTGGGCACCACCACCGACCAACAGCACGTAATGACCAAGACGCTATCCCCCGGGACCTACCTCCTCACCCTCGTCGATCAAATGGGCAATATCAAAAGCGTCCGCTTTGAAGTAAGAAACTGAGCCGTCGAGAGACCGAGAGACAATAGCACATCAAAAGCCCTTGACCCTCTTCCGTCTGTCTATGTACTGGCGCAGGTATGATGCTGTAATTAAATCGCACGAACCCCCAACGCCTTGTCCAAGTGAGAAATATGGCACGCCGCCATTGTAGGAGTTACTTACTTTTTCATTGATCTGGTATAAAATCGTACTACAAGCGTGAAAGCGAAGCAAGCTCAGTGTTCTATGGGGCATTTTTGAGTAAAAAATGCAACACTGTATGAGCAAGTGTGTGTCTGACGCATCACTTTTCGATTTTTTTAGTATAAAATAGTAGATGTCCATGACATACTAAGTTAAGTATAAGGTATTGAAAATGATAAAGATGTAGCAAAATATCGCAAACATTTGCAATTACTTTTCACATGTATATGTGAAAAAAATTCGTGTATATGCAACACATATTAAATGAGATGCATTTTTTTGTATAAAAATCCAACATAGATATGTACGGCATAAAGGTGGGCGATGTGACTACGGATGGCACGGA
>JALWKB010000204.1 GCA_026996805.1 Saprospiraceae bacterium | reverse complement strand
GAGCTCTTCCTGCAGGTCGGCCCAAAGGTACGGCTGCTGGCCCATCGCCAAAAGCCCCCATGCCAGCACCCACACCATGGCAATCCAACGGAGCCTACCGATGTGCATAATGCCTTTCATAGTACTCGCGATATTCGCCGGAGGTGACGCGCTGGAGCCATTCGGCATTGTCCAAATACCAATCGATCGTGCGTCGTAGCCCTTCGTCGATGGGCGTGCGCGGCTGCCAACCGAGCTCTCGCTTTATCTTGCTTATGTCAATGGCATAGCGCTTGTCGTGGCCGGGGCGGTCTTTGACAAACCGAATGAGGGAGCGCGACTCCCCAGCTGGCCTTCCCAGACGCTGGTCCATCAAATCGCATAGGAGCTGCACCAACTCGATGTTTTTCATCTCGGCATTGCCACCGATGTTGTAAGTCTCGCCGGGCGCACCGTGATGATAGATGCGGTCGATGGCGTCGACGTGATCGAGCACCCAAAGCCAATCCCGCACATTCGACCCATCGCCGTACACGGGTATTTCCCTACGATGTAAGATGTTGTTGATGACAAGGGGGATGAGCTTTTCGGGAAACTGATACGGGCCGTAGTTGTTCGAACAATTGCTGATGAGTACAGGCATGCCGTACGTGTGGTAATAGGCGCGGACGAAGTGGTCGGCACTTGCCTTGCTCGCCGAATAGGGCGAACGCGGTGCATACGGCGTCTCCTCGGTAAAATATCCCGTTTCGCCTAGGCTTCCGTACACCTCATCGGTCGACACCTGATAAAAGCGCTTCCCCTCGTAATCATCACCCCATACCTTGCGCGCAGCATAGAGCAAGTGCACTGTACCGAGCACATTGGTGTGCACAAAGGCAAGGGGATCCTCTATGCTCCTGTCGACATGTGACTCGGCCGCTAAGTGGATGACCCCATCGAAGCGGTGGGCCTCAAACAGCTCGACCACGCGGCCCATGTCCCGCAAATCCATGTGTATAAAATGGTAGTTGGGCGCATCTTCGACATCGGCGAGGTTTTCCAAGTTGCCCGCATAAGTGAGCGCATCGAGATTGTAGATTTCATACTGCGGATAGCGGCGCACAAAGTGGCGCACGACGTGGTTGCCGATAAAGCCCGCTCCTCCCGTGATGAGTATTTTATGTGACATATATGGAGCTTTTATTGTGTATGAAATGGTTGACCGCTACGGATTGTTTCGCCACTGCTTTGTAAGGCTTTTTTGAAGTACTGGATGGTGTGCGCAAGTCCTTCGCTGAGTGAAACCGTCGGCTCCCAGTGGAGCACTTTCCTGGCAAGGGAAATATCGGGCTGGCGGCACTGGGGATCGTCTTCGGGTAGCGGATGATAGCGTATTTTCGATCGGCTATCGGTACGCCGGATGATGTATTCGGCCAGTTGTTGGATGGTCATTTCTTCGGGATTGCCGAGGTTGACGGGCTCGGGATAATCACTCATGAGCAGTTTGTAGATGCCTTCGACCATATCGGAGATATAGCAAAACGAACGCGTCTGCTGGCCGCTGCCGTACACAGTCAGGTCTTCGTCGCGAAGGGCTTGACACAAAAAGGTCGGTATAGCTCTGCCGTCGTCAATGCGCATGCGCGGGCCGTAGGTGTTGAATATGCGTGCAATACGCGTCTGTACACCGTGCACGCGGTGATAGGCCATGGTCATTGCTTCGAGAAAGCGCTTGGCCTCGTCGTACACTCCGCGCGGCCCAATGGGATTGACATGCCCCCAGTAGTCTTCGCTTTGCGGGTGTTTTTGCGGATCTCCATATACCTCCGAAGTGGAAGCCACCAAAATGCGCGCGCCCTTGGCTCGGGCTAATCCCAACAGGTGGAGCGTTCCCAAAGAGCCTACCTTCAAAGTGTGTATCGGCATGCGCAGGTAATCCGCCGGACTGGCCGGCGAGGCAAAGTGCAAGATGTAGTCCAAAGGGCCAGAGACGTGAACAAAATTGGTCACGTCGTGATGCAAAAAGCGAAAGCGCGGATGTCCGAAGAGATGCTGGATATTGTCCAAACTGCCCGTCGACAGATTGTCTAAGGCGATGACCTCATAGCCCTCGGCGATAAATTTGTCGCAAAGGTGTGAACCTATGAAGCCCGCAGCTCCCGTTATCAAGACGCGCTCTGCCATGGCAGTTGTGACATATCCCTACTACTGTTTAACGCAAATAAAATACCACTTTCTTACTTCATCCCGCAAAAAGCGGCATCGCTACACGTCTCCCACTTTGCAATCTGAGCAGCTATCGTCGGTCGAACAACAGTTTAATAAAACTTAAAGCGATTGTCTTCAACATCGGCCTTGTCGACGAGGGAGGGGAGGAGGAACTTGCTGACGCGCGTGGGATACTGCGAGGTGTTGATGCGCCTCCATGTGGCGAGGTTGTCGGGATCGGGGATGATGTATTCCTCGACCTTTTTGATGACGTAATAGCCGCCGACTCCTTGCGAACCGCGCTGGGCGCCCTTGACCAGTCCGAAGAGATTGCCGACCACGCGGGGCTCTTTACCCTCCTTGCCAAAAAATTCATAGATAAACGTCACCTGATTGGCCGTGTCAACGGGTAGCCCAAACTTGTTGGAAGCAGCCTGCAGATCAGCTGCACCGAGCTGCTCAGCTATGCGCTGGGCCTTCTTGCGATTGACGAGTATGGGCACTACCGATTCGCGCACCTCCTCGACCGAGGCCTGCCCCGCCGGATAGCTTCCCGTCAACGACGCTATGACAAACTTTTCTCGAAAATTAAGTGGCGAAGTGAAGATGTACACCTCCGGCGATACATCGCCAACCTCCGTAGAGGGATCAAACGCCCATCGCACAATTTCACGCGAAGACGACTCCGAACCCAGTGATCCAAGGATGTGATCGTTTTTCTTTACCCCTTTGACGAGTTCGGTGCGTATGTCGTCCCTGTTGGCCAGTGCACTCTTGAGCGAGCTGTAATCCCTGTATTGCGTCATCAAGTCGACCATCAAGTCGTAAATCGAATCTTGCGTGTGCTCACTGGGAATGATGTTTTCCCGAATATACGCCACGCGATACCCCGTGTTGTCATCGAGGGTGTACTTTCTGTCGGTCACTTGTACGAGGTGCAATGCCTGATCCGTAGGCAAGATGTAGGTTTCACCGGGTTTGGCTTTAAAAAACACGATATTGGCAATGTTGGGATGAAGCTCACTGTAAGCCTTAAAGCCCAAGTCTCCCCCCTTGCCGAAGCCTTCGGGATTTTGGCTATAGCGGTTGGCAAGACTGTCAAAGCGTTCCTGCCCCTCGTCGATAAGCTGCTTGAGACTGTCCAAGGTACTGACCACGCGCTGATAATCCTGTTGGGTACGCACCGGCATGGAGATCGCGCGCAGGCGCACCGAATCGGGAACTTTCTTGACGTCGACGAGCTTGGCCAATACGAAGGCATTGTTGTGCTGGTACGGACCCACCACATCGCCCACCTTCATGCGCCGTATCGAATCCCGCAAGGGCGGGTCGAGATAGTCGATGTAATAGTACCGCAGGGGATATTCGCCATAATGGGTCGTCACAAAGAGCGAATCCTCTTCGGCCTGTATAAAATCGTGCTTGAGATCGAGCATGTGCTGGTACAGCTCCGCCGTATCACGAGCAGTCGGTACGGCGACGTTGATGAAGAGTTCGACATCGCGCGTGGGCTCCTTTTTATAATACAGCCCCGGGTTTTCTTCAATGTATTGACGGATATCGTCGTCCGTCACCTGTACTTCGGCATCAGCAATGCGATCGTACGGCACTTTGACGTAGAGGGCGTCGACCTTGTCGTTGTTTTGGTGAAAGCGCCGCAGCACACGCCACCGGGGCATGTACATCCCTTTGGCGACGAGTTGGTTGAGCTTTTCCTCCAGACGTTCTTTGATGATTTGCTTTTCCTGAAAGGCCCAGAAATTGCGAAACGTACCGGTGAGCGTGCCCTCTTCAATGCGTCGGCGATATTCCTCCAACAATTGGCGGTCGACTTGCCCCGTCTGCGGATTGCCGAGGTTGCGAATGATCACGGGGCTCAGGCGATTGCCAAATTGGAGCTCGTGCAACTCGTCCTTGCCCACAGCTAAGCCTTCTTCACCAGCGATTTCATCCAAGATCGCCTTTTCAACCAAAAAGGAATAAATGTAGTCCCGCGTCTGATAGATGTCTTCCGAAGAACGGCTCAATACATCTTCTGCCATCTGAAACTCGCGATAGTCGATCCGCTTGCCATCGACTTCAGCAAGGGTAAAATCCGTTCTTCCTCCGCCACCACCAAAAAAATTGGACTGGATGTCCATGATGATAAAACCCGCCAATCCAAGGCCCAGCAGGACGATGAGTATCCAGACGTTTTTTCGAATCTTACCAATGACTGCCATATACGCTCAAGGATTTATTCGCTCTAAGAGACCTGCAAAGGTACGCTTTTTACGCGTTTAGGCCAACACTCCGCCGCTGCGAATCGATTCATTATTGCGCTACTTGTAGTTGCTGAATTTCCCCCCACATCGTCGCCATTGCATTTTTTTCTAAATTTGGCTATTGCCTCAAGCCCCGCCATCAACGATGAGTGTGACGCGCAAATGGATACAACGACCGATCTGGACACTGAGGAACGGCGATGCCATTGAGCCGACTACCGACACCATTGCTGTCGAACGTCCTCTCCAGATTTTACTCGACGACGACGGGCAATATCGCGAGTTTGCGGTACTGATGCGCAGTCCCGACGACGACATCGAGCTGGTATTGGGGCTTCTCTTTACCGAAGGGATCATCCGCAGTGCCGATGAGCTATCCTTACAGCCAATACCCTCCCTCGAGAGCGATGCGATCGACAAGATGGTGGTGCACTTCAAAGGCGAACGCACAGTGGCAACCACGCACTATCGCCAACTGGCCGCGCATGCCGGCTGTGGCATATGCAGTGCTTCGACGCTTGAGCACTATCTGGAGTTTGTGTATCCCGTACTGCCGATGCGCAAACACTCCCACTGCTGGAGCGTCATTGCCTCCGTCTTGGAGCAAATCGAGGATCTCCACACCGCCTTTCGCATCACAGGAGGGACCCACTGGACGCTCTTTGCCAATGCAAAGGGGGAAGTGCTCACTTTGCGCGAAGATGTCGGCCGTCACAATGCCATGGACAAAGCTGTAGGTTGGGCCCTTGCGCACGAAGCGATCGACCAGGTAGACATGGTCTTCGTCAGTGGGCGGCTGAGCTTCGAGCTCGTACACAAAGCCCTCTGCATAGGCGCATCCGTCATGGTGGGGCTCGGAGCACCGTCGACCCAAGCCGTCGACCTGGCCGAACACAACGGTTTGACCCTCATGGGATTTTGGAAAAAACACCGCATTAACATCTACACCCATCCCAGCCGTCTCCACTGCCGATCGCTTTAGCACATATGATGTACCTTTGCGCCGGCACGAACTGCATCAGATGGAAGTACTACACATCGAAGGCCTGACGAAGCAATACGGTCGCATTAAGGCCATTGACAGCCTGACTCTTACGGTACAATCAGGGCAAGTCATGGGCCTATTGGGGCCTAACGGCAGTGGCAAGACCACCACCTTGGGCATCATCTTAGACATTTTGAAGGCCGATGCAGGCACATATGTGTGGTTTGAGGGTAAATACGCGCCTGCAGAGGCGCGCAAGCGCATTGGATCCATCCTCGAGCGTCCCTATTTTTACCCACATCTCAATGCTGACGAAAACCTCGACATCGTGCGGCGCATCAAAGACCTGCCTCCGATGTCGTTTGACGAGGTGCTCGACACGGTCGGCCTGCTGAAGCGCCGCCATTCGCCGTATCGCACCTATAGTTTGGGCATGAAGCAGAGACTGGCCGTGGCCTCCACCCTCCTCGGCGATCCCGAAGTGCTGATCTTCGATGAGCCGACCAACGGCCTCGACCCCGAAGGCATCATCGAAATGCGCGAAATCATCCTCAAGCTCCGCAATCGCGGCAAAACGGTCTTTCTCGCCTCGCACATCCTCGACGAGGTGGAGAAAATTTGCACCCATGTGACCGTACTACAGCGCGGCAAAGTCATCGCCTCCGGCCCCCTCGGACACATCATCACCAACAACAAGTTTGTCATCGTGTCGGCCGCACAGCCCGACCTGCTCCAACAGCTCCTCCAAGAGATAGAGGGCGTACTCCATATCACACGCGAAGGGCAAAAACTCATCGTCGAAGCCCGCAAAGACCTCCGTCCCGAAGAGATCAACCGCATAGCCGCCCAAAACGGCATCTGGCTCAGCCACCTCGAAGAGCGACGCATGTCCTTGGAAGAGGAGTTCCTCAAGTTGGTAAAAGCGCAAAATACCCCGTAAGATGCGTACCATTGGAAAATACCTCTACCTCGAATGGCTCAAATTTCGCCGCTTTCGCCCCTTTGTGGTCTTGACCATTGCCTATGTGGTGTTGCTTCCCAGCCTGTTGTTTAGCTTTCACAGCATGATCCAATTTGCAAAACTGCGCTTCCGCACTCCGGAGGCGTATTTTAAATTTCCCCACGTATGGGAATACTTGGCCTACGGCGGCAGCTGGCTGGCCTTCTTCCTCTTGGGATACCTCGGCGTGGCACTCGTCACGTATGAGTTTCAACACCGCACGGTACGCCAAAACATCATGGTAGGATTTTCACGCCGCGATTTCTATACCTCAAAACTCGCCTTCATCACAGGCTACGCACTCTTTGCTACAGCTTATTTCCTGCTCCTCGGTTTTGTCTTGGGCATGATCTACACCGGCCCCAACGAATACCACAGTCTTTTTCAAGAAATGGAAAGCATGCCCTTTCGGTATTTCTTGATGATCTTCTCGTACATGGTCTTCGGCATGTTTATCGGATTTACCTTCCGCAAGAGCGCGCTCTCCGTATTGATTTACTTTTCGTACGTGTTTTTTATTGAGAAGATTTTGCGGTGGGTCGTCCATCGAGACATATTGTACATCGAAGAGAAGTACAATTTGTACTATCCCATCAATGCGATGAGCGATTTGACGCCCCTACCGTTTGAGCACCTGATGCGGGAGATGAGCGTGCCGTTTACGCAGTACCATGCCCTTTCGCCGACGCAGGCCATTGTGACTTCACTCCTATGGGCAGCGATATTTATCGGTGTGGGGTATTATCGCTTTGTGCGCTCTGATTTGTAGATGGTTGTCTTTTGCGGCGGGTGGACTTCTTCAAGGCGCAATTGCAGTGCTCGGACATCCCGGACGGGGTTGATGCGCATGTGTTGATCAATTTCGATGCGGTATCGACCCGTGTCATTGAAGTAAAAACTGTCCTGAAGTAGGATAGGAGCGTGAATGATTTTCCCCCTTTGTTGTCCCTGCCACCGGCCCGTTGCATCGGCCAGCTCGAGGCTGAGCACTTGGGTATCAATCTTTCCGCTGGGGAGATACGAGCGAATTTGGACGTAGAGGTTTTGCCATGCGTACTGCGGGCTGTGTTCGACATCGAGCCAGAGGTTAAAGATGCGCGCAGTATCCTCGATGCGAAAGGCAAAGCGCGCCGTCGAGTCGTAATACCACCCTTGTGGTGCGATTTCATGCCGATGGATGAAATAATAGCCCTCTTTTTTACAGCCTATTGCCACGCTCATTCCTACAACGGCGAACAAGGCGAAGGGAAAGGAGAGGGCACGCATCAGCTCATGTGTTCCTTAATGCGCTCGAAGAAGGATTTTTTTGAGCGCTTTTGACCGGCTTGAAAATTTTCCATGCCGTGCATCTTTTCGAGCAGCTCGCGCTCTTGGCGGTTGATCTTTTTGGGCACCCAAATCTGCGGAATGACGATGATATCACCGCGTTGGGAGTTGTGCACATCGGGGAGTCCCTTGCCTTTGATGCGTAGCAAGCTATTGGGTTGGACGCCCTTGGGAATTTTGAGTTTGACCTTCCCCGTCAGGGTGGGTATTTCCCTTTCGCCGCCGAGCACCGCTTCGGGATACGAGAGCAAGAGCTCCATATACAGGTCTTGCCCTTTGCGCGTAAAGACGGGATGGGGTTTTTCACGGATGACGACGTAGAGATCACCGGCGGGCCCGCCGTATTCGCCGTAATGGCCGTGCCCGCGTAGGGTGAGCTGCATGTCCTCTTCCACGCCGGCCGGTATGTCGATAGTGATGGTCTGTTCGCGCTCGACGAGACCTGAGCCCTGACAAGTAGAGCAGAGCTGTCGGATGACGTGCCCCGTACCGTCGCAATGGCTACAGGGGCGCGTCGTCTGCATATATCCGAGGAAGGTCTGTCGTATCTGCTGGATATATCCCGTGCCACCACAGTGGGTGCATTCGACCATGTCGGCACCGCGACGCGTACCGCGGCCGCTGCAGTCTTCGCAATGCACGCGACGTGTCAGCTGTATCTTCTTGCGCACCCCTTGGGCGATCTCCTCCAGCTCTAACTCCATTACGATGCGTATGTCCCTGCCACGTCGCGGCCGTCGTCCACTCCTGCGCCGGCGGTCGCCGAAAAATGCCCCAAACGTGCCTTCCCCAAAGATGTCGGAAAAGGTCTGGAAGATGTCTTCCAAGTCGATGTTCCACTGCGCCTGACCATCCAAACCGCTATGCCCGTAGCGGTCGTATTGACGCCGCTTCTCCGGATCACTCAACACCGCATACGCCTCCGCCGCCTCTTTAAACTTTTCGGCCGCCTCAGGATCGTCGGGATTTCGGTCGGGATGGTATTTCAAAGCCAATCGCCGATAGGCCCGCTTGATGACCTCTACATCGGCATCGCGCGGCACTCCCAATATCTCGTAGTAGTCGCGTCGTGGCATCTATTTCGATCGATTTTTCTGTACAAAAGTACGCTAAAAACCCTCAGTGCCCTACGATGACCTTTGGATGTCGGATGATTTTGTCCTTCACCCGATAGCCCTTCTCCACCGTCTCGATGACTTTGCCCTTGCGCTCTTCATCCTCTACGGGAACGCGTGTGATGGCTTCGTGTTCGTCGGGATTGAACGCCTCGCCCGTTGGGACAATGCGCTCCACGCCAAGCGATTTGAGCACGTCCTGGAGCTTTTTGTACACCAGCTCCACGCCTTCCGAAAAGGTCTCGGGAGAGTTTTCGTCGTCGGCCAGCTCTTTGGCGCGATCGAAGTCGTCAAACACCGAGAGCAGCTTGCCGATGACCTCTTCGACTGCTTGGCGATGCATTTCGAGCTTTTCCTTGGCCGTGCGTTTTTTATAATTGTCAAACTCCGCCATCAGACGGAGATACTTGTCCTTCATCTCATCGAGCTCTGCACGTACTTGTTCGAGTTCTTTCTCCAATTCCTTGACCTTTGACCTTGAAGTTTTCTTCTTTGTCTCCTTTTTATTTTCTGCCATAAGTGCCAACCGTTTTATACACTTCACGCACCTTCTATTCTACCTCAACTCTTGAGCCAGTCGGGTATTTTATGCCAATATGGCATAACAATTGAATTACCCATTGGTTCTACTGCCATTTTGTTGACACAGTGGTGCTGCCCAAAGCACGAGATGGAGTATTTTTGCTCGGTCACCGATGAGCCATTTCATACAGATCCAGACTAAAATGAAGATCGAATCCCTCTTGCCGCGCCGCATCGTTTGCTTGACCGAAGAGACGACGGAGATGCTCTATCTCTTAGGTGCTTCTGATCGCATCGTCGGCATATCGGGGTACACGGTTCGTCCGCCCCAAGCTCGGCGCGAAAAGCCCATGGTCAGCGCCTTTACTACGGCCAACATTGGCAAAATACTCGAGCTGGAGCCCGACCTCGTCTTGTGTTTTTCGGACTTGCAGGCAGACATTGCCCAACAACTCATTCGCCACGGCGTAGAAGTACACGTATTCAACCAGCGAAGCATCACGGAAATCTACCGCATGATTCGCCAGCTCGGGTGCATGGTCGGCAAGGAAACCGAAGCGCTCGCCTGGATCGAACGCAATCGCGCCAAACTCGACCAGATAGCGCGCACAGCACAACGCCTACCGCGTCGCCCACGAGTGTACTTCGAAGAGTGGTACAACCCCCTCATCAGCGGCATTCGATGGGTCAGTGAGCTGATCGACATGGCCGGGGGCACGGACATTTTCGCCGAACTCGCCGCCCAACCACTGGCCAAGGACCGCATCATTCGCGACCCCGACGAAGTCGTCCGACGCAATCCCGATATCATACTCGTCTCCTGGTGCGGGAGGAAGTTTAAAAGGGATAAAATCGTACAGCGCCCCGGGTGGACACAGATCGCAGCCGTCCAAAACGATCACATCTACGAGATCGATTCGTCCATCATCCTGCAGCCCGGCCCAGCCGCCCTTACCGACGGCGTGGACAAACTTCACCATATCATCTCCACTTGGGCGGCTTCCCATTCTTAGTATAAAATCGTGCATCCCTTTGAAGTTTGCTATTTTTGTCAAGCAATTCACAAAGCCGGAATAATTTCACTCCTCAAGAACAAACGATGACCCAACGCCGAGATAAAATGAGCAGTCCATGCACGCATCTTCCAGGAATGAACCGTATTGCTCTCCTGCTGATAGCCTATCTTTTGGTCTATTGTAGCACAAATTCAGACGTTTCAACACCCAATCGAGGCAAGGCATCGGGAAGCGCCGTTGTGCAGCCCACTTCGTTTGAAGTGCTCGATGGGGACAAAACGGGATTGACAGCATCCAACACCTTGTTGGAAAACAACCTATTTAATCACTTTCGATGGCTGGCCT
>JALWKB010000203.1 GCA_026996805.1 Saprospiraceae bacterium | reverse complement strand
CGCCATCAAATACACCCGCCGAAAGCCACAGGTGCATATTCGCACCTACAGCGATCGCAAAGGCGTGTACATCCAATTCCAGGACAACGGAATAGGCATTGCTCGCAAGGATCTGCGTGAAATCTTCTCCCATTTTTACCGCGTATCCACAGGTGATGTACACGATGTCAAGGGCTTTGGCTTGGGCTTGAGCTATGTCAAATCTGTCGTTGATCTCCACGGAGGCGATATACAGGTCGACAGTCAGCCGGGCAAAGGAAGCACCTTCACCTTGTTTTTGCCTTACGGATCCAAAAAGGAAACTCCTACATCTCAAGGAGTCTATGTAAATTAAACGCTCAAAACGCAATTTCTGCCTATGGATAAGTCGCAAAAGCCGCGCATCCTCCTCGTAGAAGACGACCAAAATTTTGGCGATGTACTAAAAAACTATCTCGAAATCCATGATTTCGAAGTAGATCGTGCAAAGGATGGCATTGAGGGTTTTGCCAAGTTTAAGAGCGGAAAGTACGATCTCATCATCATGGACGTGATGCTGCCTCGACGAGATGGTTTTACGGTAGCCAATGATATCCGAAAGACCGACTCCGAGATTCCCATTATCTTTCTCACCGCCAAAACATTGCGCGAAGACATCATCAAGGGCTTTAAAGTCGGTGGAGACGATTACATCACTAAGCCCTTTGACACCGAAGAACTCCTCCTGCGCATACAAGCTGTCTTGCGGCGCACCCTTCACATCGACGACGAACCCGTCGAAACGCGCTTTGACATTGGCAAACACTTTCACTTTGACGCCGAAACACGCGAACTCACCTATCGCAATGACGGACATACCGAAAAACTCCGCCTCAGTCGCAAAGAGGCACAACTCCTCCATCTCTTCTGCCTTAAAAAGGGCCAGGTTGTCTTGAGAAGAGACGCCCTCAGGCGCATCTGGGGTGAGGACAACTATTTCACTGCCCGCAGCATGGATGTGTATATCTCCCGATTGCGAAAACTTCTATCAAAGGATCCGAGCCTCTGCATCGAAAACATCCACGGCGATGGATTTCGCCTCCTCGAGTCTTGTTGAAGAGTAATGCGGTATGAAATAGTGCGTCATTTACGTATGACGATGGCGCTTTGCCACACGCGCGTGTTGTTTCGATCGTCGGTGGCCGTGATGCGCAGCGTGTAATTACCCGGTGCCCATCGCTTGGAAATGCGAAGTGAGGCCGTACGCGATTTGGGGTCGTAGTAGACAAGAGCCCACTGATCATTGAGCTGGCCTTCGACCTTGAGGGGTCTGGCCTTGCCTGCCGTAGGTAGATTGTCCTCAATCCTCCACTTCAACACATCGCCATACCGCACGGATTTTCGTACCCAAAGGGGCGTGATCGTTGGAGCCACAGTATCCCAACTGAGCTGAAACACTCCCAGTTTTCGAATATCGACGACAAACGACCCGCCTTTCCACTGCCCGCCCCAACTCTCCCTTTTAGAATCCCTTGTGAGGTATGTCAAGATCATCTTTTCCCTATGATAAGCCGTGCTATCGGAAGGCACGGCGATGCGCAAGGCCATATAGCGATGGACGGGTATGGTATCTGCTCCTATGCTGAAGGGCTCGTTAAGGGAGGAAGGCGGGCAAATGTGAAGGAAGAGGTTTTGATAAAAACTGTGGGCGGGAATGCGCAATCGGAGTGGACCTTGCTGTAAGGTATACGACTTATTAAAATCGAGATAATATCCCGTGCTATCGGTGAGCACGTCGATGTTTTGACTTTGATCACCCTTGAGTACAAAACGAGCAGATGTAGTGTTGCCGTGAAAATCGCGAGCGATTATTTCGACCGACTTTGTGCTCCCAGGCGTGAGATAAAACACGCCTTCGTTGGCGAGGTAGGGGTACAGGGGGAGCGCATTGCCCGGTAAGCGATAGCATCGATGCCAGTATTGTCGATCGCGCACATAACTGCCGTAATCGATATGCGCGTGGATATAGCGTTGTTTGCTAAAGTGGATGGCATCGATGTAATATCGAAATACGGTGATACTGTCAACGCGAACCGCAATGGAATGGAAGTCAACATTATTCGCTGAGCCATTGATCCGATCAAATCCCCTCAAGAGTACGCCGATATATCCCGTGGGCAAGAGAAGGGTATCTCGGTGCAAGTAGTTATTCGTGCCTTTGGGGAGGGTAATGGTCGTTCGGTGGCGGGAGTGAAAGTCTCTGTCGAGGAGGACGAAACGCACTTGCTGGATAGTGGGGGGGATGTCGTCTTTGTACAAATTGGGGTTGTAGAGCAGGGGATGTACGGCGACGGTACCTCCAGCCTTGCGCCATTCGAAGTGCAGGTGTGGGCCTGTGGAGTTGCCCGTATTGCCTAAGGTGCCGATCTTTTCCCCTTTCCGGACGGGCCATTCGTGCGCTTTGGGATAGTAATCGATAAAATACTGACGGCGTCGGTATTGGAGCGAGTCGATGAGCGCCTCGATCGGCGGGGCAAAGGAGTCGAGATGGGCATAGACACTGACATAGCCACCGCGATGGCGGATGTACAGTGCCTTGCCATATCCTCTCTCCTGTACTTTGATGCGGTAGATGTATCCGTCGGCAACGGCATGGATGGGAGCTCCTACCGTGCGCGTTGGGGATTTGATGTCGATGCCCGCATGAAAATGCCCGGGACGCAGCTCTCCAAATGAGCCAGAGATGCGTGGCGTAAAGAGTACGGGGCTCTCATAGACCGTTGGGGCTTGATTGCGGAGTGTAGATGACTGAGCATAACTACGGATTATCGCTGTCAGCGTGAGCCCGGCGATTGCAATCGTGTAGGTATTGAGATACTTCACCGAAAAATGCTTTCAGTGCGGAGATATAGTGCAGCTTGCCGCGTACAATTTCATTTGCTAAACGCTTAAAGGTCCGATTTATTGACGATTGGGCCATTAGGATGTCCAAGACTTGGTGCTTGCTCTCCTGCTCGAACCAAAAACGCGCTTGCGAAATTCGCAAATTGTGAAGATATCCGCTTTCTCTGGCGCGCTGTAGAAACTCTGTAATCTTTGCATAGACTTGATCGATACCGCGGTTTTCTAAGGAGGAGACGGAAAGGAGACTCACCTCGTCACCTGTGGGACTCGGTGTGCGCAAGCGCAACACCTGGCGATAGTGTTGATAGCTCTTTTTTGCAAGTGTGAGGTGGTCACCATCGGCTTTGTGGATGATGATCATATCGGCGATGTCGAGGATGCCGCGTTTTATACCCTGGAGCATATCTCCAGCGCTGGGCGGTATGAGGAGTATGAAATAGTCGACCAAGTGCCGAGCGGCAAATTCGCTCTGCCCTACTCCAACGGTTTCGATGAGTATAAAATCGTAGCCTGCGGCATCCATGAGCAAGACCACTTCGGGAGTACGCGCAGCGATCCCACCGAGGACGTCACCAGCCGGGCTCGGCCGAATAAAGGCGCGAGGGTGTCGAGCCAACTGCGACATGCGCGTCTTATCGCCCATGACGCTACCACCGCTGAGCGCACTGCTGGGATCGATGGCGATAACGCCCACCTTATGACCTCGCTCGATGAGATGCATGCCCAGCCTGTCGATAAAGGTGCTTTTCCCTACACCCGGCGGACCACTGATCGCTATGCGTGCTGCTCGACCCGTGTACGGCAGCACGGCTTCTAAAAGTGACCAACGCTTAGAGATATCTTCCTCGCGCCGGCTCTCCACTAAGGTGATGGCCTTACTCAAAGCGGATCTATCCCCTTTTAACAGTGCTTCTACGTCCATGCGAGATGCATATGTCGTTTGATCATAGCGCTAAGATAGCAGATGTACCCTTGGGCAAGATGTGTCTCCATACCACGATGCGGTGAAATGCGTATTTTTGTGTGGCACAATCAAAAAAACCCATTTGCACCAATGACCATCTCGATTGGCTCCGACCACGCCGGCTACACCTTAAAACAACAGCTCATTCAGTATATGAAAGAGAAGGGCATTCAGGTCATTGATCGGGGGACGGATTCGGAAGAACCGGCGGACTATCCGGACCACGTGCATCCCGTCGCCGAAGATGTCGAAAACGGCGAGGCCAATTTTGGAGTGGTGTTGTGCGGCTCAGGCAATGGGGCAGCCATGACGGCCAATAAGCATCAGCCCATACGTGCGGCACTCTGTTGGACAGAAGAAATCGCTCGGCTTGCGCGCAAACACAACAATGCCAATGTGCTGGCCTTGCCCGCCCGATTCATTCAACCAGAAGAAGCTCTGCGCATCTTCGACGTCTTTATCACTACCTCGTTTGATGGCGGCAGACACCTGCGAAGAATTCTGAAGATCCCCTTAGTGCCTTTGGAAGAGTAAAATCGAACTGACCTGATTGGATGTCTTCATGCTGCGACAATTGACGACATGGGTGGATGCCATTTTACAGCCTTCAGTACTCGCCACGGCGAGAAAGATAGCCGTCGTCACAGCCATCATTGGGTTGATTGTTGCGGGTAGTTTTCCCCTCTTCTTGCGCTCACAGTGGATCGTCATCCACGGCATACCTGATATTTTACACAATTACTTTTTGGGGTTTTACGTGGCCTTTAGCGTCATTTTGGTGTGGGAGGTCATGGCTATGATTTACACCATCCCTTTTTCGGTGGCGTATTCGGTGGGTAAGCAGTTTGAAATCATGTCGCTGTTTGTCATGCGCTATTTTTTCGAGCACCTCGGTGATTACTTAGAGGCCGACAATCTCCTCCAACAGCGCCAACTGTTTTATGAAATCGTACTCATCACTTTTACCTCTGTAGCTCTGTATGGTTTGACCATGCTGTACTATCAGCTCCAGCCCCATAAGCCCATCTCCGACGATCCCACTTTGCGCAAGGGCTTCGTACAGCTTAAGAAGTACGTGGCTGTGTTGATGCTCGGTGTGTTTTTCGTTCTTGGATTTTACGAGTTACTGGGTTTTGCGATCGATATCTACACGGGCGCTTTTGAGATGGAGTCCATTAGCCACGTGTTTTTTAAGGACATGTTTACCATCATGATTTTGTTCGATGTACTTTTAGTGTTGGCTACGCTGTGGTATGGGCCAAAGTATTCTCTTGTACTGCGCACCTCCGCTCTCACCCTGTCGACGATTTTACTCCGGCTGAGCTTTACGGGAGACATGTACACCTTGAGCGTACTTTCGCTATTAGCCGTGTTGTTGGCCATCTTTGTCAGCTGGATCTACATGCGCTTTAATGCTATAGAGCGCTGTCGAGAAAGCGCCAAGGACTCCGGATGACCGACGGCAACTGCACTTCAGAAGTGGTGTGAGCGCTGGCAGGGATGGTGCGGATCACTCCGGCTCGAAGCCAAAGATGACCATAAATTTTTGATAATCCTTGGGAGAGGCATAGCCATCTTCAATCCAGGGTTTGTCGAAGCCGAAACCCCAGTCAACACCGATCAATCCTATCATCGGAAGTTGAGCACGTGCTCCTACGCCTAAGGATCGCTTGAGCTGAAAGGGGTTGAATTCACTAAACCGATCCCAAACATTACCGCCCTCGGCAAAGATCATCCCGTAAAGAGAAATCTGTGGAGTGGAGAGGAATAGATAGCGCAATTCGAGTCCCATTTTGGTGAAGACGGGCTTGTTGAGCACCAATTGGGATTGGTTGGTCCATTCGACACTCGAACGAGCGACGACTTCCTGGGGAGAGTTGTAGCCGCGCAAAGTGATGAAGTCTACACCGAGGTACG
Source organism: Saprospiraceae bacterium (assembly GCA_026996805.1). Lineage (GTDB taxonomy): Bacteria > Bacteroidota > Bacteroidia > Chitinophagales > Saprospiraceae > S141-43. The sequence goes on along the minus strand of JALWKB010000203.1, from coordinate 5,016 downwards.
TTATTCCGTATTGGGATTGGTTACTAAGAGGATCCACGCCGAGGCGGAATCGCTCAAAGGGAGGAGCACCCAGCTGTCGGTTGTAGTAGCCCAAAAATCCCGTCTTGAGATAGGATCGTATGACCAATTTATCGATAATACTAAAATACCAGTCGACATTGAATCGCCACTTGTGGTATTCGAGCCACCGATAACGGGCCGCTACAGGCTTGTCCTCAGGGTTGAAATCTTTGATAAATAGGGAATAGGGAGGGGTAATCTGCACGGTGAGCTCTAATTTCGAGCCGCTGCGTGGGAAAAACGGATCGGAGATAGAAATGCGCGAAAAGGTCTGTGTAAAATAGAAGTTGTAAAAGTTGCCCGAATCGATGAGGTTGCCTTCGATCTCGAAAAACAGCGGATAGTCACTGAGTTGGATATTTTGCATGCTAATAGAGCTGCGCGTGAAGAAGTTGTCATCCGGCCAGCTCAAACGCGAGCCCAGTGCTACGCTGCCGTTGGTGATCTTGAAAAACCCGCGTCCAAAACCCGAATAAAACGAGTGATAGGCCGATACAGCAAACTGTCGCGGCTTCTTTCCCCCCAACCACGGCTCAATAAAGGAAAAGTTGAAGGAATAATACGCTTTTCCGTTGGACTGAAAGCGCAGTTGCAGCTTTTGCCCGTCTCCCTGGGGCAGAGGGTTCCACTTGCTACGATCTCGAATGTTTTGGAGGGAGAAGTTGTTGAAGACCAGCCCGAAGGTGGAAAACAGGCCGTAATACCCTTGATAGCCGGCGGACATTTCGAATTGATCAGAAGATCGCTCTTCGACGGTGTAATCGATGTCGACGGTTCCCCTATTGAGGTTGATGGGTGTGTTGATGCCGATTTTTTCGGGGTTGAAATAACCGAGGTTGATGATTTCGCGCTGAGATCGGATGATGTCGCTTCGCGAAAAAGTATGCCCCGGCAGAGTACGGAGTTCGCGGCGGATGACGTGTTCGTGGGTGCGGTCGTTGCCGTGGATGCGCACCGCTCCAATCGTGAACTGCGGACCTTCGGTGATGCGAATTTCTATGTCGATCGAGTCGCCCTCGACAGCTGTCTCGACCGGAATAGCACGAAATGCTAAGTAGCCATCGTCCATGTAGAGCGAACTGATGTCGCGACCGTCTAGGCTAAAGGTGAGTCGCTTTTGGAGGAGCTCTGAATTGAAAACATCTCCCTTTTCAATGCCCAAGATTTTACTCAGGTACTCATCCGAATAGAGGGTATTGCCCTTCCACCGAATGTGGCGAAAGTGGTATTGCGGTCCCTCGTCGATATGGAGATGGATGTGCAAGCGGTTGTTTTCGTCACGCCACAGGGCTTCACCGGTGATGCGCATGTCGCGGTAGCCATGTCGGTTGTAAAACTGTATGAGACGCCGCTTGTCCTCTTCAAAATCTTCGCGCACAAACTTGCTCTTTTTAAAGAGGTTGTACATGCGCTTGGTATTTTTCATTTGGCGTCGCAGACGCGCATCACTGAAGACGCGGTTTCCCCCGAACGTAATGTCACGAATCTTGATGCGTGGCCCCTTATCGATGTTAAAGATGAGCTTTACGCTGTTGAGGCGTGCGGTGTCCTGCAGTGTGTCGACTTCGACAGATGCATCGAGATAGCCTTTGTCGACGTAATGGTTGCGCAGCGCCAGCTTGGCTTCACTCAATGCATTAGCTGTGATGATGCTGCCCTTCTTTAAGTGCTGCTCAACGATTTCAATCAAATCTTCATGCTTCGATTTTTTAACCCCTTTAAAGGCGTAGCCCGACAGGCGCGGTTGCTCTTTGAGGTGTATAAAAAGGTGCACTTTATCATCGTATACGCTATCAATGCCGATTTCGATGTCCGTAAAGAGGCGGAGCTTCCATAGAGCGCGTAAGGCGTTTTGGATTTCTGCTCCCGGTATGCTGATGGTATCACCTACCTGCAAACCCGTCACGCCGATGACGGCGTTTTTGTCGGTAAAATAAGCGCCCTCAACGCGTATGGATTCGACCCGATAGCGCTGTGGGTTGCTGTAATCCCAAATCGAACCCACATCTTGGCCACTACCATAAAGGGGTAAAAGTAATGCAAACGCCAGTAGAGACCCCGTATAAAACAGTTGGCATTTCCACTTTCGATAACTGAAATCGTTCGACAGCATGTGAAATGGATAATATCGTTCTCTCTTTTGCGATAAAGCGCAATAGCTAAACGAATCAGCCGTAAAGATAGTATCTTTTGTGGAGGGCTGTTGAGGTGAATAACTCGGTGAGCAGTGTCTGCCCGCCAATTTGAACCCTTAGAAAACATATGACTATTGAGCCTCGTTAGTGTATAATAAATAGGAGCAGAGGCCATGAAGGAGGTTCGGCACAGGGACAACTATCAGTACTTGATCGACAAGCTCGACGCCTTTATTCGCCGCTACTATCTCAATCACATCATCCGCGGCGTGTTGTTTACCACAGCAGTAGTGGCGGCCCTGTTTGTGTCCTTTAGTGCACTGGAGTACGAGCTGTACCTCGACAAGTTGTGGAGAAAACTCATGTTTTTTTCCTTTATAGCGGTCAGTGTCGCGGCATTGTACTTTTGGGTGTTGCGCTATGCCTTGGCGTATATGCGGTTGGGCAAGCGCATCAGTTACGAAGAAGCTGCACGCATCATAGGCCAGCACTTTCCCGAAGTGGAAGACAAGCTGTTGAACATACTCCAGCTGAAAAAGCTGGCCAGTGCGTCGGAGGAGCGCGAGCTCATTGAGGCCAGCATTCGGCAAAAATCCGATCGCATCAAATGGGTGCCCTTTTATCGAGCAGTCGACCTTAGCGTCAATCGCAAATATCTCAAATACGCTTTGTTGCCCCTGATCCTCATCGGCCTATTACTCCTTTCAGCTCCAGAAGTGCTCCAACAGGGTAGCGCACGCATCATCGCCAATAATGTGGAGTTTCATCCCCCTGCTCCCTTCAGCTTTGTGGTCGACACGTCAAAACTGCATGTATTGCAGTACGACGATTTTACTCTCGAAGTGCAAACCAGGGGCGATGTTATTCCACAAGACTGCTACATCGAAATCGGCCAGCACAGCTATACCATGAAGCCTCTGGGAGATGGGCGTTTTAGCTACACCTTTCACAATGTGGCCCAGCCGATGGACTTTCGCTTGGTAGCGGGCGAAGTATCCAGCCCATCGTATCAATTGCAAATCATACCAAAGCCCGTGATCAAACACATGGAAGTATGGCTGGATTACCCGGCATATACGGGCATGAAAGACCAACACCTGCGCCAGGTGGGTGATTTGACGGTTCCAGTGGGCACCAAGATCAGCTGGCTTCTTCGTACCGATAATGTCTCCATCATTCTGGCCAAATTTGAAGGAAAAAAGCCCGATACACGTCATGCAGAGCGAAGTGGGGCAAACAGCTTCCGCCTCCAACACCGCGCTTTGTCCGATAGCTACTATAAGCTGATCGTCTCAGGTGATCGTGCACCACAGGCTGATTCCGTGGGATTTGGCATTCAGGTCATACCCGATGCGTACCCCGCTCTTGAAGTCCAACAATTCATGGACAGTAGTCAATTGGCCGTGCGATACCTCGTTGGTAAGGCCACCGACGATTACGGCCTCGTACGCCTTCAATTGGTATCTCGCATTCGCCGTTACGGTACCGATAGCGTGGAGACCTACGAGGAGTCCCTACCTATCCGCAATCCAAAGACTTCTACCTTCGAGTACATTCTCCATCTCGATAGCTTCCACCTCCGCCCCGGCGACGAAGTGGAGTACTATTTCATCGCCTGGGATAACGATGCCATCCATGGCAGCAAATCTACACGATCCCAAACATTTCAATACAAATTGCCTACGCCGAACGAGTTACGTCAACGAGAGCGTCAAAACGCTGAAGAAATCGAGCGACAGCTCGAAGACAACCTGAAAAAGTCACAAAAGCTCTCCCGTAAACTCCAGGACCTCAAGGAAAAACTCGTTCAGAAAAAATCCCTGCAATGGCAGGATAAAAAGGATATGGAGCGCCTCCTAAAAGAGGGAGAAGAGATTCAAAAACAGCTCGAGCGCGCACGTCAACAACTCAACGAAAATATCGAAAACGCTCAAAAACTCAACAGCACCGAGGAGGATCTCCTCGAAAAGCAAAAGCAGCTCAAAAAACTATTTGACCAAGTACTGGACAAAGAGTGGCAAAACCTTCTCGACGAAATCAACAAGCTTCTGCAGGACCTAAATAAGGATCAGGCGCTTGAAATGACGGATGAGTTGAAGCTCAAGGCCGAAGAGCTTCAAAAGGAGATGGACCGCCTGCTCGAACTGTTCAAGCAGTTGCAGCTTGAAAAGGCACTGCGTGATGCCGTCGACCAGCTTGAGAAGCTCGCCGATCAACAAGATTCGCTCGCCGAAAAGACGGCCAGCGACAGAGCATCTCAAGACAGCTTGCTCAAGGAACAAAAGCGGCTCGAACAGCAACTCAAGAGCCTCCAAGATTCGCTTCGAAAACTCGATGAGAAAAACCAAGAACTCGAATTCCCCAAAGACATCGACTTCGACAACGAAGACCTCAAAGATGCGGCTCATGAAATGAAGAACAGCCGCCAATCGCTTTCGAAAGGGCAAAACAAAAAGGCCTCCAAGCAGCAGCGCAAGGCCGCTCAAAAAATGCGCCAGGCTGCAGAAAGCCTATCCTCCCAGATGGCGGCCTGCCAGAGCCAACAGCAGGGCGAAGACCTCGATGCATTGCGACAAATACTCGAAAATGTGCTGACACTATCCTTTGCACAAGAAGACCTCGTCTTGTCGATTCAAAATGCCGACCTCACCACACCCGTGTGGAGCGATTTTGCGCGTAAGCAATTCGAGATCAAACGTGAATTTGCCATCGTCGAAGACAGCTTGCTCGCTTTAGCAAAACGCGTCTACCAAATCGAAAACTTTATCCTCGAACAGGTATCCACCGTCAAGAAAGGCATCCAAAACAGCATTAAACGCCT
>JALWKB010000202.1 GCA_026996805.1 Saprospiraceae bacterium | reverse complement strand
CGTCCGTGGAGTCGTCGAGCACCTGTATTTCGAAACGGTCGGTGGGATAATCCAGTGCGGCGACAGCATCGATGAGGCGACTGACGACGTGGCGTTCGTTGTAGATGGGAAGCTGGACGGTGACGAAAGGGAGCTCTGTGTGGGTGTTGTTGGTGTTTTGCGAGCGTTGTTTAGCAGTGAGGAGGTGTTTTTTTCTCAAGAAGAGGAGCAGGAGGTCCCATTGCATGATGCTGTAGCCAAGGATGTAAATCAGGCAGAGGGTATATCCTATTAAGACGAGGGAGCCGAGGGCGTAGGTGAGTGTAGATGCAGTCATGTGAGGGCATATTTAAAGATAGTGGAGAGGATTTTGTATCCTGCGCGCAGGGATCCCGTGAGCGTACCACTGACTTTGGATTGGCCGATGCGCGGGCGGTAGTGTACGGGCAGTTCGGCGATGCGGAGTCCTTGCCGTGCTGCTTTGACTTGCATTTCGACGGTCCATCCGTAGTTGGTATCGCGCATTTGCAATTGCTGCAGAGCTTTCCAACGGATAACGCGCATGGGTCCGAGGTCGGTATACCGCACGCCGTACAAGATTTCAATAATGCTGACGGCCAGGTAGTTTCCCCACAGTTGGTGGAGGCCCATAGCTGCTCGTGCGCCTGGGTATTGTGTTCGGGATCCCAGGACGAGGTCGAGTTTTTTATCGAAGAGGTGTCGGACGAGCAGTTGTAGTTCTTCGGGATAGTCGGAGTAGTCGGCATCGACGAAAGCGACGGCATCGGGTAGTGGATGGGTTTTTTGTACATAGTCGATACCGGTGAGGCAGGCCATGCCGTAGCCGCGTTTGGGTTGGTACAGCACGGTGGCTCCGCGCTGGAGGGCGACTTGAGCAGTGCGGTCTGTGCTGCCGTTGTCGCAGACGATCACATGACGAAAGATAGGAGGCAGATCGTCTAATACTTTGGCAATGGCCTTTTCTTCGTTGAGGGCAGGGATGATGAGATCCACTATATGCGGTATACGAGTCATCTACAGTATCGACTTCGTGGATAGTGCCGCCTAAGTTACGGCATTTGCACAGGAGGAGTGGTATAAAAAAAGCGAAACAACACTGCCCGGGGGCGGTTGTTTCGCTTTGTGTGTTGTGGTACTGTGATCAGTACTTATGGGGTCTTACCAAACTTTTTAGCGAGGAGATAGTAGAACACTGCTCGGTATTTGCTTCGGTCGGAGGAGTCGAATTTAGCGCATACTTCTTTGATGGCTTCGTCGAGTTTGGCGCTGTCCGGGAGGTTGAGCTTCTTAATCAGGAAATTCTTCTTTATGCGATCGAGTTCGTCTTGATCACTACAAGACACTTTTGATGCGTCGGGCAGGTAGATGGAGGGTCCCAGACCGTTGACGACTTTGACAAGGAGGTCTTCGTCGATGCTTTCGCCCATTTCGGCGAGTTTCTCCTTGTACTTGGCGATCAAATCATCTTTTTTACTCATAAGGCATCGAATTTTACATCTAAGTTAGAGTTGGGGCAAAGATAGAAAAATTTTATAAAAAATCTCGATATGTAAAATTTTATACGACAGCACTTATAATGCAATGTAGACTTAGTCGGGCTTGTTGCCCTTTTGTTTAGCGGCCTGGTAGAGTATTTCTTTTTCTTCGGGGGTGAGGGCGTCGAAGCCCACGCGGTTGATTTTGTCGAGGATGGCGTCGATGTCTTCTTGTCGTATGGTGGTCGATGGGGTGTTAGGGTTTTTGGAGTGCATGGTAAAGATGCGGGGCTTTGAGCGTTTGGGCTTTTTGGGGAAGATTTTGCTCCATCCAAAGATATCGAGGAGGGAATGGCGGGAGGTGTAGAGGTGTTTGATATAGTAGTAGCCGGCCAGGGCGGAGAGGAGGACGGCGGAATAGTAGGGGTCTGGGCGCAGGAGGAGGAGCAATGCGTAGCCGAAGAAGAAGACGCCGGCGATGAGCGATATTTTGACGTTGCCGAGTAGAAGGAGTCGCACTTGATAAGAGGGTGCGAGGGTGGCGGCTGCTGTCATCATGGTCAATACGGCGGGCATGGTACCGCTCAGTGGGGTATAGGGGCGGCCGAGCAGGTGAAAGAGCATGCCCGAGAGTATGTAGCCCAATGCTCCCGTGAGGACCCCTGTGATAAAGAGGCGCCGTACGTGTTTGTCACCGATGAGATCTCCGACGATGGAGCCGGACCACCACAGTAAGAGCATCTCCCAGATGAGGTTCCACAAGGAAAAATGTGTGAAGGCATAGGTCAGCCATGTCCAGGGTGTGATGAGGGCTTGGAGGGGAGAGGAAGGTATGGCCCAGAGGGGAATATGAGCGATGCCGGTAGCATGGGCATGCATGGGGCCGGCGAATGCGCGTAGGAGTACGAGCAGAACCCACAGGGCGATATTGAGCAGGATGATTTTGGTAAGGCTATGGCCCTGTCGGATGAGTTGTTGGACGTCTCTTCGCAAGTCGTCAAACATGTCACTCGCGATTGTACAGTTGACCGGTGAGTTGCCAATATTTTATAACGATAAAACCGATCAATGCGCCTCCGACGTGTGCAAAATGCGCGATGGTAGTGGCAGTGCCGGAGATGCCCATAGACAGGTCGATAAAGACCAGGATAGGAGCGAGGTATTTTGCCTTAATGGGGATGGGGGGAAAGAGCAGCATCAATTCGGCATTGGGGTAGAGCATGGCAAAGGCGATGAAGATACCGTAGATGGCACCTGAAGCGCCGATGACGGGGATGTCGATATCGCTGACCATGCCGAAGTAATGCACTTGGATGTATTTGACGAGCAGGTGGATGAAAGCGGCGCCCAGGCCTGCGGCGAAGTAGAATTTCAGAAACTTTTTGCTTCCCCACTGTATTTCGAGGAAGGGACCGAGGAAGTATAGCGATAGCATGTTGAACATCAGGTGCATGAGGTTGGCGTGAAGAAACATGTGCGTGATTAGTTGGTGGGGTCGAAAGAATTCGGACTCGAAGTAGAAGAGGCCGAGGATTTGTGTCGACATGATGGTAGTGCGGAATCCGCCCATGTGGGTGAGGAAGTAGAAGACTACGTTGATGATGATGAGCGCTCGAACGACGGGAGTAATGTGCATTGGCTGTGGGTTTTAAAACATTTTATCCAGGCTATCGAGAGACCAAGTTACGAAACACTTTCTACCTCGTGGGTCGTAGGAGGGCATTTCGCATTCGAAGAGGCGGTCGATGAGCCACTGGCGTTCGTCGGCGTTGAGGGGGATGCGTTTGTAGGAGGCCATTTGGACGGCGAGAGAGCGAGCCCACTGGTCGAGCAATGCATCGCCTCCGTGCTGGGACTTCGCATCGGGGAATTCTTCGAGGAGGAGGGTGATCCAGCTGGTGGGGTCGGCATTCCATTCGCTCAGCAGGGAGGGTATACCTTGTAATACATATGAGGAGCTTCCTTGAGGTTCGATGGCAAAGCCTAAGCGGCGCAATTGAGGGATGCGCTTTTCGAGGAGGAGGATTTTGTCGGGTGGTAGGTCGATGGGGTGCGGGAAGACGAGCTGTTGGGAGCTCATGGGGCCACCGTCGAGCTGTCGCTTGAGCTCTTCGTAATAGATGCGTGCAAAGGCGTGTTGTTGGTGGACGATGAGTACACCGTCTTTGACGGAGGCGAAGATGTAACGGTTGTGAAATTGTTCGGTCTTGACCAGTACGGGCGATGGTGTGGGGTTGGGAGGTTGGTCGTTGGTGGGTACTTCGGCGCGCATGATTTCATACACTTGCTCCCAATCGTCGCGTCTGGAGGCGGATGGATTGCCCTGAAAGGTGGAAGGAGCAGTGGTAGGAGTGGCGGAGGATGGTGCGGGAGGTTTTTGGGTGTGTAACTGGGAGATGTCGGGGGGTGGATGAAAGTCGATGAGTGGGCTGAGGCTGTATTGGCCGAGGGCGTGTCGCACGGCGCTTGCTACGTAACGGTAGATGAGGTGTTCGTCGTCGAATTTGACTTCTTGTTTGGTGGGGTGTACGTTGACGTCGACGCGTGCGGGGGGTATGTGGAGGAGCAGGAAGTACATGGGATGGAGCTCTTCACTGAGGAGTTCGCCGTAGGCCTGACGCACGGCGTGGTGGAGGTAGGGGCTGCGCACGAAGCGATTGTTGACGAAGAACATGCTTTCGGGTCGCTTTTTTCTGGCGGCTTCGGGGAGGGTGATCCAGCCGTGGATAGCGATATCGTCTACTTCTTCGCGGACGGGAATGAGTTGTTCGTCGAGTTTTTTGTCGAAGAGGGCTACGATGCGCTGTTTGAGGCGAGTGGCGGGTAGGACGAAGAGCTCTTTGTCGTCGACGATGAGGTCGAAGCGCACTTCGGGGTGTGGGATGGCGATGCGTTTGAATTCGCGCAGGATGTGTGTCAGCTCGGTGGTGTTGGATTTGAGGAATTTTCTTCGTGCGGGGGTGTTGTAGTAGAGCTGTTTGACTTCGATGGTGGTGCCGGGGGGGCAAGCGGTGGGTTGTTGGGTGATGAGTTTGCCGCCGTGGATGATGATATGGGTGCCGAGTTCGTCATGGGGCCGACGCGTTTTCATCTCCACTTGAGCGACGGCGGCGATGGAGGCGAGGGCTTCTCCGCGGAAGCCCATGGTGTGGATGGCGTAGAGGTCGTCGGCGCTGCGGATTTTGGAGGTGGCGTGGCGCTCGAAGCTCATGCGTGCGTCGGTGGGCGACATGCCGCAGCCGTCGTCGCTGACGCGTATATAGGTCTTTCCGCCGTCGCGGACTTCCAGCATGATGTTTTTTGCGCCGGCGTCGAGGGCATTTTCGAGGAGTTCTTTGACGACGGAGGCGGGTCGCTGGACGACTTCACCAGCGGCAATTTGATTGATGAGGGTTTCGGGTAGCAGGTGGATTTTGTCTGGCATTACTCCAACCAGTCGATGAGTTTGTCCAGGTATTGGCCGATGAGGATCACGGCCGCGATGAGTAGGATGAGGGCGATGACGAGTACGCGAATGTTGGACTGTCTGCGGAGTCGCCGTCGCGTTTGTGCGTAGGCGCTAAATCTGCTTTGGAAGTGCATGCGGATGCGCTGTTCGATGTTTTTTTGAGTGTCGTCGGCAGGAGTGTATCGCTGTCGGATTTGTTGGACCCATTCGCTTTCGGGGCGATAAAAGCGCGGTTTGTAGTCGTATTGCATAGGTCGAGGAAGGCGAAAGATGCGCGTCAGAAAATGCATGGCAATGCTTTGTAAAGGAAAAACGGCAGGTGCAGGTGAAGAGTTCATTTTTCTGCCGGGTGGTTGGTCGCAGGTGTGGGAGTTGGAGCGGGGTCTTCTTCTGGTGGTAGGGACATGATTTCGTCGGGGTGACCGATTTGTTGGGAGGCGGATTGCATTTCCGATAGCTTGGGAAGTTCGCGGATATCTCGGATGCCGAAATGGTCGAGAAACTTGTCGGTGGTGGTGTAGAGAAGAGGACGGCCGGGTTCGTCGGCGCGCCCGGCGATTTGGATGAGCTCTTTTTCCAGGAGCTTTTGGAGGATGTAGTCGCACTTGACGCCGCGGAGTTTTTCGATGTAGGGCTTGGTGACGGGCTGTCGGTAGGCGACGATGGCGAGTGTTTCGAGTGCTGCTCGGGAGAGTTTGCGACGCTGGAGGAGTTGTAGATGTGCGGCGATGGTGTCGTAGTACGCTCCTTTGGTGACGAATCGGTATCCGCCCGCTACGTCGATGATTTCGAAGGCGTATTCGTCACTGCGGTATTTTTCGATGAGCTGTGTGATGGCATTGCGGATACTGGATGCGTCGAGCTGTAGATCAAAGCGCAGGGCGATGGCCTGTTGGATTTGCTCAGCGCTAATGGGGTCCTTAGCGGCGAATATGAGGCTTTCGATATGCGGGAGGAGGCTCTTGTCCAAGGTTGAAAATTTGCCTGCAAAGGTAGTACTTTACTGAAAAGGATGAGGCTTTTTTGTAATATAAGCAAAATGGTGACACCCCTGATGTGTGCACAATTCAAAGGGTATCAATGAGTTAGTGGATTTCATATATGAGTCACTGTGATATTTTTTGTCCTAAGGGTAAAAAAATTACATATCGTATTTTTTTATATATGAAAACTGGTCATACCTTTGTCACGTCAAGGCGATAGAGAACCTACCTCGACACCCAACCTGAGTGTAGATAATAGATCCGTGGTGCACAAGTAGGCAAAGCCCATTGTGGCTGTAATGCAGCAAGGCTACGTGTATGGCAAGTGGCGTAGTCTTCACCGGCGAGTAGGAATTTAATCACCAAAACGGATCGCTATATGAAAAAGTACGGAACGAACTTACGGTTGGGGAGATGGCCAGCGGTGTGGATCGCATGGCTCCTCCTATGGTTGAGCTCCATGACCATCCAGAGGGTACAGGCGCAGTGTGCGTTGGACTGCGTATCGCGTATTCAGTTGTCCCTGGATGAGAATTGCATGGCGGAGGTCACGCCGGACATGGTGCTCAATTCTGGGGGCACGCATTGTCCCGGTGGGGTGTTTGAGGTCATTTTGAAGTACAATGGCCAGGTCATTCCGACGAGTCCGATTGTTGATTCGAGTTGGGTGGGCAAGACCATTGAGGTGACGGTACGCGACACGGTGACGGGCAACAGTTGTTGGGGGTTGATTTTAGTAGAGGACAAGTTACCACCACGGGTCGAATGCGGCAACGACACGGTGTATTGTTATGAGCTTTACAGCTGGACGGGACCGGCACTCATCAGCGAGTGTACGGATACTACCTTGCGCATAGTAGATGAGCAGATTCAGCGCTTGCAGTGCGACTCGGTGTTGATCAAGCGGGTCATTCGCAAGTACGTCGTGTCGGATGCCTATGGCAATACGGCGATGTGTCAGGACACATTTTCGTTGCAGCGCATTCCGCTGGATTCGATCACGCCGCCTCCCAACTGGGTCAAGGGCGTCATCATCATTCCGCCCGACACGATTGTCATGGACAGTCCGGCCATTTCGTGTGATGACGTTGTAGCGGGGAGGATACCGCTTTTGCCCAATGGTGCGCCGAGTTGGGAGTACACGGGGGTGCCCAAGATTGGAGATTTCCCCTTGTATCCGCCGAGAGATGTGTATTGCAATACGACGGCGTACTTCAATGACATCTACGTGGGGAAGGTGGGCTGTGTCGAGAAGTGGTTGCGCATCTGGACCATTCAGGAGTGGTGGTGCAACACGGATTTTGTGCGCCAGATTGTACAGGGCATTGAAATAGTCGATACCATTCCGCCGGTCATCACTTGTCCCCACGACATCACGGTCACGACCAGTGGGGGAAGTGCGTGTGAGGCGGATGTGTGGTTGCCCATGCCGGATGCGTATGATGTTTGTCAGGGGGACAACATCACCATCGATGTAAGCTGGCCAGGTGGTTTTGTCAAGGACATGCAAGGACCCGTATTGGCTAAGCTGCCGGCAGGACATCACAAAGTCACCTATCGCGTCTACGATGCAAAGGATCTCAAGGGCTGCTACAATATGGATTCGTGTACCATCGACGTGTGGGTCAAGGATTTAACACCTCCCGTAGTCATCTGTAAAAAACACACGACGGTCTCTATGACCTACGACAGTATCGTGCGCGTCTATGCCGATGCCTTTGACAACGGCACGTACGACGATTGTTGTCTGGACAGCATTGTAGTCAAGCGCATGGACAATGGCGGAGCATGTACCTATCAGCCGGATTTCAAGCCCTATGTGGAGTTTTGTTGTGCCGATATAGGAAACACGGTCATGGTCATCTTGCGGGCATACGACTGTCACGGCAATTACAACGAGTGCATGGTCGAGGTAGAGGTACAGGACAAGATTCCACCTGTGATCAGTTGTCCCAGTCAGTTGGTGTTTGTACCCTGTGGCTACCCATTGGATACGGCCCGCATTGACTCACAGTTTGGTACGGTGGTGAAGGACAAGCACGCCGTGAAGAAGCGCGATTTGTACGGCGATTATGCTTTTGCGATCGATATACCGCCCACGGTGATGCAATCGCTATGTGATCTGTTTCCGGATCCTCTTGTGGTGCGCTTTGTGGTGATTGATGGACAAGACACGGTGGGCTGTTCGGTGGTGCCCATTGTGCCGGGGCCACGCCATCTGACGAGGGAAGTGGAAATCGTCTATGTAGTGGGTTCGGATTTCATTTTCTTCAATGGAGACCCGATACCGATCAAGCGATTTGTCAAAGATGGCTTTGCGTTTGACAATTGCGATTTCGACATTGACCAGACGCTCGAAGATCATCGCGATGCCTGTGGCATAGGGTATGTGAAGCGCACTTTTACGGCTTCGGACAACAACGGGTCGAGTTCGTGCTGTCAGCACATCTTCTTCTATCCCATCAATCCCTTTGGGCCGGATGATATCCTTTGGCCGGACAATGTCAATGTAGAGGGATGTTTAGATCCCGATAGTTTGAGTCCCGATATCACGGGTAAGCCCGAGTTTCGCGACAATGAGTGTTCGCAGGTGGGCTACGATTACAGTCAGGATATCTTCCGCTTCTTTGATGCCACACAGACCTGTTTTAAGATTGCTCGTGAGTGGCGCGTGATCGACTGGTGTTATAAGGCGAAGACCTTTGATGAGTACTGGTCGAACGACTATCTCGTCAAGGTGTGGAAGCGCACGCAGTTTATTAAGGTGATCAACAAGACCGCACCGGAGTTTGTATCTCTGCCGAATGACAATATTTCCATCTGCAGCTACGATACGCGGTGTCGCAATGGCCTTGTGGAGTTTACAGTAGTGGGCCGTGATGACTGTACGCCGGGTAGCGAATTGTACTGGGAGATGCATCTCGACTATGACTGCGATGGGCGGTACGATGTCTTGCGCAGTGGCAATGGCGACACCATCCACTTTAGGGATAGCGTACCCCTGGGTTGGCACTGTGCGGTCTTCACCTTTGAAGACAGATGTGGCAATGTCGTTACGGCGAAGAGGAAGTTTCACGTAGTGAGCTGTAAGGCGCCAACGCCCTTTTGTCGATCGGGCTTAGTCGTCGAGCTCATGCCGATCGATCGCGATGGCGACGGCACACCCGATTGGGGCATGCTCGAAGTATGGGCCTCCGATTTTGACGACAAGAGTGTGGGGGCATGCGGTCATCCCATTACCTTCTCCTTTTCAAGCGACACGGCCGACAAGTCGCGCATCTTCGATTGCAATACACTCGACACCCAGGAGGTGGAGATGTGGATTACGGATTTGGTGACGGGCGAACAGGCGTATTGTAAGACGAAATTGATCGTGCAAGACAACATGAATGTATGCCCGGATTCGCTGGTTCCGTCAGGAGGCGTACTAGCTGGTCGTATTGTCAATATCGAAGATGCGCCATTGGCTGGTGTAGAAGTGATTTTGGGTGGATCGGCGCACATGTCTGTCAAGACCGAGGCGGATGGCAAATACGAATTTCCCGCTATGCCGTTTGGAGGATCGTACGAGGTCGTCCCAAAACGCGAAACCGGTTATTTAAGGGGGATCACTACGCGGGATCTCATCCTCATTCATCGCCATTTGCTCGGCAAGGTGCGTTTTCACTCGCCCTATCAGTACATAGCCGCTGACGTCAACATGTCTGATGACGTATCGGTAGCTGATGTGGGCATCTTGCGCAAGCTGATCCTCGGCAAGATCCGCAAACTCCCTGGTAGTCCGTCGTGGCGCTTTGTGCACATGGATTACAATTTTCCCAATCCCAACGAACCGTGGTCGTTTCCCGATACGTACCACTTAGATCCGTTTGATCGCGATATGACCAATCTCGATTTTCGCGGAATCAAGTTGGGCGATGTATCGGGTGATCCAGGAGCAAACGGCAAAATTTCAGGCTCATCGACTAGGGACAGGCAAAACTACATCTTGCGCGTGCACGACAGATGGATGGACCGCGGTGATGACGTAGTGGAAATAGCGATTTATCCGCAGCAGCCCGGTCTGTGGGAAGGTATACAGCTGCAATGGACGGTAGATACGCGTTTGGCAGAGCCCGTCGATGTGCGAGCGGGCAACGAGGCGCTGCAGCGGGATTGGCTCATCGATTGGAACTTGTCCGAAGAGGGCAAACTCACCGTGGTAGCCTATCACCGCCGTGCAGAGCAGACAAAAGTGGAGACCAATGCTCCTGTCCTTGTCGTTCGCATGAAGGTGAAGGAAGACTGCCGAACTTCGGAAGTACTTCGACTGAGCCCGACAGCTTTTGTCAGTGAGGTCTATACTGCGGGCCAGGATCGGCCGGTAGTGATGCACTATATCCAATCATCGGATGGCGAAACCTTCCAAGTGTTGTCCAACGTGCCCAATCCCTTTGACGAAAAGACCTGGATACGCTTTGTCGTGCCTGAGGAAGATGAGGTGCTCTTGACGGTGTACGACATCGATGGCAAGGTGCTTCTCAAGCGCGTCATCGCAGCACACAAAGGGTACAACCGCGTAGAGGTGACGCGTAAAGAGCTCACACGCCGAGGCGTACTATACTATCGCTTGCAGTACCGCGATCGTTCTGCCACGAATAAAATGGTGGTCTTGGGGCATTAGATCCGTTTATGGGAAGTGGAATGGGGGACTCCTCACCGAGGAGTCCCCTTTTTTTATATCTTTGACAAAAATCAAGGGTGAATGATTCGCATAGACGCACTTGATCCAGAGCCGCCGGAGGGTTTTCAAAAGAAGCCTACCAAAAAGGCGCTGAAAAAACTCGCCAAAGAAATAGGAAAGCTCAGTCGCATACT
>JALWKB010000201.1 GCA_026996805.1 Saprospiraceae bacterium | reverse complement strand
CGGAGGGTGGTCAGCCCGTATTGGATTACGACGCCGAAGGCGATCTCGACCCCCTCAACGACCCGGTAATCGATGATGAAGTGTTGCGCCGGGATGGCAGCGATGAAGACGATCACGATGTGGGCGAAGTCATTTGGAACTGGTTTGACCTTGCTCTTCGCAAGTATACCGATGACACCTTAAAGCAGAGGGGCGATACCGTACGGTTTTACATCACCATATACAATCAGGGGCGCATTGCTGCCGACAATATTAAAATAGTCGATTATTTTCCTTGGTATTTCCACTTTGCTGGTGGACACGGTTGGGAATACGATGCGGTCTCTGAACATTGGATGCGTACGCTGACGGTGGCCAACGGAAGTCTGCCGGCGGGAGGGTTACAGCCCGGCGACTCTGTGACGATTGCGATCGACTTGCGCATTGACGACAATGCCCGCTCGGGTATGTTGGTCAACTTTGCCGAGATAGCCGATGCCACCGATGCACAAGGAGGTCCCGTCGAAGATATCGATTCGACGCCAGATGCCAACCCTGACAACGATGCCGGCGGTGAGCCGGGAGGCGGTACCGACAACCTCATCGATGCCTTACCCGGTATGGATGAAGACGACCACGACCCCGCCTTTGTCTTCATCATCGAAATCGATGTGGTTACCACATGCTTGAACAACGCCACTACTGCTACGGATGGTCAGTTTCTCGAAGAGATTACGATTTTATCCCCACCGGGATTGGATTGGTGTTTCGTCTCTGCTACGAACTTGTATTCGAATACGAGCCCGGCGCCTCCGGCAGCACCAATACCGCTGACGAATTGCGTCGGTGCCGACAAACCGGTTGAAATACCATTGGATCCCACTACCAGTGTCTTTCAGCTACAGGTGCGTTCGCTCGACGGCCAGCCGTGGAGCATCGTATTCCAGAACAAGTACGGCAACCGCCTTACGTTGCACCAGCCACCAAGGTATTATGACGCACCGCCTATTTACGGCTTAAACAGTGCTTGTGAAAATTCGACTACTTCGTTTCATACCGATCCCCTGCCGGGAGCGACATATCAATGGACCGTTAGCGGCGGGGCGACGATTGTAGGGCCTTCTGACCAGCCCAATGTCGACGTCATGTGGCCGGCGATGGGTACCTATACCCTTACCTTAGATGTCGATCATCCCTCGGTGTGTTACGAGCCGGCGACGCTCACGGTGACAGTGGGCAACCAACCTGCTCAAGCAGTGAGCTGTAAGTCAGAGGTGCAATTTAGTCTTGATTCCTTAGGCAAGGCCGTGATCACTCCAGAGATGCTGCTGGTCGGCAGCGGATACGACTACAATTCCTTTGGCGTCATGTTGATGGATATGCACGGTCGACCTCTGCCGGGCAATATGCTCACTTGTGACTATCTCGGCCAACAAGTGATGGCCAAAGTAGTAAATTCCTGTAGCGGGAATTCCTGCTGGAGTACGATCACTGTAGAGGATAAATTGCCTCCCGTCATCGAATGCTTCAACGACACAATGACCTGCGTGGTGTTTAGAAACTACATCGGTCCACGCGTCTATGACAACTGCGACGACAATCCTACCATCGTACTGCTCGACGAGCGCATCGAACCGATGTGCCACGATACGTTCTTGAAGAAGGTGACGCGCAAGTACGTAGCCGTAGACCAAAGTGGGAATGTCTCCGATACCTGCACGCAAATGATTTTTTTGGAGCGCATACGCTTTGATTCTATTGTCTTTCCCGATTCGATGACCGTGGCATTGGGCAATCCACTGTTGTGCGATGCTGTGCAGAGGGATGCTCAAGGGCGGATCAGCACGGATCAAACGGGCGTGCCGACGTACAATGGCGAGCCCATGTACCCGAGCTTTCCCTTTTACTGCAATATTCAAGTGGGATTTAAAGATGAAGAATTTCCTCCCGTGGGTTGTGTGCGCAAGATTTTACGTCAGTGGTTTGTCGTCGAACAACACTGCGATAGTTTTGTCTTGCGCCGTACCTATTTTCAACCCATCGAAATTACCGATACCACCGCGCCCGTGGTACAGTGCCCCGATGATGTGACGGTTCCGACACTGGGCTTTGACAGTTGTATAGGACGTGTGACGATACCCCTACCGCAGGTGAGCGACAACTGTTCGGATATCGTACGCATTTCTGTGGTTTATCCGGGCGGATATATCGAAAATCTCACTGGGCCAGTCACTGTAGCACTGCCACGGGGTGTCCATACCATCGAATACCGCGTGTACGATGCGTGTTATAATGTGGATTCGTGTACCTTTCAGGCGACGGTAGAAGACCGCGTGCCGCCTGTGCCCGTATGCATCACCAATACCGTGATTGGATTGGTAGACTCCGCCCCCAAACGCATCCCTGCAGAGACATTTGACAAGGGCAGTTATGACGACTGTGGCATTGAGCGCTTTTTAGTGCGTCGTATGGATGGAGGAGCACCTTGTGGGACGGCAACAGATACTTTTGCCCCATACGTAGAATTTTGTTGTGCCGACGTGGGAACCACCGTACAGGTAGTATTGCGGGT
>JALWKB010000200.1 GCA_026996805.1 Saprospiraceae bacterium | reverse complement strand
CGTATGTGGCCAACTCTTCGAGTGAGTTTCCGCGCGAGCTGGCGCTGTATTCCGAGCGTTTTTATCGGTATATGAACGACGAGGGCTACGGCGTAGAAGTGGGCAAGGGGTTTTGGCAGGTGGGACTCGGCCTTTTGACGTATTACGATACGACGCGTTCGGGACTATACCGCCATCCCTTGCGCCGCCATCAACAGGTGTGGACGGTGACTTTTTGCGGCGACCCGGCCGTGCACTTTCGACAGCCGCAGTGGCCGGATTTTGCCTTCGAAGTTGGGGCGGTGCAGATAGAGCCCACCCCGCTGTACAGGGGTCTGGACAGCTTTCGACTGCGTTTTTCGATCGTCAATCTCGGCAAGGCAATCGATTCGGTCGTGGAAGTGGAGTTTACCCATCAATTCCCCGATGGGCAGACGCGATTTTTAAAGCGCATCACAGTGCCGACGCCGTATTATGCCGATACCTTTGAGGTGATGCTCCCATTAGATGGTAGTCCGAAAGTAGCTGGACTCAACCGCATTCACATTCATATCAACCCCGATCGCCGCATTGAGGAAGGCCCCTTTCCGCAGGCGTACGACAACAATCGGCTGGTCTTCAACGGCCAGCGCGGCTATCCCATCTTCGTGAGCGATGATGGCCTCATCCCCTTGTATCCCCGCAACTTCGGCATCGTCGGAACGACACCCGTCGCCTTACACGTCAGTAGCGCACAATTTCATACTCGCCCAAGGGAAATACAGTTTGAAATCGATACCGTTCCCGATTTTGGTAGTCCGTTTAAGCGCAGCCATGTGGTGCAGTCTGCTAACCGCATCATCACGTGGGAGCTGCCCTTCGTTCCTGCGGACAGTCAGGTGTATTACTGGAGGGTACGTGATGCACGGGGTGGGCAGTGGCGGTCGAGCAGCTTTGTGTATTTGGAGGGGATCGACGACGGATGGAATCAGTCCCATTGGGGGCAGTTTGTGCACAATGTGCAGAAGCGCATGGCGGTGGATAGTGCGGAGCGTTACTACGATTTTGCGCGCTATGCCATCGAGGTCAAGGCTCAAAACATGTACTTTCCGCGTTCGGATCGGTTGGCTCCGACGTGGTTTTACGGCAATGCTCCGATGGACAAGTGGGGCTCGAAGTTTCCCTCGGTCAGTGTGGCCTTTGTGGTCATCGATCCCCTTACCGGCGAAGTGTGGAAAAATCCGCCGGGGGGGAAGTACGGAGCATTCAACCCCCACACTACGCCGTTGCCGAGCAATTACCTGACCATCTTCCCCTTTTACGTCAATACGGCGGCCCAGCGCGACAGCGTGGAGCGCTTTTTGAGGGATATCGTCCCCGATGGTCACTACGTCATCTTTTACGGCATCAAGAAGGGCAAAGGGGATTACAAGCCTCATCTCTGGCGTTCGGATCCCGGCGAAAATATTGCTGCCCTATTGGAGCGGTACGGTGCACGGCGCATCGATGAGCTCATCCAATTGGGTGCGCGCCCGTATTTGTTTTGCTTTAAAAAAGCCGATACGAGTTTTATGCCTATCGAGCTCATAGCCCAGAGCGATACGGAAATCATCGAGGCGCGTTTTGTCGTGCATCCGAAGTACGATAGCGGTGCTGTAGAATCAGTCGTCATAGGACCTGCGCAAAGGTGGAAGCAGTTCGAATGGCATGTCGGGAAAGCCGAGCCTGATGATGTGTATCACTGTGCCATTTATGGGTTGTCGGCGGATGGGCAGGAGCGGCAGCTGATAGGGGTCATGTCTCGCGGAGGGCTGCGCTCGCTGGCTGACGTGCTGTCTGATCAATGGCCGATGTTGCAGTTGGTCTTCAGTGCCGAAGATGCGAAGAAGCGGACAGCTCCAGCGCTGCATTGGTGGCGCGTGTATTACGATGCATTGCCGGATCTATCCTTAGAAAAAGGACAGCAATACACCTTCGTAGCCGATACGCTCGAGCAGGGACAGATGCTTCAGCTCCAACTCGAAGTGCACAATCCCTCTCCAGTAGACGTCGTCGACAGCGTAGAGCTGCGCCTTCAGTTTATACAGAGCGGAAGCAATGCGGTGATCGAGCGGTATGTGAGCATTCCGCCTCTGGCTTCGGGGGCGCGTCAGGTAGTGGCTTTCCATCACTCGACCGCCGACATGCAAGGCGCTTACGTGCTTCACGTAGAGCTCAACCCCGATCGAAACCCCGAAGAGCAGCACTATTTTAACAACTTTGCGGAGTTTGAATTTTTCGTGCGAGGAGATGACCGAGGGCCGCTGTTGGATGTGCGCTTTGACGGAATACACATTCGCGATGGCGATTTGGTGTCGAGCCGCCCAAAGATTGAAATCGTTGTCCTGGATGACAATCCGCATTTTCCACTTAGCGACACGTCGGTGGTAGACGTGTACCTGGGGAGGACACCTTTTGAGCTGTACCGTCAGAGCTATCGCGATTCGGGGTTGGTGTTTATTCCTCCTGCTGATCCGAAGGAGCGCAACGAAGCGCAGGTGGTGTTACACCGCCGTTTTTCGGAGGGTATTCACTATTTACGTGTACGAGCGAGCGATGCTCGTGGCAATGTGGCGGGAGTGCGCGATTATTTCGTCAGCTTTCGGGTGGTAGAGCAAGATGGTATTTCAGTAGTGGTCAACTATCCCAATCCGTTTTCGACGCGTACGCGGTTTTACTACACTTTGGCTGGGAATTCTCTGCCGAGCGATTACTACTTGCGCATCCATACTGCCGATGGCCGTCTGGTGCGGCATGTGCCGCGGGAGGAGCTCGGTCCTATACGTTTTGGTACGCATGCCTTCGATTGGGAATGGGATGGCACCGATGCCGATGGTGCACCCCTGGCCAACGGTATCTACATTTACCAATTTGCGGCGTGGCTGGACAATGGAGAGCGGTTTCCGCGTCTTGAAGCAAAAGACTATCGCCCTTTGGAGTCCGTCGAACGGCTATGGAGGGTCAACCACGGCAAGATGTTACTGATCCGCTGAGGGGTGTTCGGGGTTTTCAATGGCTTTGTGTAGGGCTGCAAGTCCGGCGCGGACGGCTGCTTCGATTTTGGCATAAGGCAGGCATTCCTTAGCGATATAGAGGAGGAGTACGTCGCATTGGTGCTTGGCTTTGCGAAGGGTGTCTTCGACGGGTATTTTGTTGAGGCGGAACGCCTCGCGCAGGCGGCGCTTAATGGTGTTGCGGTGGACGGGCTTTTTAATTTTTTTACGCGGTACGGCTACAGCTACGCGCAGCGGGGCTTTATCGGGAGTCGGTGCGTCGGGGGTATATACCCATTTAAAGATGATGGGATAGTGAAAGGTGGCCGTCTTGCTCTTGAAGAGCTTTTCGATATCGGCCTTTTTTTTGACGCGCTGGTGCTTGTTAAGTGTGTAGCGCTTCATGAGGGGCGAGGCATGCCGTAGCCCCGATTATTTTTTCGGATTGGGGATGGTGTCGGATACGGTCAGGCGTTTGCGCCCTTTGGCACGGCGTCGCGCCAAGACTTTTCGCCCGTTTTTGGTCTTCATGCGCTCGCGAAAACCGTGTTTGTTGCGGCGCTTGCGATTATGCGGCTGGTAGGTACGTTTCATCGCAGAGTAGTTTTATACAACAGCTCTTTCATCAGCGGGAGCGCAAAGATACAATAATTCCTCCAATTTGCGCTCTTTATGGCGTGTGAAGTGATCAGCTGTTCATGGCCACCAGGAACTCCTCGTTGTTTTTGGTTCCCTGCATGTGTTTGAGTACGAAATTGACGGCTTCTTCGGGGCGCATATCGGTGAGGAGGTTGCGCAATACGCGTATGCGTGTGAGCATGGCTTCGGGGATGAGGAGCTCTTCGCGTCGCGTACTGGAGCGCGTGATATCGATGGCTGGGAAGATGCGTTTGTTGGCGAGGGTTCGGTCGAGTTGGAGCTCCATATTGCCGGTGCCTTTAAACTCTTCGAAGATGACGGCGTCCATTTTGGAGCCCGTATCGATGAGGGCGGTAGCCAAGATGGTCAGGGAGCCACCGTTTTCGATGTTTCGGGCTGCGCCGAAGAATTTTTTGGGCTTTTGCAGTGCATTGGCTTCGACACCGCCCGAGAGCACTTTACCACTGGAGGGGGCGATGGTATTGTAGGCGCGTGCCAGTCGCGTGATGGAGTCGAGCAGGATGACGACGTCGTGCCCCGATTCGACGAGTCGCTTGGCCTTTTCGAGTACGATTTCGGCTACGCGCACGTGGTTGTCGGCAGGCTCGTCAAAGGTGGAGGATATGACCTCGGCTTTGACGCTGCGCTTCATGTCGGTCACTTCTTCAGGGCGTTCGTCGATGAGCAGTACGATCATGTAGACTTCGGGGTGATTGGCGGCGATGGCGTTGGCGACGTCTTTGAGGAGGAAGGTCTTACCCGTCTTGGGTTGGGCGACGATAAGACCGCGCTGGCCCTTTCCAATAGGGGCAAAGAGGTCGATCATGCGATTGCCGAAGTCGCGTCCGAGGGGATCGACCGTGAGTTTAAACTTTTCGTCGGGAAACAGTGGCGTGAGGTAATCGAAGGCCACGCGCTTTTTGGCGAGCTCGGGCGGCAAGCCGTTGACCTTGGAGACGCGCAAGAGCGCAAAAAACTTCTCTCCCTGTTTGGGCGGACGTATGGCCCCTTGGATGGTGTCTCCCGTCTTCAATCCAAAGCGCTTGATCTGGGAAGGCGAGACGTAGATGTCATCGGGAGACGAGAGATAGTTGTAGTCGGGTGAGCGCAAAAATCCGAAGCCTTCCGGCATCATTTCCAGCACGCCGATTCCCTCGATGACGCCTTCGAGCTCGGCGACTACGTTGATGTTGTAGCTCTGTTGAGCAGGAGTATCGGTGGGTGCATCTTCAGTCGATGTTTCGGTATCGGTAGGAGTAGGTGCTTCCTCGGTCGTCGATGTGGCCTCTGAGGAAGGGGTAGATTCGGTGCTTTCGGCCGACTTTGCGGTAGCTTTGCCTTCGCTGCGCAATTTAATTGGTGTTCGGCTGATGCGTCTTTTGCGCTTGACAGGCTCGGGTGTTCTTTGCTCCGTGGCTTTGCTTTCCAACTCGCGATCGAGTTGTTCGAGCTCGGTATCCAGGTCGAGCGCGATGTCTGCCGGGTCGTCGTCGGCCTGTTCCTTGATGCTCTGAAGTGCTTGATGGTCAATGATTTTATAAATCAAATCCTGTTTGTTGAGCGTGGATATGCCCTTGAGGCCCATGTTGCGAGCAATTTCCCTGAGCTCGCTCACAGTCTTTTCGTTAAGCTGCAATGCGGTATAAAACATAATTTTAATTTTTAGATTTAATGAGTTGTATGAAACGCAGACGCTTGTCGATGTTTCTACGTTCGGTGCATAGCTATTTGCGGAAGCAGGCTATGGTACTGCACAATTTCATACCCTCAGAAATCACACAGTATGCTGCTGTCGTTTGGACACACTTGCCTCGATCGTTGGTATGTCAGCACTATAGCCTGTGATGCATCGAAGTAATCGAAAATCAGGTGTTGAGGTGATGATCCGTGAGGATCGCTTGAAAACTGTCAAGACCTCGGTGGTTTGGTTTCCGAGTTTTTTCCATATGCAATCATATGGAAATCACGGCGCAAATATACGGAAGTTTTCTACACAACACGCATATCTTTGCACCGTTGAACGTAAAAAACTCCCTAAAAATTGTCGAGATGGGAGTAAAACGGCCGATGCGCACGCTTTATTGGATAGTGTTTTGTGCGCTGGCTTCGATGTATTAAACGCATAGTCTATGTTAAGAGTTCAAGACATTCGTCATTTTCCCGAGCGTGTAAAGTTGGGGCTTCGCAAGCGCGGTTGGAATAGCGAGGAGATAGGGATAGTCGATGAGATACTTGCTCTGGATGATGAGCGAAAGAAAGTGCAAGCGGAGCGGGATCAGTGGCAAAACCAAGTCAAGGTGCTATCCAAGCAGATTGGCGTGCACATGCGTCAAGGTCAGCGCGAGGAGGCGGAAGCCTTGAAGCGGCAGGTAACTGAAGCTAAGGAGCAGGTGCGCGCCCTGGAGGAAAAGCTGCGCTCCGTACAAGCTGCACTGGAAGAGCTCTTGCTTTCGGTGCCCAATATTCCTCACGACGATGTGCCTGAGGGCAAGGGGGAGGAGGACAATGTCGTGGTGTATCAGTCCCATGATCCCTTACCATCGTATCCAGATGGATTGTTACCCCATTGGGAGCTTGCCGAGCGGTACGGCTTGTTTAGCTTTTCGCTGGGGGCCAAGCTGACGGGTAGTGGATTTCCGGTGTACTTGGACAAGGGGGCTAAGTTGCAGCGTGCCTTAATACAGTATTTTCTCGATCGCGCCACTGCGGCCGGCTATGTGGAGGTATGGCCACCGCTACTCGTCAACGCCGACTCTGCACGGGCTACGGGACAGTTGCCCGACAAGGAGGGGCAGATGTATCACGTCTGTAAAGACGATTTCTACCTCATACCCACGGCGGAAGTGCCCATCACCAATTTGTATCGGGATGTCATCTTAGACGAATCGCAATTGCCCATTATGCATACGGGATACACGCCGTGTTTTCGACGCGAGGCGGGTTCGTACGGTGCCGATGTGAAGGGGCTGAATCGCGTGCATCAATTCGACAAGGTGGAGATCGTACAGATCGCCCATCCCGACAAGTCGTGGGAGGCACTCGATGCCATGGTCGCGTATGTGCGCGAGCTGGTGCATTCGCTGGGACTACCGTTTCGGATTGTGCGGCTGTGTGGGGGAGACCTCGGCTTTACCTCTGCGATGACGTACGACTTTGAAGTTTACGCCGCGGCGCAAAAGAAATGGCTCGAGATCAGCTCGGTTTCTAACTTCCTGACCTATCAGAGCTACCGCCTCAAATTGCGTTTTCGCGACCGCGAGGGCAAGCTGCATTACGCCCATACTTTAAATGGCAGTGCGTTGGCACTGGCGCGCGTGGTAGCGGCCTTGTTGGAAAACAATCAAAGCCCTCAAGGCGTTATAATTCCTGAAGTGCTCCGGCCCTACATGGGGATGGAGATATTGAGCTAAATCACAAAAAACACTGGGGAAATGATCATGGGATTCTATGATATGGGATTTTATGCCATCACGATACTTCTCTCTTTGGTGGGGATGGTTGTTGGGGGCATATTGCGTTCCAAATTTTCCAAGTATTCGCGCATGCCGTTGCCTTCGGGTATGAGTGGTGCGGAAGTGGCGCGGCAGATGCTGGCGGATTATGGCATCGACGACGTACAGGTGGTGATGGGCAAGGGATTTTTAACGGATCACTACAATCCTCTGAAGAAGACCATCAGCTTAAGTCCTGAGGTGTATCAGGGCAGGTCGGTGGCTGCTGCGGCTGTGGCGGCCCACGAGTGCGGCCATGCCGTCCAACACAAGGTGCGCTATCCGATGCTTCAGCTGCGCTCCGCCCTTGTGCCCGTCGTCAGCTTTGCGGCGCAAGCGCAGCAGTTCCTCCTCATCCTCGCGTTTATCTTTTTCAATCAGTTTCCTCAGCTGATGCTCTTTACCATCATCGCCTTTTTAATTACTACGGCGTTTTCGTTTATCACCTTGCCGGTGGAGTTTGATGCCAGCAAAAGGGCACTTGCGTGGTTGGACCACAGTGGGATAGCCACGGGCGAGGCATATCGAGGTGCAAAAGACGCGCTGTTTTGGGCAGCTATGACCTATGTGGTGGCCGCACTGTCGGCACTGGTCATGGTGTTGTACCTCATCATGCGCTATCAGAATAGAAATTAGTGCGCATCGACCTCGATTTTGTCGTTGGTATAGTGTAGAAAAAATCTGTTCGATGAGTAAGGAATATACCGTAGAAGAATACCTCGAGCTGGGTCGAGATTATTTGGAAAAAGCCATTGAGCATTTAAAGAAGCAATTGCTCAAGATACGCACGGGCAAGGCGCATCCGGGTTTGCTCGAAGATATACGCGTGGAATACTACGGCGCCACGGTGCCGCTCCACCAAGTGGCGAATCTCTCCATCCAGGATGCGCGCACCATCATCATCCAACCATGGGATAAAAACATGCTCTCCGTCATCGAAGGGGCAATTGTCGAAGCCAATCTCGGCTTTAATCCGATGAACGACGGCGAGGTGATACGCATCCACATACCCCCCTTGACGGAAGAACGCCGCAAGCAACTCGTCAAACAAGCGCGCCAAGAAGGCGAAGAAGCGCGCATCAGCATCCGCAACGCGCGCCACAAGATGCTCGATTTTATCAAAAAAGAGGTCAAAAACGGCTATCCCGAAGACGTCGCCCGACGCAAGGAAAAGGAAGTCGAAGACATGGTCAAGAAGTTTGCCGAAGAGGTGGAAAAACTCATCCAAGCCAAGGAAAAAGACATCATGACTGTTTAAGGGAGCAGCCCCTAACTATTGTAAAGAAACCCTTCCAGCAGTACGGTGGTAAAGCCTGATGGATGTCCACGCAGTGGGAGTACCCTCAGGCCTGCCCCTTTGGCATCTTGAAGTGCAGGGGGTATCCTCCTGTCGGCTCGACGTCTTTGATGGGGCCGTATTGGGCTTCGTATTTCTTGATGTTTTCGGTCAGGGCGAGGAGAAACCGCTTGGCATGGGCCGGCGGCAAGATGATGCGTGCCTTTACTTTGGCCTTGGGCAAATTGGGCATGACGCGCACGAAATCGATGACGAATTCCGCATGAGAGTGCGAGATGATCGCCAAGTTGGAGTACGTGCCTTCGCCGACCTCTTCATTGAGCTCGATGTTGATCGTGGCTGTGGTCTTTTTTTCTTCCATGTCGATAGTCCTTTATAAAACGTTTCAACCATTAGCTGCAAAGATACGGCGAAAGATCCTAAGGAGGCGACTCGGCGGAGTATCAAAACTTTCTTATATTTGCGTTGCCGATTTTTGAAGGTAGACTTAAAATAGTAAAACGTTAAAAAAATTTTAGCAATGAAAAAGTGGATTTTATGTGGGCTCTTCAGTGGTTTGGTACTAACCTATGCCCGTGCACAAAACGACGATGCGGCACGCCAAAAGGCCGTGAAGGAGATGATGAAGGTGGAGGAGGCCGAAGGTTGGAGCAGTGCAGGGGCCTTTGGTTTTGACTTGGGGCAGATGATGATCCTCAATCCGTACGTCGGCCAGGGACAAGATCGCTTGGGCGTGGGCGGTGCCGTGGGATACCTCCTGCGCTACAAGAAGGGATTGTTGAGTTGGACCAACGATTTTAACGTCAATCTCAGCGTCCAGCGCTTTGGCTCAGGCGTCGTCGCTGCAGGCTCGGACCAGCGTCAGCCCTTCGAAAAGAGCATTGATCTGCTCACCCTGGGCTCTAACCTGGCTTATAAGATGTCGGAAACATCGCCGTGGTCGTATAGTGCGGACCTGATGGTGTTGACTCAGTTGTTGTCGTCGTATCAGGGCAACAACGGCAAGTACTACATCACTCCCGTGTCGGCCTATCAGACGCAGCTGCGCTCGAAGTTTCTGTCGCCGGGCGAATTCATCTTCGGGGTCGGTATGAAATACGAAAAGTCGAGCAATTTTCAGATTTACCTCTCGCCCGTGACGGGCAAGTTTTTCTACGTAGCCGATCGAGAGATCGCCGCATTGAAGACCGACGACGGTCAGAATGTATGGGGCTTTGAAGACGGCCAGCAATCGCGTTTTGATCTAGGGGCCAATGTCAAGGTCAATTACGTTACCAAGCTCATGGACCGCATCGGCTATACCACCTCGCTGTCGCTGTTTAGCAATTACTTGCGCAATCCCGAGCGCGTCGACGTCATCTGGCTCAACACCTTTGGCGTAGAGGTTGTCAAAAACCTCAGCCTGCAGTTGAAGGTGGATCTCTTTTACGATTACGACAAGATCAATCAGCTCACCGATGCCAATGCCGTAGGTGGTGTGTCGGGCTACGGCCGCACTGTCAACGTCATTCAGCAGTTTTTGTTGACCTACCACCTCACTTTTTAAGGTACCGTGGGCAGCGGCTTTACAAAGTTGCACTGTGGGCGTGGAGGTTTGTTGGTCGCCGGTGGAGGAGTCGTGTGCTTGAAATTGCGTATCATTGTAGCGGGCAAACGGCGAGACGATGAAGTTTACGCAATTGGAGCTGCACTGGCAGATACTGATCGGCATGGCCGCGGGTATCGTCTTTGGTGTGTTGATGAGTGCGGTGTCGTGGGGGCCGGCGTTGGTGAGCGATTGGATCAAGCCGGTAGGTACCATTTTTATACGGCTTTTAAAGCTCATCGCCATTCCGCTCATCATTGCTTCGCTTATCAAGGGGGTGTCGGATCTTCAGGACTTGGCGAAGTTTTCGAAGATAGGGGGGCGCACGGTTGCGCTGTACATCTTCACCACGGTGGTGGCCATCACAATTGGTCTGTTGATGGTCAATGTGATCAAGCCGGGCACGACCGTCAAAAGCGAAGTTATCGAGCGGATATCGAGTCAATACGAGGCGGAAGCATCGACAAAGGTGGAAGCTGCCCATAAGGCGAAGGAGCGCGGTCCGCTGCAGTTTTTTGTCGATTTAGTGCCGGAAAATTTCTTTTCGGCGGCCTCGGACAATCGCAACATGTTGCAGGTCATCTTCTTTGCCATCTTTTTTGGCATAGCACTGTTGATGTTGGACGAGGAGCACCAGCGGCCTTTGAAGGACTTTTTCGATAGCCTCAACGAGCTGGTGATGAAGATGGTCGACCTCATCATGTTGATTGCACCGTATGCGGTGTTTGCCCTGCTGGCGGCGTTGATTGCGGAGACGCAAGATCCATCGCTGTTTTCAGCATTGGCGTGGTATGCCCTGACGGTGGTGTTGGGATTGGCTGTGATGTTGGGTTTTTACTTGGCTCTCAATTATGCGGTGACGGGTATACGGCCCGTGCAGTTTTTACGCGGGATTGCTCCTGCGCAATTGCTGGCGTTTTCGACGAGTTCGAGTGCGGCTAC
>JALWKB010000199.1 GCA_026996805.1 Saprospiraceae bacterium | reverse complement strand
GATATCTCCACCCTATGGGATCGACTGCAAGCACAAAGTGGCCAGGGATTCTTCATCCCCTCCGTAGGCTATATGGGCATCGAACGCATTCGACTCACCGGCGAACTGGCCTACTATTCGGATCGCGGAAATCCCAAGGAAAAATCCGGGCGCCCTACCCAAGCGAAGCAAAAACAAGAAGAACGAAACAGAGTGCGTTTTTATGCGAAGTTTACCGGCCTCCAATCTATCAACCCACACAAAATCCCTCTCAACACCGAACACCTCACCACAAAATCCACCACCACCAGCAAGTCCTCCGAAAAATCGTGGATCGCCCTTATCTACATCGACGGTAATAACATGGGAAAGCTCTTCCAAAGACTTGCTGAAAAAGCTCAAAGACCAAGCGATTACTTCTCCTTCTCAGAAAAAATCAAACACATCACAGTCACTGCCGCGAACGAAGCCAGCCAGATCCTTCATCAGCTCGCCGCAGATGCTGACTACTACCCTCTGCGCCCAATAATCTTAGGCGGTGATGATGTCACAGTACTCACAAGAGCAGACCTCGCTCTACAGTTCGCTCAAACCTTCATCCAAACCTTCGAACGACAGTCCAAAGAAGTACTACGCGAATACCACGCACAACTCGGCTATAACCATCTTACAGCCTGCGGGGGCATTGCCTTTATCAAAGCACACTACCCCTTCTTCTACGCCATCGAATTGGCAGGGGCCCTCACTAAAGAGGCTAAACAACGCGCCAAACATGTCAACAACAGCCAAACCCCATCGGCCGTCTCCCTCTATCGCGTACTCAGCTCCTTTGTCGAACCACTCGATCAAATGAAAAAACGCACGCACTTCGATATCCACAACCAGCCAATCTTCGAAGCCAGCCCCTACTTCATCCATCATGCAAACACACCCAGCAGGGATCTCCACACCCTCATGCAAATCGTTCAATCCCTCAAAGCCCTCGATCAAAGCCACCAGGGCGGTGCAAACAAGCTGCGCCAACTCCTCCAATATTACAAAAGTGAGCCCCACAAGGCTAACCTATTCCTCAATAGATTAAAACAGGTGAATCCCATCCTCTATAAAATCGTGCAAGACGTCAATGACAACAAAGGTCTGCTCTACGATGCATTCCAAATATATAGCCTCACGTAAAATGACTTGTAGACATGATGACCATTCACTACCAAATCCAAATGCTCTCCGACTGGCACTGCGGTACAGGCTTAGACACAGGCATTGATGTCGATGAAATGGTGCTACGCGATGAAAACGACCTTCCCTATATCCCGGGCAAGACCATTAAAGGCTTGCTTCGCGATGCCCTAAGCGATATCGCAGAAGTACAACCGTCGATGGCTTCCCAGGAAGACTTGTATGCAATCTTTGGCTATACCCCACAAAAGCCCGGCGATCCTCCTCCCATCGAGTCACCCGTATTTTTTACCAACGCAAACCTTCCAGACGAAGTGCGCCATGAAATCATAAAACACCAACTCCAACCGTATCTCTATCGACGTTTTGCTCAAACAGCTATCGACCCAAAGACGGGCACCGTCCTATCGCACACGCTCCGAGCCATCGAATTTGCAATGCCTCTCAAACTCGTAGGACAAATCCAAAACCTCACGCCAAATCAATCTGATCTCCTCCAAATGGCTATGAAATGGTGTAGACATATCGGGCTACAGCGCAACCGCGGCTTTGGCCTGTGCCGATGGACAGTACTATCTACGAATAAGCACAATCAATAAAGCCTTTTAATCATGAAAGAGATTTACTTCATCGTCGAAGCACGCACCGAGCTGGTTTTACCCACCTCTTCCACTTCCACAGGAAATGTCCTATCTTGGGATTATATCCCCGGCAGTCGTTTCCTGGGCATTGCGGCTAAAAATCTCTACGACCAACTTTCTCCTCCACAGCGATTGCAGGTCTTCCACAATGGCAGTTACTCGTTTGGCGATGCACTTCCCGTCATGGACCATCGGCATAGGAGCTATCACCTGCCCCTATCCATATTCGGCATAAAAGGGACATCCTTGATCGAACATACCAATTATGTCTATCACAAACTCCCCGACCAACACTCTGCTTCAAATACGCAACTCGTCCAAAGAAGAGGTGGATATATAACCACGGACAAGTTTTATCTGCAGGTCAAAAAGCGATTCGCCCTTAAGGCCGCCTTCGATCGAGAGACCCGAAGAGCAAAAGACGAAGCAATGTTTGGATTCGAATCCCTCTTGCCGGGTCAAAAATTTATTTTTTCTCTTCGCATCAATGACGATGACGAACGCCTCATGGATCTAGTAGTGCAATCCCTCGAAGGCCTCCACAGCGTGGGCAAATCGAAAACTGCCCAATATGGCAAAGTATACATCCAAAAAATTCCCCCTCCGTCAACGGTTTCATACCTCTCTGAAGGTGAGTACCTATACATATACGTCGATACCCCCATCGCCCTTTTTAACCCCTACGGATACCCAACTTTTCAGCTAACGCCTTCGCTCTTCCAACTACCTAAAAGCAGCGCAATCGACTGGTCAAAGAGCCAGGTCCGCACATACAACT
>JALWKB010000198.1 GCA_026996805.1 Saprospiraceae bacterium | reverse complement strand
GCCAATCGCACCTATGCACACAGTCGCATCTGGGTCCAGCAAGGACACGAAGTGACGGTGGTGACGTGTTTTCCCAACTTTCCGATCGGTCGGCTGTACGAGGGATATCGGCAGAAGCTGTGGGACGAGGAGTATATCGATGGTATTCGCGTGGTGCGCATCTGGTCGTACATAGCGCCCAATCGGGGAGTACTTCGTCGCAGTGTGGATTATTTGAGCTATGCAATCCATGCGGCTTATCGGTCACTCCGTCTGCCACAGCACGATTTACTTGTTGCGACTTCACCGCAGTTTTTCACTGCGGTGGCCGGGCGCGCCGTGGCCGCATGGAGGCGCATGCCCTGGATTATGGAAGTGCGCGATTTGTGGCCCGACTCGATACGAGCTGTAGGCGCCATACGCGCAAGTCTCGTCTTGCGCATGCTCGACTACCTCGAGCGCCACTTGTATCGCCATGCCGATGCGCTGGTCGTCGTGACCGAAGCCATTCAACAGGAGATCGCCAAAAAAGCTGACATACCCCGCGAGAAAATACATGTCGTGCCCAATGGTGTCGACACCCAATTGTTTTATCCTACCGAAAGGGATGAAGAGCTCAAGCGTCAGCTGGGCATCGAGGGCAAGTTTGTCGTGGGATATGTGGGCACCCATGGCATGGCGCATGGATTGGATGGGTTTATTCGCGGAGCGGATCGCCTGCCGGAAGGAGTCATATTGCTGTGTATCGGTGAAGGGGCGGAAAAGGAGAATTTGGAACGGCTTGCCCGCGATCGATCCAACGTATTGCTCCTGCCGTCGGTACCTCATCAACAGATACGTCGATACATGAGCCTCATCGATGTGGCATTGGTTCCATTGCGTAAGCGCGAAGTGTTTACGACCGTCATACCATCTAAAATATTTGAGGCCGCCGCAATGGGCATTCCCATTCTCTTGGGCGTCGAAGGACAAGCACAAGAGCTCATCGAACGCTACGGCGCTGGCCTGTGCTTCGAGCCAGAAAATATCGAAGACTTCTACAAAAAGCTCTGGCAACTGTACTCGGATGATGCCCTCTATCGGCGATGTGCAGAAGGGGCATTGCGCTTGAGCGCGCACTACGATCGACACACCCAGGCGATGCGCATGTTGAAAATTATGGAACGCGTCGTGCACCAACGCAACAATTCATAGCTTTGCTCAAACAAATCTCGAAATAAAATAGTAGCCTTTTAGTTTGATGAAATGAATGAGCGATCTACTAAAACAGTCGATTTAATTGCGGGAGCTCGTCCCAATTTCATGAAGATAGCACCGATCATTGATGCCATGCGTGCTCGCATCCAACAGGGAAGTCCTTTACGCTATCGCTTTGTCCACACGGGGCAGCATTACGACACCAATATGAGTCAAGCGTTTTTAGAGGAATTGGGCCTGCCGAAGCCGGATCATCACCTCAACGTCGGCAGTGGGACGCAAGCCTACCAGACGGCCCGTATTATGGAGCGGTACGAAGACGTGTTGATGTCGGAGCCCTGTGATCTGTGCGTGGTGGTAGGCGACGTCAATTCCACCATGGCGTGTGCCATCACCGCCAAGAAATTACACATTCCCGTCGCCCATGTCGAAGGAGGCCTTCGTTCGCGCAATATGCGCATGCCCGAAGAAATCAATCGCATGGTGACCGATGCCATCTCCGACATTTTTTACACTACTACACCGGAGGCGGGCGCGATCTTGCGCAGCGAAGGCCACAGCGCGGATAAAATCGTCTTTGTCGGCAACACCATGATCGACAGTCTGCTGAAATACCTGCCCAAAGCGCGTAAGCCTCAGGTATGGGAGGAGCAATCGCTTCATGAAAAGGAGTACTTCGTCCTGACGATGCACAGGCCAGCCAACGTCGATGCATTGCGTCGATTCGATCAGCTCATCCATGTCATTGATGCTGCTGCAGGGGGAACGCCTGTCATCTTTCCCGTCCATCCGCGTACGGCTAAGATCATAGAACGGCTGCCCCATAGACAATGGCGGTCGATTCGATACACTTCGCCCCTGCCCTACCTGGAATTCCTCTACCTCTTACAGCACGCAAAGGGCATCATCACCGATTCTGGAGGCATCACCGAAGAGGCTACGGTTTTAGGGATTCCCTGCATTACCCTTCGCGAAACGACCGAACGCCCCGAGACCGTTACTATCGGCACCAACGAACTGGCCGGTAGCGATACGGAAAAAATCCACTATTTCATACAAAAAATCATCCGAGGCGAGTGGAAGAAGGGATCCATACCCGAGCGTTGGGATGGAAAAGCTGGGGAGCGCATCGTCCAGCATCTCGAACAATGGCTTTTTGATTTTTAAATATTTTTGTAAAATTTGTATAAAACGGTAGTCTGTCGATTGCCGTATAAAATGGTTGTATGAAATTGTCCATACTCATACCTACGTACAACGAAGCCCAAACGATTGAAAGGATCTTGGCGCGCGTGGTGGAGGCACCTCTTCCGGAAGGTTGGGAACGCGAAGTCATCGTGATTGACGATTGTTCGGCGGACCAGACGGTCGACAGGGTGGAGCAATTTATTGCACAGCACGGTCGTGGCTGGGTAACATTGGTGCGCCATGAGCGCAATCAGGGCA
>JALWKB010000197.1 GCA_026996805.1 Saprospiraceae bacterium | reverse complement strand
TGGCACGCTTAGACAAACAGGCACAGACGCGACGCAAGGCCCGCGGCGAATTCGTCAAAGTAGCGCTCGTCGGTTATACCAATGCCGGCAAATCCACCCTGATGAACGTGTTGAGCAAATCCCAAGTTCTTCAGGAAGACAGGCTCTTCGCCACGCTGGATACTACAGTGCGCAAGGTGGTGTGGGATGCCATGCCCTTCCTGCTGACCGACACCGTGGGCTTTATCCGCAAGCTACCCCATCACCTCATCGAGAGCTTCAAATCTACCCTCGACGAAGTCAGAGATGCCGACATCCTGTTGCACGTCGTCGATGTGTCGCATAGCCATTTCGAGCACCAGATGGAAAGCGTCACCGCGACGCTGGCAGAGCTCGATGTGATCCACAAACCCACCATCATCGTGCTAAACAAGGTCGACCGTTACGAAGAGCGCTACTTCGACGACTACCTCGAAGACGAAATTCGCCAATCCATTCTCGACGAGCTCGTCGACAAGGTGCGCTCCAAATACCGCCAGCCGGTGGTGATCATCTCCGCTATCCAAAAGCGCAATATCGACCGACTCAGGCAGACGCTCTCCGCCTACATCCGAGAGATGTACCTGCGGAAATACCCCTACAAAGTACAACATTGGTAGGGGCAAGCGCAGTCAGCTAAAGGCCGTCATTTTTCGTCTGTCAGATCCCTTGCTGCAAGCGCACCTGCAGGTGTTTTTCTTTGCCATTGCGGATGACAGTGACGGTGATGGTGTCGCCTACGCGATAATTGGCCAATGTGTTGTGGAGATCCTGGATTGTGCGAATGGGGCGCTTATCGATCTTGATGATGACATCGTTGGGGAGTAGTCCCGCGAGTTGGGCAGCCCCGCCTTGTACCAACTCATCAATGACGACGCCCTCCTTGGTATCCAAACCGAGGGTCTCCTGGAGTTCGTCATCGATGGGTACGACATACACGCCGAAGAGAGGCCGTTGATACGAGCCGTGTTGGATGATATCTTCGACGATCGCGCGGACAAGGTTGCTCGGTATGGCAAAGGAATAGCCGTTGTACACGCCATTACGGGTAGCTATGGCCGTGCAGACGCCGATGAGTTTGCCCTCCGTATTGACCAGGGCACCACCACTATTGCCGGGATTGATGACGGCATCGGTTTGGAGAAACTCTTCTACCGCCCCCTCCACTGGGATGATGTCGAGGTCGCGCCCCTTTGCGCTGATGATACCAGCAGTGACGGTAGAACGAAGATGGCCAAAAGGATTGCCGATGGCGAGGACCCACTGACCGACTTTGACCTCGTCGGAATCGCCGTATTCGAGATAGGGGAGATCCTCCGCGTCGATCTTCAACACGGCAAGGTCGGCGCGCGGCTCTTTGCCGATGAGCCGTGCACTATATGTGCGGCCGTCGTTGAGAGTCACTTCAAACCTGTCGCCAAACTCGACGACGTGGTTGTTGGTCACGATGTATCCATCGGGTGAAATGATAATGCCCGACCCCTGCCCCTTGCGCCGCGGCACAAAGTTCTGATGAAATGGATCGTAGATTTTATCTCTAAAAAAACCTTCAAACGGCGTTCCGCGAAACGGATCCCACTGATCAAGGTAGTATTCGTATCGGCGCCGCGCCAGCTTTTCGCTTTCCTCTACTTTGATATAGACCACGGCAGGAGTGGCGATTTCTGCCACTTGTACAAAGTCAAATGCTTCGGCAGGGGGCTCTGCCTCACGAGTAAAATGCGGTTTCCACGATCGGGCCTCAATGGCCTTCTCAGCATGTGCCTCGTCCTGCTTGGTCGAAATGTAGTACTGCACGCCAATGACCAGCAGTGCACCAAAGATACCAGCAACAATATTGCTCATCCACGATTTCATACCTCGACTTTTTTAGCCTTTTTTGGTGTTACTTGTTCTGTTGACATCTATCCCATTAACGAAAAAGCAAGGCTTTTTCTTTTACGGAGAGCCATCAGGAAGTGATCGAAGTGCTCTTTCGCACAATGGAACGCATCCGCCATAGCGTGCACATTAGAATGGACGCATAAAATGCCGAAATGTATACCGCTAAGAGGAGTATTTGCCCCCAAAAGGCGTAGGAGAGCCACTGCTGAGCAGCTGTTAATTGAGGGCGCAAAAACACCAGCTCTCCAATGAGAAAGATGGAACCGATTTTAGCTATAGTGCGCTGAAGGGGGTATCGGGCGAGGTGGTCGTACAATAGGGCTTTGAACAAAAACCACCGCAGACGCCACTGGGAGGGGTACATCCTGCTGAGCTGGCCGAACATTTCGATGGCAAGGTGGTATTCCTGGCGGTTGTAATGAGCGACCCCTTTGAGCAACATAAGCCATTTTAAGACATCCCTGCCGCGCACGCGCTGTATGTTGCGATCAAAGATAAAGGCAAAATCTCCCTCGATTTGTTCCAAGAACTTATCGTACTCTTCGAGGAAGAAGAGTGCCTCGATGTAGAGCATGCGCAGGCGTATGTAGAGCGCGTCTTCAAGAAGCTGGATGGTCTCTTCGTTGTCTTCGTATAGTTCGACCTTTTCCCGATAGTCGTGCTCGGGAATTTCCTCGAAGATTTCCACCAGATCAGCGATATGGTACGCCGTATGACGCATCAATTCCTATT
>JALWKB010000196.1 GCA_026996805.1 Saprospiraceae bacterium | reverse complement strand
AGGAGCTCTGGTACAAGTGGTGTTTGGAGGATGAGATTGACCAACGAAACGTACGATACCCGCGCAATGCGTTTGGCCACGAAATAAGTGATGGGATGGACGCGATAGAGCACGATTTGAACGACATCCCACAGTGCAGCTTCCAAGGTAGCCGTACCCGATGCCACCCATCCGTGGCGATGAGTACTCAACAGCTCGGCAATATCGCGATCAACGATTTCATACTCCCCTCCTCTTATTGATTCCAGCGCCCGATGGTAGACCTCGATGGGTATCTCCTTTACTCGTGACACAGTAACACGTCTTCTTCCCGCTCTTTGCGCCGCCTTGATCATCACGGGCAAGATGTGGCGCACCTCCGAAAGTCTACTTCCGGGCAAGAGCAAGAGCGCATCGTCATCCCTCTCTTCAAAGGGCCGTATGCCCCCTTGGTGTAGCGCCTTGAGGTATCGCTCCATGACGGGGTTGCCCACATACTGCACGCGGATGCCGAAAGATTTGAAAAAGTCCTCCTCAAAGGGGAGGATGACATATAGGCGGTCGATACACTCAGCCATGGTATAGGCCCGCCTGCGATTCCATGCCCACGCCTTAGGGGCGATGTAATAGTGTACGGAGTATCCACGCCGCTTAGCCCACTTTGCCACGCGCATGTTAAACCCCGGAAAGTCGACCAAGACCAACAACTCCGGACGAAAAGACGCAATATCTCGCTGCACGCGATGCCAAAGGCGCACGAAGTGAGGCAATTTCCTCACTACTTCCCAAAAGCCTATTGTGGCGAGTTCGCGTATGTGCACCAACGGCTGCGAACCCACGGCTTCTGCCATAGCACTGCCTCCCCAAAAGGCAATCTCCACATCGGGCCACAGCTCTTTTAGTCGGAGTATCACCTCCGCAGCATGCACGTCGCCAGATTTCTCACCTGCTATGAAGAAGACACGCTTGCCCACTGTAGTGCCGGCTTTTCTCAGCGCTTTTCAGCATCTACTCATAGTACTTCGCGATAAAAGAGCCACAGCCATACCGCCGCATACAGCATGGTCGCCGTCACCACTCCGCGCACCACATTGGTGTAATACCGATCGTTCGCCCAGTGGACAGGTAGGATATTCAAAGCCAGTGCGAGCAGATAATGCGTCCGCTGCCGCAAAAAGAACCTCGGCAATCCCTCATCGAGCAATTCATTGATCGTCTCGACTACCAAATACAATACCACATACCCAACGACAGGCACGACTAAGCCAATGACAAAACCGACTATCCATCGATTCCATTTCATCATCCATACCCTTGATGTGTCGACAAGTTACGACATTTTAGGATTCAACGCGTACTAAATAGCACGCTCTGTGTGTTTTTCCTACAGCAAATGATTCCAGCATGTCGATGAGGACTTTTCGCACGGTCCAAGCGCTACAGAGCTATTTGTCCTCCATCCGAGGCAGCCAAACGATCGGCTTTGTACCCACCATGGGCGCCCTACACGAAGGCCACCTCGCGCTGGTACGCCAATCTCTTCGACGCGACGATTGCACGGTGGTGAGCATCTTTGTCAATCCCACGCAGTTTAATGACCCCGAAGACTACCGCCTCTATCCACGCTCGGTCGATTCCGACATGACACTGCTCGAACACGAGGGTGTCGATGTCGTCTTCATACCGAGTGAAAGTGAGATTTATCCTCACGGGAGGGATGCATGGGAGCCGATCGATTTGGGCGGGCTGGACCAAATTCTGGAAGGCGCCCATCGCCCCGGCCACTTTCAGGGCGTGGCACAGGTCGTCAAGCGCTTGCTCGACATCGTCCAACCCCATCGGCTGTATCTCGGCCAAAAGGACTATCAACAAATCGCCGTCATCCGCAAGATGCTCCAACACTTTCAGCTACCCGTCGAAATCGTCGAAGTACCCACTGTGCGGGAGCCAAGCGGTTTGGCCATGAGCTCGCGCAACCAACGCCTCTCGGCACTCGACCGACTGCGCGCCTCACGACTCTTCGAAGCACTCGTCTACCTCGAACAAATGTACCATGATGATGTGCCCCTGCCTACCGCCCTCCAACGCGCGCAGGACATGCTCGATCTGCCCGACTTTCGCCTCGAGTATCTCGTCGTGTGCGATGCCCAAACCTTTCGAGTACTCCAAACATGGAAAGACGCCCCACAGAAAATCGCTCTTCTGGCCTGTTGGGTTAAAGACGTGCGCCTCATCGACAATCTTCCCCTCGACACTCCAAGCTCATAATATGCCCTCTACATCCTTGTTGGACTCAAGCGCCGAGCGTACTGTTAAGTCGTGTCCCGTCGGCACAATCGACACATATCCCTCTTTCAACGCTTTGAGATCAGTATCGCTTCCGTTGTCCTGAGGTACAAACGTGCCCGTGAGCCAGTAATACTTCCTACCCCTCGGGTTGATGCCCTCTTGAAAGCTCTCCTGCCATTTGCCCTTCGCCTGACGCGTCAACTTGATTCCCCTAATTTTGTCTAATGGCAGGTCGGGAATATTGACGTTCCACAACAGCGCATCGCGCATCTTGTGCCGCAACACATAGTCGATGATGCGCTCGGCAATGTGTTGTGCAGGCTTCATGTCGGCATCCAGTGAATAATTGTCCAGCGAAAACCCAATAGAAGGGATGCCCTCCAGCGAGGCCTCCATAGCAGCCGACATCGTGCCGGAGTACAAAATGTTGATCGATGCGTTGGAGCCGTGATTGATACCCGAAAGGCACAAATCAATGTGCTGTCCCTTTAAGATGACATTGGTCGCCAGCTTGACGCAATCGACAGGGGTGCCCGTACATTCGTAACTCTCAACCCCCTCAAAGAGCTCAATGCGATCGATGTGGATGGGCACCTCCATGGTGATGGCATGACCCTGCCCCGACTGCGGTGCATTGGGCGCCACCACTACCACGCGTCCGAATTTCTTCGCTGCCTCCACAAGAGCACGAAGCCCCGGTGCTACAATCCCATCGTCATTGGTCACCAATATAAGTGGTGTGTCTGACGCCATCGCTCGTCGTAATTTCCCAGTTCAAAGGTAGCATCAATGTATGAAATGGTTGTCGACTTGTATGAAATGGTTGTTGCTCCACATATAGCGACCACCATTGCACGAAAATAACCGTTCAAACTTTGGTATCCCGGATCAAAAAGTGAATACGAATAACGCAATCCCATCAGGTACGGTTCAATCAGCCTCGAATCACCCCACCCTTCGATGGAGGCGAAAATGCGTACCTTTGCGCTATGAAAACGACTTCAGACGACCGTCTCATACAGGCCAAGGAGATGGCCAGGCTCTTTCGCGAGGTCATTCGCCTACTGGGCGAAGATCCCGACCGACAAGGTCTGCAAGAGACCCCTATGCGGGTCGCCAAAGCCTGGCAGTTT
Organism: Saprospiraceae bacterium; assembly: GCA_026996805.1. Lineage (GTDB taxonomy): Bacteria > Bacteroidota > Bacteroidia > Chitinophagales > Saprospiraceae > S141-43. The sequence continues at coordinate 7,782 of JALWKB010000196.1, read as the reverse complement.
TTGACCAGGGGCTATGCACAAGATGCCAATGCCATACTCCGATCGGCCCTGTACGATGAGGCCTACAGTGAAATGGTCATTGTCAAAGACATCGAGCTGTATTCCCTCTGCGAACACCATCTGTTGCCCTTTATCGGCAAAGCACATATCGCCTATATCCCCAACGGCAAAATTGTCGGACTGAGCAAGCTGGCGCGTGTCGTCGACGTCTTTGCTCGTAGGCTCCAAGTCCAAGAGCGCCTCACCCATCAGATCCTCCAAAGCATCGAGGAGACACTCCAACCTCACGGCGTCGCTGTGGTCATCGAAGCACAACACCTCTGCATGATGATGCGCGGAGTAGAAAAGCAAAATTCCATCACCACTACCTCGGCCTTTACTGGATCTTTTACGCGCCCAGAGACGCGTATGGAATTTCTCAACCTCATTGGAATGAAAAAACTCCACTGACGGTGAAGACGGCATATTTATTTCCGGGGCAAGGTGCGCAGTATGCAGGTATGGGCAGGGATGTGCCCGACACCCCGCGCGTGCGTCGGCTCTTTGAAGTGGCCGAAGATATTCTGGGCTTTGACATCTTGGAGTTGATGCGCGAAGGCTCGGACGAAGATCTCAAGCGCACCGATGTGACGCAACCTGCCATATTTCTACATTCGTTGGCGCGTCTTTATGCCTTTGAGGAGCCGCCGCATTTTGACGCGGTGGCGGGGCATTCGCTCGGCGAGTGGACGGCCCTCGTTGCAGCCGATGCCGTCGACTTTGAAGACGGCCTACGCCTCGTCCGCGAGCGGGCCCATGCGATGCAAAAGGCTTGCGAACTTCATCCCGGCACGATGGCCGCCATCGTCGGATTGGACTTTGAGCGCATCGAAGACATCTGTCGACAAGTCGAAGGCACCGTCGTTCCTGCCAATTACAACTCTCCCACCCAGCTCGTCATCTCCGGCGAGGTCGAAGCCGTCGAAAAAGCCGTCCAACTCCTCAAAGAGGCAGGCGCCCGGCGCGCCATCCTGCTCAACGTAGGCGGAGCCTTCCACTCCCCACTCATGGCCCCTGCCCAACAACATCTCGAAGCACAAATACGACGCACCAACTTCCGTACCCCCAAATGTCCGATCTATCAGAATGTCGACGCCAAGCTCCATACCGACGTCGACGAAATAGTCGAAAATCTGTCAAAACAATTGACCGCCCCAGTGCGTTGGACTAACACAATGGAGCAGATGATCAACGACGGCATTGCCCAGATGGTCGAAGTGGGTGGCAACGGCAAAGTGCTGAGTGGACTGCTCAAAAAAATCCGACGGGACATCCCCGTCCAAGCCCTATAATCGAACGTATGAGCACAAAAGTAAACTTACAACCGGGCCGAATCCTCATCGCACAACCCTATCTACACTCGCCGCCCTTTACGCGGTCCGTCATACTCCTCGCCGACTACTCCCCCGAAGAAGGAGCCGTCGGCTTTATTCTCAACAAACCCCTCCAACTCAGCGTCGAACGCCTCATATCCGAGTTCCCGCGCTTTAACGGTCTGGCGTGGTATGGAGGCCCTGTACAGACCAACACCATCCACTATATCCACACCTACGGCGACCTTTTAGAGGACAGCACGCCCATCGGCTACGGGCTCTATTGGGGCGGCAACTTCGAAAAACTCAAAATATTTGTCGAGCGAAAACTCATTACGAGCAACAAAATCCGCTTTTACGTAGGCTATTCGGGATGGGCGCCTGGCCAACTCGAAGACGAGCTCGAACGAGGTTCTTGGTTTGTAGGCCACGGCGATCGCAACTACGTATTTAAAGTGCCCTTTTACAAGTGCTGGAAAAAAGCCATGGAAAATCAAGGCGATATCTACACCGTCCTCTCCGAAATTCCCATGAGCTGGCAAGCGAAATACAATTAGAGTCCATCACCCCACCTGGCCTATTATCTTATCCACGTCCCTGAGTATTTCCTATTCCCTCTCATCTCGAACCATTTCATACCAAATACTCCCCCTCACCCCGGCAAAAACCCAAGTGGCATGCCTTGCGACATGGAGTGAAAGTTGCTCAAATTGGGGAAAATATCGAGGATATCGGAATTGTGCAGACCAAACCACTTAGCTAACTCGGCAAAGTACAAATCCGTGGCAAGCGTGGGTACAAGGGCCTGGCGGTAAATCATGCGCTCAGCTCCCAGCGACAGGTCGGGATACTCTCCGTAAAAGCGACGCCCCCGTACTTGGCCGCCAAACACAAAGACATTGCCTCCCCACGCGTGGTCGGTACCGTTGCCATTGGAGGTGAGCGTGCGCGCAAATTCCGTCATGACAAATACCACTACCTGATCCTGCGCAGCTATTTCGACTAAACCATCCCAAAGCGACCCTACCGCAGTGTCGAGGCTCTCGAGTAGTTCGGCATGGTTGTTCAACAGTTCGTCGTGATTGTCCCAGCCCGGTACTTCGACAAAATAGATCTGGCGCTGAAATCCCAAATACTGATTGGCCTTGATGATCTGAACAATGCGACGCATTGCCTTGCTGAGCTCGTCGTCTCCAAAGGGAGTCTGCAAAGGTCCTACCTGCTGCATGGCCGCATTGAAATCCCGATACGCATCGCGCGCCTTGCGAAGCACCTCGGCATATGTTCTGTCAAAGGGATGGGCATAGTTTCGCTCTAAAGTCGAGTCGATGCCCCGCGTATACTCCGACCAGTAGGTCGAATAATCCTCCATGCCGTAATTGATGATCCCGAGCAACTCGTCTTCTACACTCACAGAAAACTCAATGGTGTGGTGCCCCTGTTGGAAGACGTTGGTTCCGCTGAGGGAGATGTTCATCGATATTTCTCCTGAGGGATTTACACTCCGCATCCGATCAGCTATTTTACCGCCCCATCCCTTTAAAGTGCGCTCGTGGGGCCATCCCGTCATCCATTGATGGGTCTGGTCAGAGTGCGAAAACAATCCCAACGGCAGCGGCACCGACTCCTTGAGCACTTCCTCCGGAGCGGTCGGCTGAATGAGTGTGCCGATGTTGACTACAAAGGCGAGCTTCTCAGTTTCGAAAAGGCGCTGTACATTTTTCATTACGGGATGCAGGCCATACTCCACACCATTGGTGTTGAGCGGCCGAATCGGCAGAAGGCGCGTGCGCTCAATCGCAAGCTCCGAACGCGTGGACGCATAATCGGCATATGCCTTCGCCGCCATGGGCACGAGCATGTTAAATGAATCATTGCCCCCACTGAGATAGATACATATGAGCGCCTTGTAATTGCCGTCGTAAAAGACCGCATTGTTGTAAAATCCGTGATGCTGAAGCAGATGTAGCCCTCCCAACGCATTGGAGGTACTGATGCCGAGCCCCAGACTGCTCAGGTACTTGATAAACTTCCTACGCGCAATTCTTCGATTTTTGTCCACCTTGCAGCTTATTTTAAAACAGTGAAATCTGGTGAAATGAGCGTCAAAAATAGACCGAGACGGACGCGGTCCTCCTTGTAAGCGGTCGTCGTCTGTAAAGTGCGAAAGGCATCTCTAATCAATTGCCGCGTTTGATCACTCATCATACCCCGAGTAAAGACGAGATCACAATAGTTGATAAACGGCTCCCCCATACGCGCCAGTCCATACAGCTTATAGAGGTCTGCAGTAGTCGATGCTTCTATTGGCGTCCAATCCCACATCAACGACTCCCAATGCGTCCAGATGAAGGCGCGATTGACCCACTCAATAGAAGATTGCGTATGATGGATTTCGTACTCCGGCCCGAAGAGTCCTCGCTCCTGCAATACACCGTTGGGCACAAAGTCGGGCTTATAGAAGTTGAACACACTGGGGGCTCCAAACATGTTTTGTCCCACCTCCGTGCCGTAGGTATACCCCACGTTCCAGTACAGGTCGTAGGGATGATCCTTGGGCAGGGCGCGAACCACGTGTACGTAACGCAAGAGTGGTTCGCGCAGCTTACCCGCTGAGGGATGCTCAATCCACTGGCACTCTCGCGCTTCGGGATGGAGCAACACGGCGCGAATGACGGCCTTCATATCCCCTCGCACCCCACGGCCATTGTCGTCAAACACAGCGGCGACGTCGCGGATATACGCCGGCGTGGGATTGGATTTGACCAAACGCTGGATGAGCTGTCGTGCGATAAACGGGCCCACATTGGGATGATCGACCAATGCACGCAAGGCCATGGCAATGTCCTCATCACCATTCTGCCCTGCGGGTATGACCACCTCTCCTCCAAAAAGTCGCTTCTCACCCGGCTCATGCCAATCTTCGTACATGCGCATGGGCTGCGTAAAATCCACCCATCCCCACCAGATGTCCCACCTTGGCGTGTCCACATAGGGATTGTCGATAACAGCCGATGCCCCCAATCCCGTAAACACCTTCGCCAGCTCAGAAATATCGTCGTTGTCATAGGTCGGTATATCGCGCCCTTGAGCGTCCTTCTTGCGCGTGCCATCGGGATTGAGTTCATAAAGTCCGATGGTAAAGAGCTGCATGATTTCACGCGCATAATTCTCGTCGGGATGCTGGTTTGCTTCAGGTATCGTACGGGGATTTTGAAAATGCGATAGATACATGCCCATTGCCGGGCTATAGGTAATATCGCGCAACAAGTCGTGAAAATTGCCAAAGGCGTTTTTTACGAGTATGTTGTAGTAGTACGCCAATCCTAACCCTCGGCTGCTCAGACGATCGTTGAAATAAGAGACGACGAAAATCTCGCTCAAGGCCTCCGCAACCCTTTGACGCAACACATCATGGGCATTAAAAGCCTGATATTGCCACCATGCGTAGAGGAAATGGTAAAAATAGATGTCATCGGGCAGCTCCGACGAATCCACCCCACCCACTCCGAGCATATAGGCAGCTTCGGCGTCGTAGGCTTCGCGAGTCAGCTGGACAAAATCCGGTGACTCCTTCTCAAATTGAGCCTCCAACCACGCCTCTATCCCCATCTCCGCCACCTCATGGATCATCTTCAGATCGTATCCCAAGCTCGCCTGACTGAGCAATCGCGCAGCTTCCGCAAGCCGACCATCCATGCCACGTCCGTCAATCGTATGACTCGGTGCCGCTACGTACAGGCTATCGGAATAGTAGGCATAGCTGTCGCTGGCCACCACGCGCACTCCCTGATAGTTTGATCCCGCACCAATAGTGCGCATCTGGGATAGACCATCGGACAGGCATCCCACCAACAACACAATAATGACCACCCATTTATCCATTAGCTTGTTTATTTATTTTTCCATGAGTAGTATGAAATCGTTGAGCTTAGAGGCGGATCAGCAAGCGAGTCTGTACTTGTTTGCCGGAGCGCAGTTTGATGACAAACGTTCCCCTTTGAGGCGGTAGGTCGATGGGAATTTCGACGACGGGTGGCGAGCCTTCCCATCGCCCTTGAGTGAACAATCTACCCGTGACATCTTCGACGGTATACTGCCCCATGGGTGCGTGATAGACACGCACTACCACGGGATTCGACGAAGAGGGGTTGGGTGATACGTCGAAATACCATGGTTGATCCGCCTGTGTATCCGTAGTGCGCACATCCGTGGTGATGACTGAGTCGACGCCGAAGCGAATCTCACTAAAGCCCGCACATGCACCACCCCAGCTCTCCAAGATGGTAATCAAGACGTACCTCCCCACCACGACGGGAAAATCCTGCAGCTCCTCGCCTTCGTAACGACTCAATGCGGGAGCTTGCCCTACCGAAAAGACGCCCACTTCCCTCCAGTCCATACCATCACGCGACACATCGATGGCCATACGACGCACTCCATCATCGACGAAATTGGGTGCATTGAGATTCCAGAAATGCACACTGTTGATTTCATACAGCTCGCCGAAATCGTACAGTATCCAGTGACTGCTATCCCGCTGAGGATTGGGATTGGGGGCTTTGCGGCACGAAATCCACGCGTCAAACCATGTCGTGTTGTGCCGATCGGGATAACACTGCGCTCCTACTTTCAAACTGCTGAGGAGCAAAAAAAATGTGAAGTACCAGCATAAAATCGTGCGACACATCATTGAAAATCTTTTTTTACACTTGTAAAAATCCAAAAGGCAACCCGCGACGCATCTCGTGGAAGTTGCTCAAGTTGGGGAAAATCTCATGGATATCGGAATCGTGCATGCCAAACCACTTGGCTAACTCGGCAAAGTACTCGTCGATCGAGCGCGTCGGCACTAGAGCCTGACGATAGACCATGCGATCGGCATTCAGTGCCAGGGAGGGATAGTTGCCGTAGATGCGCTTCCCACGCACTGGCCCACCGAGGACGAAGACATTGCCTCCCCAGGCGTGATCGGTGCCATTGCCGTTGGAAGTCAAGGTGCGCGCAAACTCCGTCATGTTAAACATGACGACGTTTTGCGTGGCGTTGATCTCCTCAAGCGCTTGCCAAAACGCCCCCACCGCCTGATCGACCACGCGGAGGTTGTCTTCGTGATTGTTGAGCAATTCGTCGTGATTGTCCCACCCTCCCATTCGAACGAAGAAGATTTGACGGCGAAATCCGAGCACCTTGTTGGCTTGGATGATCTCGACAATCCGCCTCATAGCATCGCCCAAGCGACTTTCGGGAAAGGCGGTGTTGATGGGATCGATCGAATGCAAGGCCTCCGAAAAGAGTATATACGCATCGCGCGCATTGCGCATGATGCCGGCATAGGTGTCTCGAAACCAGTCGTTATATCGAGCTTCCGAAAGACTATCGATACCGCGTGAATAATCGACAAAGTAACGCCAGTAATCTTCCTTGCCGTAGTTGTAATATCCAAAAGTGTTGCCCCGAGGTGAGACGGTAAACTCTATCGTGGACTCGCCCTGCTGGAAGATGTTGGATCCACTGATCGATATGTTCATCGATATAGAGTTGTCGGGGTTGACGTCGCGCATGCGATCCGCTATGCGGCCTCCCCAGCCCACTGAGGTGCGTTGGTGGGGCATGGCGGTCATCCAGTGTTTTTGTTGGTCGGAGTGCGAAAAGAGTCCCAAGGGCAGGGGCACGCTCTTTTTGCGCACCTCTTCGGGTTCTGTCGGCTGTATCAGAGCACCGATGTTGACCAAAAAGGCGAGATGACGGCTTTCAAAGAGTTGTCGCATGTTTTGTAGCGACGGATGCAAGCCGTACTTCTTCCCCCGCGTATTGAGGGGGTTGATTTTTAATAACTTTGACTTGTCCAATGCCAGCTCCGACCGCGTGGCAGCATAGTCATTGTAGGCGCGATTGTCGAGTGGGACAAGCATGTTGTACGAATCATTTCCCCCACTGAGGAAGAGGCAGACCAAGGCTTTGTAGTCGGTGTCGTAAAACGTCGCATTGTTCAACATACTGGTCATGGAGAGCATACGCATGCTGCCCCATGTGTTGTACGTCGACATGCCGAGTCCTACTGCGCTCAACCATTTCATAAACTCCCTTCGCGATGTCTTCTTCATAGGATTGATACTTTGAGGGGGTACTACTTTTTGATCAAATAGTCCGGAGAAATCAAGACGAGGTATAGTCCGAGGCGCACGCGATCCCTGACGAAGTGTCCACTGCGTAGACGTGTTTCGTATATATCTCGGAGGAGTCTTCGCGTCTGATCGCTCAGATCCCCATAGGTAAAGAGGATATCCAAGTAATTGGTCAGCGGCTCACCCGTCCGCGCATAGTCGTACAGGTGCCGTAGATCAACCGTAGTGCGCGCCGGCACGCTGGTCCAATCGTCCAGCAAGTTGCCCCAATGGACAAACTGGTAGACGTAATTGCCCCATTC
>JALWKB010000195.1 GCA_026996805.1 Saprospiraceae bacterium | reverse complement strand
GTGGGCTGACGCGTTATACTTCCGGACAGTTGGGAATAGTCTACCATGTCCCCTGTGGTTTTGAGCCCTTGCCCGAGCAATTTCTCCTTGGAGGCCGCGTACCCGATAGAATCGATGTCGAAGGGGAACCCGGGCATAAAATTGTCTTTGCCGTATATCGATTGCCGTTTGATAGCGATACGCTTCGCGGTTACCTCGCCGTACAGCTCAACTGCGACACACCCTGCCTTCAGCGAGACTCGCTGACCGAATTGTTACACATTAAGAGCTCATGCCCGAGCGGCCCTCTTATCCAAGAATTAGAAGTCGTCACCGAACACTGCTTTATAATATTCTTTTCCACCTGCCCCATTGAGGACGAAGAAGACATCTGCGGATACACGCGCAGATCCTCCTCCTTAGAGACGGAAATTGCATGCCATGGGGGCGATACCCTCGTACAATACGCACCGGGATACGTGGATTTTACGGCCAAGATCGAACGCCTTTCGCTCGGCTATGCCGACGAAGACAATGACCGATTGGCCGATACACCCCTCGTGCGAGCCAATCCCAACAGCGTCAACCACCATCGCTACCTCGAATACGACACTTTACAACTGCACTTTAAAGGACGTGTCGTTAGCGATGATCCAACCCTCCAATACCAAAGGCTGTACGTACAAAGCGGATTACATCCGGACTTTTTCGCCTTCGAACATGCATCCATCCGCATTGTGGACCGCAGTACGGGAGCTGTGTATCGATGCAGTTCGGATAGTCTCGATTACATCGCCGGCCAAGGAGAGTTAAACATTTGCAATACAAGCGTCAGAAATGCCTCATCATCGACAGCAATATCGGTCGTCTTCCATCCCGATTATCTCAAGACAAGGGGATGCGGACTCCCCGATGACCTCTACTTCGAAGACGGAGATAGCATCGACATTACTCTGACCTTTGTCGTCTCCACCATTTTGAGTTATTCCCACGGCCTGCTCTTACAGTTTAAATCGCGCTGCTATCTCTTTACCGATGCGTACGACCACCAACCATTTTATTGTGGCGAATACATCGATACGATTCTCTTGGGTAAATTGACCTTTACGGTACAACAGCTCGGATCTCCCCCCGATATCACACCCTGTAGCCCCTCCAATGCAAACAATTACTACCTCCTCCGCATGAATCCAGAGATGGCAAATTTCTTCCCCTATGAGTTTCGACCGATAATGTATGTCGACAACATCTTCTATTCGATTGATCCAGCTATCAGCTTAGACAGTCTTGTCCTGCTGTTTTATTACGACACCACTGACTACAATCCCTTCATTGTCAAAAAGCAACACATCCTACCAACCTTTACGCCTGTTACACGGGAGTGGAGCTTCCCGCAGTCCTACAGCCCTCTTGCACTCGATGAGGCCTACAATGTGCTCATCTTGCCCTATATCACTTTACGGAATTGCCACGATTTAGCCCGTGGTTTCCAAGATTCGGTTCAGCGCATACGCATCATCACCAACAACGTTCCGCCTGCAGTGTATTTTTATCGCTTTAACAGGCCTGAGCTCGTCCGCCATCAATGGAGCCATAGCTATACCTTTGACGAAGAGCTGGACTACCTGCAGTTTAAAATGCAGATACCTCAGACGAAACTTCGAAGCACCAGTGCCCGGGCATCTTGGAAAGGCATCATTACGACACTGGACAGTGCGCTGGGCGAAGTGCGATTTAAAATCCTCCATAAAAGCCCGCAATTAAAAAACGTGCGCATCATCGACAATACCGGTCGCGTCTTCCACCAACGCGGCAACATCATTACTGTCCATCCGTTGACAAACAGTATCCAAACGCTCACCATCGTAGCCGACAACCAAGGATGTGACTGGCAATACCTCACCTTGATCAGCGCTTGGGCCTGCGATACGACAGGTGACTTCTTCACACGCGCTTGCGCCATCGACACTTTCCGCCTCTCCGTCAAGAGTTTTCCCCCCGAGCTGGAAATGGACGTTCTGGCAAGTTTCGACGAAATGGACTTGTGCGATACACTCCGATACATCGAACTACACCTGTGGAACGCCAACAGGGGTGCAGCTTATGAGGTAGAGCTCGATTTGTTCTTGCCCAAGGGCTTTCGACTATTGGAGGACCAGTTGAGCTATGTCTTCGACAGCATAGGAGTTATCCAGCCACTCCCCTCGCCCCAGCAACTTAGCTCGGGCATCTATCGATGGAACCTCACCGAGGTGATCGACAGCTTTCGCATAGACGGCTGGCCAGGTGTTGGCCATCCGCTGTCGAAAATCACCATTCGCCTCGTGGGCTATTTGAATTGCGATTTTCAGCCCGGCAGCTTTGTGTACTTCAAAGTAAAGGGGCGCAACAACTGCTTCAAACCCACCAACACCGTCCGTAGAAACTCGCCTCCCATACGCGTACGCCTTGCCGACCCACCGAATCAATGGGTATCTTTTGACAGCAGTAGAGTTACCCCCGACACCCTTTGGTGCAAGGACCGCATCACCGTCCACGTTCAGCTCAATGCTTCCGCCCCCTTTGCCGACGGCGATAAGATTCAGCTCACCTTGCCCAGGGGCTTTACGTATGTGCCGAGATCTCTGCGGGCACTGCAAAATTTCACCCCACGCGAACCGAAGCAAACAGCTACGGGCAGTGGCACCCTCCTGGAGTGGAACGCCCGTGAGGTGACCATCGGTCATACCGACATCGCGTTTCGAATCGCTCTATCGGTCGATATCGACTCCCTACCGTGTGAGCAGTACGACATCTTCCTTGCTACAACGCACCGCAACAGCGCCCTCTGTAAAGCCACGGGTGACACTTGCTCAATTGATGTAATCACTGGCTCTGCCACGCTGCCTATCGTCGTCGAAAAACTGCGCATCGAGCGCATCGTGTGGGATTCATTCATCCTCGATCGTGAGGAGGGGCCCCTACTTTGCTTCCGCCTGCACGGCATCAGCGGTCTGCACAATATTCCGATCGACAAGATGCGCGTATTGCTCAAAGCCGATCGCACGGGCGACGGCCCCTCCGACGACGACGTGACACTGGGCGACTGGCCCATCCCCGTCGAGGTAAGTGGTGATTCAGGTTACCTCTGCTACGACTACTTCTTCTTACATGCCTTCCTGTACTGCTATCTGTATCTCGAACTACCAAGCGAGGGCAATTGCCTCTGCAATACAAGATACGCGCCTTTTGTATTAAACAAACAGCTACAACACTATCGCGACACGCTCTGCCCCGGCCAAAGCCTCACCATAGGGATCGACCCCGTACATGAACAATACTTCGAATGGACAGGGCCCAATATCGACTGTCCCAATTGTCCCTCCATCAAGATCGTCCACAACTTTGCCAACGACACCAGCTTCACACAACGCTATATCCTCACCGTCTATGACAGTGCCTACCACATTGACAGCATCCACTGCCAGTGGCAATACGTATACGACATCACCTATCTTCCCCAATATGGCCTGCACTTCGATACCCATCAAATCTGCGTAGGAGATTCGATCGTGTTGTCAGTAGATGATCCGCGTCTTCACGATGTGCGTTGGTACAGCCAGGGTGCCGATACCATCGCCCAACGACGTATCACCCTCCATCCCACGCGTGATGTCAGTTGGTATGTAGCCTATACCGACACCAACGGGTGTGCAGGGACAAGTCAAGTCGATATCGAGGTGTTGAACGTCGATAGCCAAGCATATGCCATAGCACCCGATACGACTATTTTCAAAGGCGGAAAGGCCCAACTCTGGATCAATGGCGAAGGTACGTTCAGATGGTCACCAGAGGAGTCGCTGAGCTGCACCAACTGCAAGGATCCCGAAGCCTCTCCCGATACGACGACCACCTATACCGTTTTCATCGTCGACACCAACGGATGTACCACTGCTCTACAGGTGACGGTGTTCGTCCTTCCACCGCCCTGCGATCCCACGTCGGTGTTTGTCCCCAATGCCTTCAGCCCCAATGGCGATGGCGTCAACGATTTGCTCTATGTGCGCGGCCAAAATATCGACGAAATTTACTTTGCCATTTACGACCGATGGGGCGAAAAGGTATTCGAAACTTATGACCTCCACACACCATGGGATGGCAGTTTCAAAGACAAACCCCTTCCTCCCGATGTCTACGCCTATTATCTTCGTGTACGCTGCATCGGTGGCGAAGAATTCGTCAAAAAGGGCAATGTGACCATCCTCAAATGAGTTCAACAACACAGACCCTAAAACACAGCGATACGAGATGAATCGACACATTCCGCTCGCCTTCACGCGATTGGACGAGCCAGAGATGTTGAGACGTGCGCGTTCCTTCTACGAGAGGATGCGCACACGGCGATCGGTGCGACACTTTTCCCCTGATCCTGTCCCCCTTGAAGTGATCGAATACGCCATTCGAGCAGCCTCCACAGCTCCCTCGGGTGCCAACAAACAGCCGTGGAGCTTCTGCATCGTACGCGATCCAACTGTCAAACGCCAAATTCGCCAGGCAGCCGAACGCGAAGAGTACCTCAACTATCACCAGCGCATGAGCCCCCAATGGCTTCAAGACCTCCAACCCCTGGGCACCGACTGGCATAAGCCCTTTCTGGAAATCGCACCCTATCTCATCGTCGTCTTTAAGAGGGTGTATGAAATCGTAGACGGCGAAAAGCACCCCAACTATTACGTCAACGAATCCGTCGGTATCGCCTGTGGCATGCTACTGGCCGCCCTGCACGAATCGGGATTAGCCACATTGACCCATACGCCAAGTCCCATGCGCTTTCTCGAAAAAATCCTACACCGCCCACCCAACGAACGCGCCTTTTTGCTCATACCTACGGGGTACCCCGCCGACGACGCCCAAGTGCCCGACATCCGTAAAAAGTCATTCGACGAGGTGTGCACAATTTATTGAACTCACCCACCGATTAAAATCATGCTGCGATTGTGTTGAGCACTTTGAGTGTAAAATCGCTCTTTGTCCCAGCCTCCCCATTGCGCATGCTTGGCCTGTACGGCCATTTGTATGAACGGGCGTATGTCCAGCCCTTGGCGATAGGGCGTGAGGATATCGATCTCCTCTCTTGCAAAGAGGCAATTCCTGATATGACCATTGGCCGTTAGTCGCAGACGGTTGCAATCACCGCAAAAGGGTTTTGTCACCGTAGCGATGATGCCAAAGCGCCCGCGAAAGCCCTTAATCCTAAAATTAGTCGCCGTAGCGTGCGCTTCCTTGTCGAGCACTTCCAACCGCTCGCGACCAAAGACTTCAAGCACGCGCTCCAACACCTGATAATACCCGACAACCCTGGAGCCATCCCATCCATTGCCCGCAAAGGGCATAAACTCGATAAAACGCACATCGATATCCCGATCCTCCGTCCATCGCACAAAATCCACTATTTCATCGTCATTGACCCCCTTGATCAAAACGACATTGATCTTCACCCGAAAAAACGAATCCGCCTCCACAAGTGCAATATTGCGCATCACGCGCTCAAACTGATCCCGCAAAGTGGTCTTGTAAAACCGTTCGCGATGCAAATGATCCAGGCTGATGTTGAGATGACGTATGCCGAGCTCTTTCAGTAGCTCCAAATAGCGGTCTAAGAGCACTCCATTGGTCGTGAGCGACAGCGTCACGGGCAAGGCAGCCAAGCCTCGAAGTATGCGCTCTAAATTTTTACGCACCAGCGGCTCTCCGCCCGTCAGACGTATCTTCTTGATACCGAGCTCGGTAAAGATCCCGGCAATGTCAACGATTTCATACCCTCTCATAATGCGCTCCTTGGGGCTCAATACTACCCCCTCAGGCGGCATGCAATAGGTGCAACGCAAATTGCATCGCTCCGTCAACGATATGCGCAAGTAATCGTGCACGCGACCAAAAGAGTCGACCAAAGGCGCCTGTACAGTATCCCTATCGGTCATCGCATTACTCATGAACCGCGCTTTTTGAGCTTGGCCGCCACGGTCAGCCAGTAGGGAAATAAGGCATGCAAGGCCTCGCGCACCCCACTCGACGAGCCCGGCAAGGCAATGATCAAAGTACTCCCGTAGATGCCACCCATCGCTCGCGATACCGATGCCTTTGGTGTGCGCTCATAACCGTACTGACGAATGGCCTCGCCTATGCCCGGTATGACCACATCAAGCAATTGACTCAATACTTCGGGCGTCTTATCGCGAGCCGTCAAACCCGTACCACCAGTGAGCAATACCAGATCACAATCCACGCAATCCTCTACCGCTCGGCGAATGGCCTCTGCATCGTCAGGAATGGGCCCCTTAGCCGTCACTTTCAAACCGTATGCATCGAAAAACTCCTCAACCGTCGGGCGTATCTTGTCGGCCTTTTTCCCCTCCACAATGGCATCGGACACGACGATAAGGGCAATGTCTAAATCATCGGGCACTTGCGCAATGATATCCGATTTCCCCCCCGATTTGTGCACGAGGTGAATGCGGTGGATTTCCACATCAGGATCAATGGGTTTGAGCATATCGTACACCGTCACGGCAGCTACCGCGGCACCGTACATGGCCTCTACCTCCACCCCTGTGCGATAGATGCTCTTCACCTCTACCTCGATGTAAAGCACGCGCTCCCCCGTCGTGACGTCTACACGCGCGTATTCCACGGGCAAGGGGTGGCAATCGGGGACGACAAGGGCGGTGTGTTTGATTCCGAGAAGTGCCGCCGCGCGCGCCATCGAAGGCACATCCCCCTTGGGCACAGCACGGTCGCGCACGCGCTGTATCGTCTCGCTCTGCGATACCCGCACTTCCGCATGCGCAATGGCCCGACGCAATGTAGAGGTTTTATGTGTAATCTCCCGCATGGCTCAAGATGTATGCACTTCGGATTTCTTCCAGCGATACCCCTCATCGACAAATACCTCTCGACCAAATATGGGCACTTCTCGTTTCAATCTATCCATGATCCACTGTACAGCTTCCATGGTCGACTTTCGATGCGCGGCACAACAACACACGGCTACACTCCATTGGCCCACCTCCACCTCTCCAACACTGTGCAACACACCCACTGCCTGTAGGCCAAACCTCGATCGCGCCTCATCGATAAGGCGATCCAAGACCCTGTCGGCCAGCTCGCGATAACAACTGTAGACGATGCTCCGCACCACTTTACCGTCTACCACATCGGCGCGTACCTGTCCCACAAAGAGCTGTACAGCGCCGGTCGTGCCGCCACCCGATAGCTCGTCGACCAGGCGTTGAACCTCCGACCAACCTATTGCCCCTTCAATCCATCGATGCCTCATCCGACCAAACATTTTCACTTTCCAATGCATAATACCCCAATACCTCATATCCCGCCTCCGCCAGCCATCGCGCAGCCCACACTGCGCGAATCCCCTTCCGGCAAACGGGTACGATTTTTTTATCCTTCGGTATGAAACGGTGCTTGTGTGGAAGCTCGCCCAACGGAATAGTCAATACCCCGCTTCCCTCGATTCGTGGCACCTCGTCGGCTCGACGCACATCCAATAAGAGCACACCCTCATCCCTCAGGAGCTCTTTAAGCCTATGACCCGTGAGCTGCCTCACGCCCTCCCCATCTGTTTGAATAGATTTTGCCACTTGGGAAATATTGTCATCAGTCGGCCCCTTGTCATAGCGTATCTGAGAAGTGCGATGCCTCCACAGATCATAAATCCACAACACCCCCGCTAAGGGACTATTACCCGTGGCAAGCAGTCGCAGCACCTCTCCCGCCTGCACCGCAGCCACCAGACCCGCCAGAGGACCAATAATGCCCGTCTCCGCACAAGTGGGCACCTCCGCCGAACAGACCTGTGGGCCAAACACATCGACATACCGCGCTCCACCCCGCAACCCAAACACACTGCATTGCCCCTGCCACCGATATAGAGCGCCATACACATGCGGCAGATCATACAGGCGACATGCATGATCAATGAGCACGCGCGCGTCAAACCGATCCGTACAATCGACAATGACATCGACATCTCGCGCGAGCGCTTCAAAATTGGCCTCGTCAAAGTAGGCATCGACTTCCTCAATGACGACCTTCGGATTGAGCCAGCGAAGGCGTGTACATGCCACGGCAGCCTTCGACTTTCCGATATCGCCCGCTCCAAACAAGATCTGGCGATGCAAATTTTCCTCTTGCACCACATCGCCGTCGACCAGGCGCAGCATTCCCACACCCGCAGCAACCAAGTACTGCGCCACGGGACAACCCAGACCTCCTAAGCCCACAACCAGCACGCGCCCCCGTGCGAGCCGCTCCTGCCCTTCCCACCCGATTTCGGGCAACAACATCTGTCGGCGATATCGCATGAAATCGTTCATCATCTACTGAGCCAATCACTGCTATCCACCAGAAAATGGAGGCATGAGCGCTACCTCACGCACCCCGTCGAGCACATCGTCTTCCGAAGCAATATCTCCATCTATCGCCACGCGATAAAGCGCATCCGATATCGCTGGGTACCGACTGCCCACCCAATCGAGCAAATCCCGCACTTTCCACTGGGCAGGCACCGTCACTGCCTCTGCATCCTTGCCCGCAATATCTTCGAGCATACCCCAATATCGAATGACCAACTCACGATCAACTCTCCTCTCCGACATAGGCATCCCATTTTTGCTGTGCAAAGTGTCGGCAAGCACCTTCGAGCTGCTCGTACCACCGAATGACCGCTCTGCCGTAAGGGGTAAGTCGCGTACCCCCTCCGTTTTTGCCTCCTGTCTTACGCTCGACGACAGGCTTCGGCGCATGGCGATTGAGATCCTCTATTTGGTGCCATGCTTTTTTGTATGAAATGCCGAGCTCTTTCGAGGCCCGATGGATGGAGCCAAAGCGATCGATGGCCTTGAGCAGTCGCACGCGCCCCTTGCCGAGTAATAGACCATCCTCCGCCTCGATCCACAATTTTATGCCCACGCGCATGTCTGCATCCATTGTATACGCAAAGATATAACGATATGGGTTAAATTTGCAAAAATTGTCGCTCGATGATATCCGTTTTTGAGGCTACAGAGCTCGTATTGGGTAGCGTCCGGCCGTATGGAGAGGAATACGTCGCCATAGAAGATGCTGTCGGCCGAGTACTTGCTGAGGCGATTGTTGCCACGCGCGACATGCCGCCGTTTGACCGCGTAGCCATGGACGGCATTGCCATCGACTACGCGGCCTATGCTGCAGGGCAGCGCCAGTTCGAGATTGAAAAGCGCATCGCTGCTGGTGATCCCATCGGCACACTGTCGGACACACACAAAGCCGTGGAGATCATGACCGGCGCCGCCTTACCCAAGGGAGCGGATACGGTCATCCCCTACGAAGCACTAACGATCGAGGACAATGTCGCCCACATCGTTAGCGATCGCGTCGTGCAAGGGCAAAATGTCCATGCACAGGGGGTAGATTTACAGAAGGGAGCTACCCTGCTTGCCCCCGGCCACTGGATCCAACCAGCCGACTTGGCGCTCCTGGCCACTGAAGGAAAGGCGAAGGTGCGCGTGCGCAGAGCTCCCAGCTTTGCAATCCTTTCCACCGGCGATGAGCTCGTTCCCATCGACCAGGAGCCCCTCCCCCATCAAATACGCCGATCCAATGTCTATGCCGTCCAGGCCCTCTTGCGGCAGTATCATGTCCAGAGCATCATGCTCCATCTCGCCGACGACCCCGAGGCCATGCATGACCAATTACGCGCCCTGATGGGAAAAGTCGATGCGTGGATATGCATCGGAGGGGTCTCCAAGGGAAAGAAGGACTTTTTGCCACAGGTGTTGGAAGCACTGGGAGTGCGTAAGCTCTTTCATCGCGTAGCTCAGCGCCCCGGCAAGCCTTTTTGGTTTGGTGCCACTGATGAAATCGTAGTCTTCGCCCTGCCCGGCAATCCCGTCTCCTCCATTGTCGGAACGGTGCGCTACGTATTGCCTTGGGTGCGGAGCTGTCTTGGACTTCCATGGGATTACTCGATATCCGTACAGCTGGCCGAACCCTTTCGCTTTGACCCTCCGCTGGTGCGCTTTGTCGAGTCTGAGCTGTACCACGACAGCAGTGGTGTCTGCCGCGCTGCTCCGCGTCCCGGTCATGGCTCAGGCGACTTCACGCGCCTTGCATACACAAAAGGTTTTGTCGAGCTACCAGCTGATAGGACCCACTTCCAGCCTGGAGAAGTCTATCCTTTCTGGCCATTTCATACCTTTGTCGCATGAAATGGTTTCGACATCGAAGGGGCCTCTTTACAATCCTCAGCTTGTCGACGCTCGCGTGGATCTCCAGTTGTAAAGAGAGTAGAGAGACACAAGACGTCTCCACACGAGAGCATGAGACTCCACCCAGCTGGCTCAGCAAATCCTATCTGATGGGAAGGTTTGACCCCCATGCACACCCCCTCTTTGACACTTTGCCGAGCTGGCTGAGCAGCAAGGAACACCTCGTGTTGCGTCGGGAAGCTCTCGAGGCCCTGCTCAAAATGGTCAAAGACCTCCAAGAAGAGGGGCTGACGATTACTGTACACTCCGCTACGCGCAACTTCGACTATCAGCGACGCATCTGGGAGCGCAAATGGTATGAGCTCGTTCGAGAGCGCTTTCCCGCCAAAGACTCCCTGAGCTTTGAAGACAGCATGACCATTGCTCGTACCATACTGCGATGGAGCTCTATGCCCGGCACTTCACGGCACCATTGGGGCACCGAAATCGATATCAACAGCTTCGACAACGCCTATTTCGAAAGTGGTGAAGGGCAGCGTCTCTACCATTGGCTGCGCACACACGCGGCCGCTTACGGATTTTGCCAGCCCTACACTGCCAAGGACAGCACCCGACCCTACGGCTATGAAGAGGAGCGTTGGCACTGGTCGTATATGCCCCTATCGCAACGGTGCACCCAATGGTATGTCGATAGTGTATCTGAAAGAGATATTCGCGGCTTTGTAGGCGACAATGTGGTAGATACCCTTCAGATCATTCGACAGTACGTACTCGGTATCGCCCCCACCTGCCGTGAAGACAAATAAAGTTTAACCATATCTACAATACAACCCATCGCAGCAACGTTGGCTATTTACAAGTAATCTCTTCATCTCAAAATTTGTGCATATGGAAAAGAAGAACAACTTTTGGAATCTCGGATTGGTAGCAGCACTCGTCCTCCTCTTCGGTATCGGAATGGGCATAAAAGGACTGTGCCCATCCACTTGCAAAGCTACCGGCGACCTGACCGTAGCCACCGCTAAAGTGGATTTCAACAAGTCGGATATCCAACACTTCGCCAAGTGTGGCGACGGCAAAAATGCCCAAAAGGCCAAAAAATGCGGCAACGGAAAGTGCGGTAAAGGCAAGTGCGGTCAAGGTAAATGCGGCGGCGGCAAATGCGGCGGCGGCAAATGTGGCGCCGATAAGGCCAAAAAAGAGGCCAAGGATGCCAAAAAAGCCGTGCAAGACACCACCAAAAAAGCCGTAGACAAAGCCGCCAAAGACGCTAAAAAAGATGCCAAAAAGGCAAAAGACGATGCCAAAAAGCACAAGTGCGGCGGCGGTAAATGTGGTGGTGGCAAATGTGGCGGCGGTAAATGCGGTGGCGGTAAGTGCGGAAAGTAACTGCCTACATTAAGCCATAAACTTCATTTAATACCTCCCCTCCCAAAACCCCTCTTCGCTCGAAGAGGGGTTTCTTTTTTATAGGCCTTCCAACGCCTGCTCTAAATCTGCTTGCAAGTCTTCCGCGTGTTCGATGCCCGCAGCATAGCGAATAACGCCCGGAGTCAGGCCCATCGACTTCTTTTCTTCCTCCGACATAAAGCGATGGGTCATCGACCATGGGTGCTCGATCAGCGTCTCGACACCTCCGAGTGAGACGGCCAGACTGGCCAGCTTGACCGTGTTCAACAGGCGTATGGCAGCGTCGTAGCCCCCTTTAAGCTCAAACGTCACCATAGCTCCTGGACCCTTCATTTGCTTTTTGGCAAGGGCGTATTGCGGATGGCTCGGCAATCCCGGATACCATACACGTGCTACTTTGGGATGTTGGTCGAGATACCGTGCTATAGTCATGGCGTTTTCCTGCGCCCGCTCGACGCGCAGCGAGAGGGTGCGCAGCCCGCGTCGCACCAAAAAAGCCTGATGTGGATCCATACTGTTCCCCAAAAGTGAGCGCGACTTCTTCATCTCCTCATACCAGCGATCCTCTCGCAACACGACTACCCCCGCCACCACATCGGAATGGCCATTGATAAACTTAGTCATCGAATGTACGACAAAGTCGACTCCCCATCGAATGGGCTGTTGTAAATAAGGGCTACAAAAGGTGTTGTCGACCGCCACATACGCCCCGTGCATACGGCATACTGCACATACTGCCTCCAAATCGACGAGCTGCAACATGGGATTGGAGGGGGTTTCGACCACGACCAAGCGCGTGTTGGAACGCAGGTGCGCCTTCACCTCCTCGATGTCGCACATATCGACCAAATCGATCACAAGCCCCCATTGAGAGCGATACCGCTCTAACAAATGGAGCGTGGGTGCATACATGCCTCTTTGTACGATGACGTGATCGCCTTTTTTTAACAGTGTAAAAAAGAGCGTATTTAAAGCGCTCATCCCCGTAGAAGTGGCCAAGGCATGTGTGCCCTGTTCAAGAGTGGCCATCGCCTCTTCCAGATCCTCTATCGTCGGGTTGCTCAATCGCGTGTAGACATAGCCCTTGCCTGCAAAACAATCACCGCTGTCTTCCGCTCTTTCGAAAGCAAATGTCGAGGTCTGATAGATGGGCGTTACGACACTTCCAGTAGCATCGCGCCTTTGTCCGCTATGTACCTGTGCACTTTCAAAGTGTAGGGAGTGCTTGTCTTTCATGATGGATCTCTTTATCGTTTAGTCTAATGCGTAGCAAAGATGGGAATATTTAGCCACACCCCAGTAGAACAACCATTTTATACCAACCCATGCATTGATATGCCATTTGGAGTGCTTAATCGAAAATATGGGTACGTTTGTCGATAGATGTCTGAGGCACTGAACGATTTCATACCCTTCCTGCGTTTAGCATGTAAAATTGTACTTCGATGGGTAAAGTGTACACCAGTCGGTTGTTTTGCGCTTCGGCGCCAACGATTTCATGCCTTTTAGGGATGCTCTTGCTCCTGCCAGTGCTGGGATGGGCCCAACATCGCGGGCACCACGGGCATTACGGGGGCAGACACGGCGCAAAGACGGTCTTGGGGAGCATCAAAGGCACCGTCATCGATCGCCAGACGGGAGCACCACTGGAATATGTCAGCATCGTCGTGTCCCGCAAGGCTGATTCCACGCAGGTGAATGGCACCCTCTCGGACGCCCATGGCAAGTTTTCAATGCCTGAAATTCCCGTCGGCAACTATCTCGTACTCTTCAGCTATCTGGGTTACAACGATACCATCATCGAAGTACAGCTCACGCGCAAGGACCCCGACGTCAAGCTGCGGGTGCCACTCAACCCATCCCAACTGCTACTCAAAGAGGTAAAAGTCAAAGGCGAGCGATCGCTGATCGAACAAAGCGTGGACAAGATATCGTACAATGTCGAAAAAGATGCTACCCTCATCGGTGGCGATGGCGTCGATGTGTTGCGCAAGGTCCCTCTCGTCGCGGTCGATCACAACGGAAATGTCAGCCTCGGAGGCGCTTCGAACGTCTTAATCCTCGTCAACGGCAAGCCTTCGTCTCTCTTTTCCAATGATCCGGGCAATGCATTGAAGATGATACCTGCCGAACAAATCAAGCGCGTCGAGGTCATCACCTCGCCGGGCGCCAAATACGATGCCGAAGGTACTGGCGGCATCATCAATATCATCACCAAGCGCAAAGGCCTCGAAGGCATTAGCGGTCGCATCAATGCAAGAACTGGGTATCCCCAAAATCGCCTCTCGCTTACCCTCAACTCTGCCAAAGGTCGTCTGGGCGGCAATCTCGTCGGTTCGGCAGTGTATTCCATCCCTCGATGGGGCTCTACAAGTACAGAGCGAATAACACAGTTTCAAGGCCGAGAAGAGTATTACCACCAGATAGGAGATTTTAAAGGCAACTTCTTCGGATACTGGGGACGCGGTGAGGGCATCTATGAAATCGATGGCTATTCGACTTTGGGCACCTCGCTGAGCTGGGGCGCACACACCCACAGCATGTACCGGAAGACTGAAGTGTTTTACACCAATCCCGCTCTCGACACAATCGAAAACTTCTGGCGGACCGTAGATGGCTACAACGAACGGGGGCGATACAATTGGACTTTGGACTATATCAAAAATTTCGACCAGAAGGATCGTCAGTTTTCGGCAGCCGTCGGAGTGGAGTACATTCGAAATGTCAATACCAGCGATTTAAACCAAAAGGCCAAGGAGTATATGACCCCCAATCCACCGGCCTATCAATACGAAAAGCTCCAGAATAATCTGGGGCACAACGTAGAAATCACTCTCCAATCGGACTACACCCACCCCTTCAATGAGCAACTCAAAGCCGAAACAGGGGTGAAGACCATCCAGCGAATGATACGCAGTGATTTCACCACGCACTACCGCGATGCGGAAACCCCCGGCGATGATTTTATCCTCCTCGAAGACCAGTCGGATGTATTTCACTATCGGCAAAGTGTCTATGCGGCGTATCTCAGCGGTACGTGGAAATGGTCGAAAGACTGGTCGCTCATCACGGGCTTGCGATGGGAAAACACGGGTATCGAGGGTTATTTCCGCGATTTCGAGGGCAGTTTTAAACACGGCTATGATGTGTGGATTCCGCATGTAGCTATTGCTCGAAAGTTTGGATGGGCACAGACCATTAAGCTCAGCTACAACAAGCGCATCCGTCGGCCATCGCTGACCCATATCAACCCCTTTGTCGACGTGTCGGACGAGCGCAACATTCGCTATGGCAATCCCGAGCTCAAGCCCGTCATCGCGCACCGTGGCGAGCTGTCGTACAATCTCTTCATGATGGGCTCTTCGATGGTGTTAAAGGCCTTCTATCAACGTACCAACGACGAAATAGGGCCTTATACCTTTGTGGATTCCGTAGGCATCTCACACCGCAGTTATTACAATCTCGGTGCGCGCAACGAATTGGGCTTAAACATGTTTATCGGACTTCGCTTGGGGCCGAGGTTCTCGCTCAATCTCAACGGCCATGTCCGACGCGTGGAGATCATTGCCCAACAGGGTCAGGCTCGAGGGCTGACCAATGTCGGCTATCAAGTCGGCGGATTTAGCAACCTTCAGATGGATTTGCCGCGCGATTTGAAGATCGAAATTATGGCCTTTGGCCGTTCGCCACGGGTCACCGTGCAGGGCTTTGAAGCCTCGTTTTGGATGACTTCCTTCTCCCTACAGAAATACCTGTGGAACAAAAAAGCCACCCTTGGCATATCCGTCATCGACCCATTCTGGGCGCGTAAAGTGTTTCGCACCAAACTCGAAAATCCCGGCTTCTTCTTTGTGAGCACCAACGAAATTCCCTTCCGTTCGGTGGGATTGCAGTTTAGCTACAAGTTTGGCAAGCTCAAATACGGCCCGAAAAAATACCGCACGCGCATCAAAAACGAGGATCTCCTCAACGGCGAAGACAACGGCGAAGCACCAGCAGGATCCAATCGGTGAGTCCATATCAGCGCAATCCCCTACCTTTGTGGGCACACTTGACCGCAAATGCCACGACTCGGTGGCTTGAAAACCTGGTGTATGAAATTTGGAACGAAGGTCATTCACGCCGGCATCGAACCCGATAGCGGAACGGGAGCCATCATGACTCCAATTTATCAGACGTCGACCTATGTGCAAGAGGCCCCGGGCCAGCATAAGGGATACGAATACTCGCGCACACAAAATCCGACGCGCAGCGTCTTACAGGCCAATGTAGCTGCCCTCGAAGGTGGTGACTACGCTATTGCATATAGCAGTGGCTTAGCAGCTTTAGATGCCCTTGTCAAGCTCCTCCGTCCGGGCGACGAAATTATCGCCAACGATGATCTGTACGGCGGGACCGTGCGGCTTTTCCAACAGATTTACGCGCAGTTTGGCATCCGAAGCCGCTTTGTCGATCTGACCAACCCCGCAGCATTGGAAGACCACCTGACAGATGCCACGCGATGGGTATATGTCGAGACGCCGAGCAATCCCCTGCTACGCCTCGTCGACATCGAAGCCATCAGTGCCATTGCTCATCGGCGGGGCATACGGGTATGTGTCGACAATACCTTTTGCTCGCCGTACCTTCAAACGCCGCTTTCCGCAGGTGCAGACCTCGTGTTGCACTCAGCAACGAAGTACTTAGGTGGCCATTCGGATGTGGTGCTTGGATTGCTCGTCACTCGGGATCCACAGTTAGCCGAACGGCTCTATTTTATACAAAATGCCACTGGAGCCGTACCGGGACCGCAAGACTGTTTTCTCGTCTTACGAGGTATTAAAACCTTACACGTACGCATGGAGCGTGCATGTGCCAATGCCATGGCCATTGCCCAGTTTTTACATTCGCATCCCGCTGTGGCAAAAGTCTACTATCCGGGCTTGACCTCGCACCCGCAACACGACCTAGCCAAACGTCAAATGCGCGATTTTGGCGCGATGCTTTCCTTTGAGCTCAACAGCGACCGCCTTGACGATGCGGTACAGCTCTGCCAAAAGACCCGCTACTTCCAACTGGCTGAATCACTCGGAGGCGTGGAGTCACTGATCAGCATTCCGGCCGCGATGACCCATGCGTCGATCCCACCCGAGCAAAGGCGTCAAGCCGGATTGCGCGATACACTTATCCGCCTGAGCGTGGGCATCGAAGATGTGACCGACCTCATCGAAGACCTCCAACAGGCGCTAGAGGGCCTATGAGGTTTTTAGCTTAGCGGATGCGCTTGAGCTTATCCTCGTTTTCGACATAGATGACGCGCCCTTCGATGCGTATGAGCCCCTCGTCTTTAAAATCACTGAGAGTGCGGATGACCGATTCTGGTGCCGCACCAACGATTTGGGACAGGCTCTCGCGCGAAAGCCGAATGGACCTATCTGTATTGTCCATGAGCATCAATAGCGCTTGAGCTACGCGCATCCGTATAGAGTCATAGGCGAGGCTCAACAGCCGGACCTTACTCTGCTGTACATCGTGTGCCAACAGTTTGAGGAAGAAAAAAGCCACATCGCGCTGCTGGGTCAATAGAGCAAAGAAGCGATCTTTGGGAATCTGGTAAAGTTCGGTATCTGTCAGAGCTACGGCAGAGTCGATATAGGGGACGTTTTCCAGCATGGCCTTGTACCCAAAAAAGTCGTCTTTCTTCTTTAGACCCGTGACAAAATCCTTACCCTCTTGATTGGTAGTGAAGATTTTGACCATGCCCTCTACGACGTAGTAGACATAGCGCGGATAGGAGTCTTCGATAAAGATGTAGTCCCCTCGTCGATATTGATGCGGGACGCCGACGAGTTCCTGTTCGAGCAAGAGCTCTTTGGCACGCCTTTCGTTGAAGAGCAAGCTCAAAGGCGACGAGCGTCGCTCCTCCGACGCTGGTGTGTCCTCTTCGCGTATCTTGCGATAGCGCTCCAAGCGCGTCTCAATGGCGTTGAGCAGCTGTGATTCGTCGAACGGCTTGGTGATATAGTCATCGGCACCGAGATTCATGCCGCGACGCATATCTTCCAGCGTCGACTTTGCTGTGAGGAAGATAAAGGGTATCTTCTGCGTCTTTTCATCCGAAGAGAGCACCTTGAGCACCCCATATCCATCTAATCCGGGCATCATGATGTCGCATAAGATGAGATCCGGCTGATAGGTCCGTGCCATGGTTATGCCCTGCTTTCCATCGGCTGCTTGAAGCACTTCATAATTGGCCAGTTCGAGAATTTCGGCAATGTTTTGTAACATGTCGACGTTGTCCTCGATCACCAATATCTTTTTCATGATCGGAAGTTTTGGCTTTCGCCACTCGCTATGAGAGGTTGATGCAGCTGGAGTGGCAATTCGACGACAAATTCTGTATATTGATTTTCGACAGAATCTACTGAAATGCTTCCCCCGAGAATGCCGACCAGATTTTTCACGATTGTCAGACCAAGGCCTGTACCCCGAAAGTGCATGGCATTCGATGCCCGATAAAATCGCTCAAAAATACTCGGCAACTCCTCCTTCGGTATGCCGATTCCTTCATCCATGATACGCAGGCGAAGGGTATCGCCGTCTTCCACAATGTCGAGCAACACTCGCCCTTGCTTCGCAGCCGAATACTTTAAGGCGTTGTTGAGGAGGTTTTTTACAATAGTCTTAAAAATCATCCGATCCGTCACATAGTGCAATGCCGGATCAACCCTGATCTGCAATCGCTTGGCATCATCGGCCGATAGGTTGAGCTCGGCGACGGCCTCTTGGACGAGACTTTGGACAGGCAAGGGCTCCAATCGGAGCTGCTCTTCGATGTTTTCAAATTTTTGAAAGGATAGGATGTCTTCGAGTAGTTCGATAAGGCTTTTTACAGACCGCTTAATCCTCTGTATATGGCGCTCTCTTTTATCCTGATCCGAGCGGTCTTGATAGCGCGACAAAAGGGTCGCCGAAGTGTAGATATTGGATAGGGGGGTGCGCAACTCATGGGACACCATCGATACGAAGCGCGATTTGAGCTCGTGCAATTCGCGTTCGCGCTGAAGGGCGCGCTCGGTACGTATGCGAGGCGTCACATCGCTTAAAAAACACAACACGTTGGGTTTGCCGCTTTCGTCTTCAAAATAGCTCAGGCTAATTTCGAGATAAACTGTAGAGCCGTCTTTGCAATAGCCTTCGAGCACCCCGCGCTCGCTCATCGAGTAGTTTTGGGGAGAGCGATAATACATCTCGCGGTACTGCTCGTGTGTCTTGCGCAGGTGTGGAGGGACCAAGACTTCTATTTTTTTATGGAGGAGCTCGTCTTCAGAGTCGTATTTAAAGAGCTCTACCGCGCGGGGGTTGATGAGTATGATGCGTCCCTCTGCATCTGTGAGGATCATTCCTTCGCGTGCATTGTCAAAGATGCGTCGATAGATCGAATTATTCCCTTGCATTCGTTGTCAACGATTATGCGTAATTTCAACGCTTCAAATCGGTCATCTATTTAGTTAGCAGCTCTGGGATTTTCAAAAGATCTACATTGCGGCGAAGCACGATTGAAGTGGATCGATATTTTTAACCCAAAGCAAGTGCATGGCCTTATTAACCGACGAGTTATTTATGCGTGAAGCCCTCAAGCAGGCCCGTCTGGCCTTCCAACGCGATGAGGTGCCCATTGGAGCGGTCATCGTCTCAGAGGGTATGATCATTGCTAAGGCCCACAATCAGGTCGAACAGCTCTGCGATGTCACTGCCCATGCCGAGATGCTCGCCATCACCGCAGCCTCCCACTATTTGGGATCCAAATATCTCCATGGCTGTACGCTTTATGTCACTCTCGAACCCTGTCCGATGTGTGCCGGTGCTTTGCGCTGGGCCCAAATCGATCGGATCGTCTACGCCACCGACGACCCCAAAGGAGGGTTTATGCACTTCGGTAAGGCCATGCTCCATCCCACAACGGAAATCTCCTCAGGACTGTGCCAGGAGGAAAGCCGAGCCCTCTTGAAGCACTTTTTCCAATCCAAACGTTTATAATGCAAACAAAACGACATGGCTATGCATACGAAAAAGGAAATCGCACTCAACTGGCTACCGCGCTATACGGGTATGCCTTTGGAGAAATTCGGCAAATACATCTTACTGGTCAATTTCAATAACTACTTAGAGCTCTTCGCCAAAAAATTTGACGTGCCCATCTATGGCCAGGAAAAAGCCATGCGCAGTGCCACCGCTGGCGATATCACCATCATCAACTTTGGCATGGGCAGTCCCAATGCCGCTACGATTGTCGACCTGCTGTCGGCCATCGAACCCAAGGCCATCCTCTTCTTAGGTAAGTGCGGCGGGTTGAAGAAAAAACTCCGTGTAGGCGACCTCATCTTGCCCATTGCAGGCATTCGCGGCGAAGGTACTTCAAATGACTACTTCCCCCCCGAAGTGCCATCTCTACCGGCCTTCGCCCTTCAAAAAGCCGTATCCACCACCATACGCGAATACCAAAGAGACTATTGGACGGGCACCGTCTACACCACCAACGTCCGTCTGTGGGAGTACAAGGAAGACTTCAAAGAGTACCTGCGCTCTATACGCGCGCTGGCCATCGATATGGAAACAGCGACCCTTTTTATTACGGCCTTTAAAAACGGCATCCCCGCAGGGGCCCTCCTGCTCGTCTCCGATGTCCCCATGGTGCCCGAAGGCGTCAAGACCAACGAATCCGACCAAAAAGTGACGGAACAATTCACCGAATTGCACCTCAACATCGGCATCGACTCGCTCCAACAGATCATCCAGCGAAAGGAGACCATCAAACATCTCCGATTTTGACGTATCTTATACCCCTATAATGCCATGACATGAAAACTCTACCCATTTTGCGCTTCCAAGGCATCGCTGTCAAACTCCATTGGAGCTTCTTGCTGATCTTTATTTGGATCGGTTACGTCGGAATCAGCAGAGGGCTCAGCATAGCTGAGACCCTCTATCTCGGCATTGCCGTGCTGGGCATGTTTGGCTTTGTGGTCATGCACGAATACGGCCATGCGCTCACGGCGCGTCACTTCGGCATCAAGACGCGCGATATCATACTGCTGCCCATCGGTGGGGTGGCGCGATTGGAAAAGATGCCGCGCAATCCGTGGCAGGAATTCGCCATCGCCATTGCCGGGCCTCTCGTCAACCTCTTTTGGGCCGGTGTGTTTTGGATCACCCTGTACTACGGACAGTTTGAGTTTCGCGCCACCGGCCAAGATGCCTTAGGCAGTTTTCTCAACCCTAAAGGCTTGCCCTTCTTGTTTTTTGCCATGAATCTCAGCCTGTTTCTCTTCAATCTCTTGCCCGCCTTTCCGATGGACGGAGGGAGAATCTTGCGCGCCCTGCTCGCCCTGCGCATGGGATACGAACAAGCCACGCTGTGGGCAGCTCGTGTAGGTCAGTTCATGGCCATGCTGTTTATCTTTTACTCCGTCATGACCTACAACATCATTTTGACCTTTATCGGGATTTTTATCTTCTACACGGCGGGATTGGAGTATGAAATCGTGCGCCGCATCACGGGATACCACGGCTTGACGCTCAAGGATATCATGCGCAGAGATTTTATCACTTATAAGGCTTCGGATCCCATTTCCGCACCCATCGAGCGCTATTTTCGCGGTGGAGCTCACAGTTATATCATCACCGATGGCATCGATGGGCGTCCTGCTGGTGTGATTCGCCGTGAGGAGCTCTTCGAGGCCTTGCAGAGTGGCCGATGGGATAGCCCCATCAGTGAGTGGATGCAAACGGCGGTGTTTTCCTTCGACCAAGACACTCCCGTCAATGCAATCACAGAAAAAGCAGCAGGCATATCCGATTTCTTCGCTGCAGTGACCTCCGACGGCCATATCGTCGGCATCGTCGACGATACGATTCTGTACCGTCTCTACAAATTAAAGCCCTTCCTCCCGCTCTACCTCAAGATGCGCAAAGCCATCGCAAACCAATCAATTCTGTCGAGCTCATCGCAAACACCTACGCATGAAAACCCCTCGCCCACGCCTTAAATCCCCCTTGACAACAGCGATTTTATACTTACTATTCCTCCTCGGAGCACATCCATCCGAGTATGCCCAGCAGGTGCATACGTCATTGAATGGTGATACTTTTGCCCCAGCACACGAGCTGATAGCACCGACTCTTCCCATTGTGCTTATGGTAGGAGGAATGGTTGCCAGCCAGGAGGACATTCGCAGCCCTGTACAACAGTGGATTCCTGAGTTTTTGTCCGATCAATACACTTGGGAGGATTATGTCCAACACAGTGCCTATCTATTGTGGGTCGTCACTTGGATAGATGCAGGCGTGTCGTCGCGCCGTATAGTGAAGCAGGGTTTGTACTTATTTAGCATCACAGCGGCCAATGCGCTTGTGACAGCTGGATTGAAAGCTGCCTTTCGCACTCGCCGCCCCAACGGCGGTCTGTACGCCTTTCCCTCCGGTCATACCAGTCATGCCTTTGCCACGGCCGCGGCCTTTTATCTACTGGTGTACCCCAAATATCCCATCCTTCGCTATGCATCTTTCGCACTTGCCAGCAGCGTAGCCATAGGCCGCGTCATCCACAATCGCCATTGGGTAGGAGATGTGCTGTTTGGGGCAGGTCTCGGTATCATACTCCCCATCGCACTCGATCGCTACCTGGTCCCTCTGCGCTACCACCCTACCAAATCAAGTAGCAAGGCTCTCTCCTTCTTCGCCTTGCCATACGCCATGGGAATCCGCTACAGCCTCTAAGGAGATCCATCGCCGCCGCTATAGTACTTCTTGAAAAATCGCTGGTACGAATCGGTGTTCTTTTCGCGGATGAGGCGGTGGTAGTTGTCGCGGGCAATCGGAAAGATGTCGTATTCGACCCCATCCTTTCGGATATACTTTTTCCGCTGACGTTGTACGATTTTATAATAGTCCATGGCATCGGATGCATCGTCAAAGCGACGTATGAGGAGTATGGGAATATCGCGTTCGATATCCAGATTGGCCGAGCTCATCTTGAGGTTGCGCTTCGGAAAATTCTTTCGGTGAAATTCGGAGATGTCTACTTGTATTTGGCGCATAGAGTTGCCACCGAGCTGGCGAAAGACTATGAGGACATAGTGTACTTGATCCGGCAGATAGCGATAGGGGGATTGTGAATCTGCACTTTCCTGACCTGTTTGGTCGTCATTACCTTCGAGAAAGCGCTTAATCTCACGCGCTCGAATAGCTTGTGGTGTGTTGGGATGACGCGCAATGACATCTTTAAGGGCTTCGATGTAGGCTTCTTTGCCCTTTGAGCCACTGGCCATGGCTTTAAGTAGAGCAAATTGCGCTTCATAGGGCGCTCGCTCGTCTTCCTCGAGTTGTTGAAAGGTATTGTACAACTGGATTGTCTGGTCGTATTGGCCCCTTTCGAAGGCCGCATACGCCTGTTCGTAGAGGTAACGCGCGCGGTTTTTTTCCTCTAACCATCGGCGCACAAAATCGGGATCGGATAGCACCTTCGCATAAAGCGAATCGGGGTACTCATCCAGTAGTTGTTGGCGATAGCGCTCTGCTTTAGCAGCATTTCCAAGATCCGCATGACAGAGGGAGAGGTAGTAGTACGCACCTGCTCGGTACGGCGTTTTTGGGAATCGCTGAAGCAGCGTATCCAGTGCAGCCACGGACAGATCACAGCGGTCGAGCTTTTGTCGATACAATCGGCCGAGCTCAAAATAGGCTTTTTGGATGCGCTCCTTCACCTTTTGGCGCTGTGCCTCATTTGAGGGTATGCCGGAGAGGTATTTTCGTATTAAATCGCGGTTGGCCTGCAGGTCTTCGACCTGTTGAGTGTTTTGCTCGGTCAGCGTATCTTCAGCAATTTCCAGTATGTGCGATTTTTCGCTCCTACGCCAGTGATCTTCCAGTGGTCGCTGCCCCCAGAGCTTTTCGAACTTCCGTCTCCCTCGCTTGACCTTCGAAGGATCATAGGCAAAAAAGGAAGTGCCTGCTGCACCTGTCGGAACAAAGCGCGTAGGACGATCTAGGATGGGAGGAAAGGTGGAAGCATTGGTTTGAGCGAGGTCTTGTACAGACTGTTGAATCTGATCAAACTTTTTCTTTTGACGTTGTTTTTCTCTGTCTCGTATTCTTTGGGCAAGGCGCAGTTTTTCCCTATCGTCCATATAGCTGACGCGCAAGAGGCTATCGTTGAAGTGGATGATTTGGAGCTGCTCGGCAATCTGTGCGATGGATTCTCGGACGCGCGTCCACTTTTCAAAATCGGGTTCGCGGTTGTTCATGATATACAGCGCCGAATCGAGGTAGAGCTTAGCACGATCGTAGCGCGATTCATCCATGTAGTACTGCACCAAATAGAGATAGATGCGCTTTTTGAGATGTGGTTGAGCAGTTTCCTTTAAGGCTTTAGCAAAATACGCGTGCGCCCCTTCAGCATCTTGCGACTCCAGAGCCACTAAGCCCATGGTGTAGTAAATATCGCCTCGATATTCGGCGAATTTTTCCTCATCCAATAGTTTTTTCAACTTGCGCATGACATTCGAAGATCGTTTGCCGCTCTTGACTTCGGCGATGTATTGATGGAGTTGGGCGTGGAGTTGGAGATCGAAGTCCTTGGCATTTTTCTCCGCATGAGCAAAGGCCTTGACTGCTTCACCCCATTGATGTAGGCCCTCATGCAGCTGACCAATGATGTAGTAGTAACGCGCACGTTTGCCTTTGGACTTCAGCTTTTTCACTGCTTGCTCTAAATGGCTAATAGCATCGTCGTACTTATGTTCCGTGATGGCAAGATGCGCCAAAGCGAGGTCGAGCTGTGCAGGATCCGTCAGTTTCGTCTTTGGATTTTCCTGGAGGCGCCGTAACATTTGGCGTGCCGCTGCGTACTTTCCGCGATAAGTATATATCCGCGCGAGCAACAAGAGCCCATCGTCGTAGACGGGTTTGTGCTCCCACGGCATGTAGCTCTTCTTCGGCTGTGTCGCCACATACGCGGTTTTGTCCTTTTTCCTCTTTTTGCGCTTGCGCTTTTTGGCTTTTGAGCGCTTCTTTTTGGATTTTTTCACTTTCTTGGTCTTCCCGACCTTCAAGGGATCAAAGGCCTGACGGAAGAATTCCATTGTCTCCTCCGCCGTTTCATAATCCTTTTTAAGGACCTGAATTTTGCCCACCATCAGATACGCATCGTCCGTCCAATGGCTTTGTGGATGTCGGTTGATGGTTTTATAGAGCTTTCCGATAGCCCTGTCGAGCTCCTCCACATGGGGGCGCACATCGGCATCATCGAGCGGATAGATGGGCAGTAACTCCTGGTAATTCTCGCGGTGTTCTTGATGCAGTTTTTCTAATACGATTTGGTAGATCTCATTGGCATTGAAGTAGGCGTTGTAATAGGCCGTGACATTTTCATACTGTCGCTTCCACGGCGACATCTCGGAGGTGCTTGCCTTTCGCTTAGTGGCGCATCCGCTCAATGATACGACCACTACCACACCACTTAGCCAAAGGGCGAACAACCGATCCCAGGAGGGAGTCAGCAATGTAGGCATACTCGACGGACAATTTCCAATACAAACGAAGGAGATGGCAAAACATTTTATGTCCTATTTTTATTATTATTGTCGTACGGTATACTACATCGACCTGATGAGCTGATTGTCGCTTTGACTATGCATTCGCTTCGTGATATACTACCGCGCATCCGATCGCTGTGGCGGAAGGGATTTATCCTGACCCTCTTTAGTGAGGGCAATTACTCCCAATTGTGGTCGCGCAAGTTGCGCGTGGGGCAGTTGTTTCTATGGCTCGTGTTGTATCATCTACTGTTTATCGGTATAATCGTCACGGCTGTGGTTTTCACTCCCTTGCATATATGGCTATCTGGTGGAGATGTGGTTGATAAAACCGTAGTCCTGGACCTTGAAAAAAAGCTCGCCGATATACACCGCCAGCTGGTGCAGCACGAGCAGTACATCGAAGGCTTAAAAAAGCGGTGGATGCATCGCGCTGAGAGCCCGCAAGAAGTATTAAAAAGGCAGGTGCCGGTGCTTCCCCAGAAGAGGGGTATCGCGGCGCGCTCAAAGCACGATAGCTTGTTGCGTCAGGAGATGGAAGCTCTATTGACGGCACAAAAGCCTAAGGCCATGCCTGTAGCCGTTGGGACGCGCCGCCACCCCGTCGTACACTTCACCCCACCCATTCGCGGAAAGATCAGTGCTCCATTCATGGTGGAAAAAGATCACTTCGGCATCGATATCATTGCTCCCAAAAACACCCCCGTCCTCGCCACTTTGCCCGGCCATGTCATCGTGGCTGATTGGACCGCCACGACGGGATATACCATCGGCATCCAGCACGACAACAACATCGTGAGCTTTTATAAACACAATTCGCGATTGCTCAAAGAAATAGGCGATTTTGTGCAAGCTGGCGAAGCAATAGCTATCATCGGCAATTCTGGCATATTGACCAGTGGTCCGCACCTGCATTTCGAATTGTGGATCGACGGCACACCGGTCAATCCGCAACACTACATGAATTTTCAGTAAATTTGACGCGCACAATTTCATAAAATTATGAAAAAACGAAAGCTGCAGCTCAAGCCCCTCGTCGACGCCGAAGGCCGTCCCATCAGCCCCATTTTGCCAGAAGGCATCAAAAACTTCCTCATCGACATCGACGGCACTATTTGTGAGGATATCCCCAATGAAGAACCCTGGCGCATGGTTACCGCACGCCCTTACCCCGATGCACTCGAAGTCATCAATCAATGGTACGATGACGGACACATCATCACCTTTTTTTCCTCCCGCACCGAACAACACCGAAAGATCACAGAATACTGGCTGGACCTGCACGGTTTTAAATACCACTATCTCCTACTGGGCAAGCCGAGAGGCGGACACTACCACTGGATCGACAACCACATCGTAAAGGCGACGCGCTTTAAGGGCAAGTTTACTCAGTTGGTCTTGCGCAACAAGATTATTGAAGTTTTTGAAAAATAAAGCCCACTCATTCGATGTCCACACCGAAGACTGTCAGCATCTACACCCTTGGCTGCAAGCTCAACTTTTCCGAAAGCTCCACGCTCGGTCGTATGCTCCGTGCACGCGGTTACGAGCTCATCCCCTTTGAAGAGGGGGCAGACTTGTACATCATCAACACCTGTAGTGTGACGGACTTTGCCGATCGCAAGTGTCGCAAGATCATCCGACGTGCACGCCGGCATAATCCGCAAGCGCGAATCATCGTCACAGGGTGTTATGCACAGCTCAAACCCGACGAAATCGCCGACATCGAGGGTGTCCACATGGTACTCGGCGCACGCGAAAAATTTCAGCTGCTCGATTATCTCGAACAGCTCGACAGTGCGCATGCCGTACCCCTCGTAGCTGTTTCGGCTGTGGACGAGGCGCGTTTTTCCCACGCCTATTCGTTTGGTGACCGGCTGCGCAGCTTTCTCAAAATCCAAGACGGCTGCGACTACGTGTGTTCTTTTTGCACCATACCCAAAGCGCGCGGTAAGAGCCGATCCGCCCCGATGGAAAGCCTTATCGAACAAGCACATCAGCTGGCGAGCCAAGGCGTCAAAGAAATCGTACTCACGGGTGTCAACGTGGGAGACTACGGCAAGCTCGACCCCGAGCAAAGACACAGCTACCGCCTCATCGACCTCATCCGTGCCCTTGACCGCGTAGAAGGCATCGAGCGATATCGCATTTCGTCGATTGAACCCAATCTCCTCACCGACGAAATCCTGGCCTTCATTGCCGACTCCCGCGCCTTTATGCCGCACTTTCACATACCCCTACAGTCGGGTTCTAACAAGATATTGCGGCGCATGCGCCGACGCTATATGCGCGAGCTCTATGCCGAACGCATTCGAGCTGTACGACACTTCTTACCCGACGCATGTATAGGTGTAGACGTCATCGTGGGTTTTCCTGGAGAGACGGACGAGGACTTCCGCGACAGCTATCGCTTTATCCAACAGCTCGACGTCAACTATCTGCACGTCTTCACCTATTCGGAGCGCAGCGGCACACCTGCAGCCTCCATGCCCGACAAAGTGCCCATGCACATCCGCCGGCAGCGCAGTCAGCTGCTTCGTGCCCTCTCCCTGCGAAAGCGCAGAGCATTTTACGAAAAAAACCTCCAACAAACCCACCGCGTTCTCCTCGAACCATCGCCACACGAAGGCAAACTCGAAGGATTTACGGAAAACTACATCCGCGTCTTGGTCGAGGCACCCCCTTCGATGACCAACCACATCATGCCGATCTACTTAGAACACCTGATCGGTGAAGAGCTCGTCCAGGGATCGCTCGTCCACACCCCACAACCGGAAAAACTCAATTTTTAATAAACACAAACTTTTTTCCGTTCGTGCATTAAATTGCGGCTTTGGTAGGAAAAACAATACCACTTATGCAGAATTGCACCCCATGCTAAGTCACCAAACCTTAGCTTTACCGCTATGATTCGTACGTTGGTGTTGGGAGCTATAGGGTGGGCATTGACAATGACTCCTTTAGCAATGCGCGCACAACCTATCTTAGACCACAAGATTATCGAGCAAGAGCACGGCTTGTACAGCCGCTTCATATACAAGATTGTGCGCAACAAGAGCGGATATTTTTACCTCTTTATGCCGCATTTTGTACAGCGATACGACGGTCATACCTTCGAAACGGTCCACATTCCCCTATACGACAAATTGCCCTTTCCGCTCGAGGCCGTCGTCCTCCACAACGATGAGATCGCCGTATTGACCGACGAAGGGAAAGGCCTCTTTCGCATTCCGCACAACAGCCTCTATGCGGAATACTCCAAAGCACCCCCGCAGCACCATTTCATACTGATCAACGATACCCTTTTTCTGTATAAAATCGTAGATGACTCCACATCAGGTGGACAGGGATGTTTTTATACCCTTGATGGCGATCGAGCCGTTCACCTGCCTTGTCTCGATTTTATTCCATCGAAAGCACTGTTTTGTCAGGGCTTTTGGTTTTTTTATGACCGCGAAGCACAAAAGTGGTACGACACCCGCCTGTACACTTACATTGACGGGACACTCTTCTGCTTAAGAGACTCGCTGTATCGCAGCTTAGACCGCCAATTGCAAAAGCGCATCGACGCGCAATGGCACACACTCTTTCAATGCCCAAAGGATGAAGTGCTCGAGATAATCTTTGTCGACAAAAGGGAGCAATGCCTGTTCGGATGTAAAGACCGCCCCAGACATTTTACGGCCTATTACTTACTCGAGGCCGACCAAACCATCATCAACCAACCCACTTTGGCCGAAATCAACGCCAACATCGTCGGCGTCTATGCGGATGATTTAAGGTACAAGCTCTTCCTCTACGGATATACGGGCATCGATTACATCACCATTCGCCCTTCGTATGTGCGCCATCTTGTCAAGCGCCCCATTGCGTCTATGATCAACTTTGGCAAGATCATCATAGGGCTCACATCCCTCGATGATGTGATCTATTTTATTGGTGAGGACAAGGGCTTTTACCGCATTTCGCCCCCTTATCGCATGGTAGACACGCTCTTTGACCAGCTCCCCAACGCGCAAAAACCCTATGCCAACAATTATCGCATTGCATCTTCTCCCAAGAGCAAGGCCCTATACATCCTCACCGTCCAACTCAATACCGACACCACCTTTTTGTATCGATACACACCGCACAACCAGCGTATACAAACGAAGCTTCTGGATTTCTATCCCTCCGACATTGCTGTGTATGACTCCACGCGCGTGTTGGTAGGCGGGCGAGCTTCTTTCCTATCGGATGAGGGTAAAATCGTGGCCTACGATTTTAGCAATGACGAAGTGCAAACCATCCCTGTTGACTTTGCCGTCCACGAAATGACGATTCACGCCCTACCCCAGAGAGGCCAATTTTGGATAGGCGCAGAAAGTCGAATCGTGGTATTAGATAGCAATCTCCACCTCGACACGACCCTGCCCTTCTCCTCATGGGGAGTGCTCTTTTACAATCTCCGCGATGTACAGGAATTGCCCTCAGGGGATATTGCTCTCGGTGGCGAACTCGGCGGAATTGTCATCCTCGATGGCAAAACGCTGCACAAAAAGCGACATCTCTCCGCAGAGAGCGGCCTCAACAGCAATGTCATCTACAGCCTCCACCTTGACTTGCATCACAATCTCTGGGTAGGTACTGACAACGGCATTACGGTCTTGGACTCCACCTTGCGCGTACGCAAAAACTTCTACCACTCCGATGGCCTCTCACACCGCGAAATGAATACCAAAGCAGTAGCCGAATCGTCGGACGGCTATATGTTTTATGGCACTCTCAATGGGTTGACGGTCTTTCATGCCGATTCGTTTCTCCAGCTACCCAAAACGTACGGCGTAGCTTTTGACAAGCTGTCCATCATCCGAAAAAAGCGCCTACGCAACACTCCTATTCCACCCAATAGCCAGATCCTGTACAGTTTGGACTCCGTTGCGCTGTACTTTCGCAGTCCCGACTATTACCATTACCCTTACGAACACCACTTCTCCACCCTGACGGTACAGGCTCCCTACTACCGACAGTGGTATCACGACGCCACCAATCCCATTGCCCTGCGCATCGAAGAGTGGGGTACGCATAGACTTTCCGTACAGGCCAATGGCTATGCCGATGCGTTCGTCTTCCAACACCGCATAGATTACATGCCCTTTGTATGGGGCACAGCGGGTGGATTGGCCATAGGCTTATTGTCCTTTTTCATCAGCCGCTACATCATCCGCACCAACAAAAAGCTCGCCATCCAAAAGACGGAATTTCACCGAAAAATAGCCGAGCTCAGGCTCAATGCCCTGCGCGCGCGCATGAACCCACATTTCATCTTCAACTCGCTGACCGCCATTCAATATTTCATACACTCGAAAAATTTTGACAAGGCGGATTACTACTTGACGCATTTCGCCTTGCTCACCCGGCTCATTTTAGATAGCTCAAAGGACAACGAAATCACCTTAGCCACCGAGCTCAAGATATTGCGACTCTACCTGATGTTGGAAAAACTGCGCTTCCGCGAAAAGATCGACTTCGAAATCGTCACGTGCGAAAGTGTCTCCGAAGACATCCGCATCCCCTCGATGATTATACAGCCATTTGTCGAAAACGCCATTATCCACGGCATCACGCCCTTAAGAGATCGAAAGGGTTTCATCTCCCTCCACTTTTGCATGTTGAGCTCCAATATGCTGCAGTGCATCATCGAAGACAACGGTATCGGTCGCAAGGCAGCTCAGCGACATCGCAGCAAAACCCACAAGCCGCGCGGCCTACAGCTCGTCCAAGAACGCATCGAGCTCATCAATCAGGCCTCCGACATGCACATCCACCTCGAAATCATCGACAAAGAAGACAAAACAGGCAAAGCCCTTGGGACTAAAGTCGTCATTACCATTCATTACCTCATCAAAAACTCCGCATCATGAATGAGCAAAGATCACAATACACGGCAGTAATCGTCGATGACGAAACGCTGCCACGCGAAGTACTCAAAATGAAAATCAACGAGTACTGTCCTGAAATACGCATCATAGGCGAGGCCACGAACGCGCAAGAAGCCTACGAAACCATCCTCAAAATGCGCCCGCAAATCGTATTTCTCGACATCGCCATGCCCGGCGAAACCGGCATTGAAATGCTCCAGCGCTTCGAGCACATCGACTTTCAAATCATCTTCGTCACCGGCTACGACGAATACAGTCTGCAAGCGCTCCGCATGAGTGCCGTAGATTACCTCCTCAAACCCATCCTCAACGAAGACCTCGTCCGCGCCGTAAACAAGGCCATCAAGCGCATCAAAAAACAGGAGCGCATGATGCAGTATGAAATATTACTGCACAATCTCAAGGCGCAGCCCGCACAATTTCACGACCGAAAAATCGCCATCCCCACAT
The DNA here is from genome assembly GCA_026996805.1 of Saprospiraceae bacterium. Taxonomy (GTDB): domain Bacteria; phylum Bacteroidota; class Bacteroidia; order Chitinophagales; family Saprospiraceae; genus S141-43. Next base: position 6,395 of record JALWKB010000195.1, on the reverse strand, counting down.
CGAAAACCATCGAAATCATCGACCTGCACAACATCATCTACATCGAAGGATGGCAGCGATATACGCGCATCCACATCCAGGGACAAGATCCCGTCTTGAGTTCCTATAATCTCGGCATCTGGAAAGACCTACTCAAAAACCACGGTTTTCTCACCATCCACCGATCCTATCTGGTCAACATTGCCATGATACGGCGCTACCACCGCGAAGGCTATGTCGAACTCATCGACGGCACCCAACTGCCCGTCTCCCGAGCCTGTAAAAACCAACTCGTCGAACGACTCCTCAACAGAAAATCCTCTTGAGGAGCCTAATACACCCCGTGGTTGAGAAGAAGAAAAAAATAGATCGCCACCAGTGTGCCCGCCACGAAATTGAAGACAAAGCCCACACGCATCATCTCTACCATCGATATCTTCCCCGTACCGAAGACGATGGCATTGGGCGGAGTGGCTATGGGCAACATAAAGGCCATCGAGGCGGCTACCGTCGCCGGGACCATCCACAAAAGTGCTTCGTCCGACGAAGCGCCCGCCAGTCCCGCCAACACAGGTAAAAACGACTCCACAGTGGCCGTATTGGAGGTCATCTCGGTCAAAAAGCTCACCATGAGCACCAAAAGCCACGTGCTCAGCCATATCGGCATGACCCGCATCCACTGCAGATGTTGACCCAACCAATCGGCAAGCCCCGACTCTTTCAATCCCCCCGCAAGTGCAAAACCACCTCCAAACAACAAAATCAAATCCCACGGCATTTGCCGCATATCGGACCAACTCATCAAATATCCGTCCGTACGCTTTGCCGGTAGCACAAAGAGCAACACGGCCATTGCTATGGCCACGGTCCCATCGTGCAAATACGAACCATACGGCAACCACGTCGACCACCCCGGAATGCGGAAGATGCCAAAATCCAATGTCGTGCGAAAGATCCACAGCAAGGCCAACACGACAAAGACCGCCATCACTGCTCGTTCTTCATAACTCAAGCCCCCCATGGCTTTGAGCTGCCGGCGCAAGCCCGTTACATCCATCACTTGTACGTCTACACCCCGCATGACGATGTACCGCAAGTAGACAAAGAGCGCGAACAACAGCCCAATACTGAGTGGGAAAGCCCACACCATCCATTGCCCAAAGCTCACACCTTCCGCATGAGGATAGTAGATTTCATAGATGCGTGTAAACGACAAATTGGGAGGCGTGCCCACCAACGTCGCAACGCCTCCAATCGATGCCGAGTACGCAATGCCCAATAACAAGACCCGACCAAAGGGTGATGCTCTCCGCGACTCCATGCCCAGTACCGATAGCGCCATCGGTATCATCATCATGGTCGTCGCCGTATTGGATATCCACATCGACAGCACGGCCGTGGCCAGCATGAACCCCAAGAGAATGCGCGACGTGCTCGTCCCGAGTGTCAACAGTATCCACAGGGCAATGCGCCGATGCAACTCCCATTTCTGGACCGCTATTGCCACCATAAATCCCCCCATGAAGAGGAAGATTACCTGATTGATATACAGTACACTCACGGCCTTGCCATCCATAATGCCCAAAAGCGGAAAAAGCACGATCGGTAATAGGGAAGTGATACCCAAAGGCACTTCTTCCGAAATCCACCACATGACCATCCAAAGTACGACGGCCAGCATGTAGGAGAGCTGGGGTAACTCCGTCCCCAATGGCTTGACCACTATGGCCCATACCGCCAATACCGGGGCTGCATAAAAGAGTATCTTCCGAAGCGATAAAAAAGCATCCACACCTATTCGCTTGCGCCACAGTCCCTTCATCCCCACAACGACCTTTGGTTATGCCACCGTTTTAAAAATCCAAACCCAACCCGAGGTGTAAGCGGGGGCGCTGAATTACACGGTCTTGCACCCCCCACGCGTAATCCAAGCGCACGAAATATCCGAGAAAATACGTGCGCAGTCCAAATCCATATCCCAGTAAAAATGGCTCGGTATAATACCGCACGCGTAGCCGGACGGCTGGATTTTGGTAATGGCGCACATAGCTGTAATTGCGCTCATCAAAGGGACTCACGCCATTCCATGCTACTCCCGCGTCGCCAAATCCCACTATCTGCAAATGTCGAAGAAATGCCCACCGCTGCCACCCTCGCATCAGATACTGCCCCACCGGTACGCGCCACTCCACATTGAGAAGACTAAAGGCGTTGCCATTGCGCTGATTGTACGGGAACCCCCTCAGCGGTGTCTCGACCATGACATAGCTAAAACGCTGGTCTTCCGAAGGATAAAAATCTTCATTGAGTCGATAGTACAACTCATTGAGAGTGCCTCCAAGGAGATATAAAATGCGCTCCGACCCCGTATTCATGGCCCCGGCCCATCGGAGAGCGATGACGTTTGACCACGGCAAGACAAAGTAATGCCGTATATCCCAATCCCAGAGCAAAGTCCAAGGCCCCAATATCTTAAAACTCCACGGGTGATTATCGATTTGCATGCGCTTCAACCACTCTACACCGAGATGTAATCGGGTCCCTCCCCTTAAATTCATCGCTAAATCCCAGGTGTTGTCAAAGACATATTCGACGCGTACGCCAAGGCGCTGGGCATCGACAATTGGGGCATGCAATGTCTCTTCATCCGTCGCATAACTCCACTGTCGATCGTTTCGAAACGTGGTGCGCATGCGCACACTGCCAAAGACATTGAAGGGATATTTCACTCCATACTGCAATAGCATGCTCTGCGTCTGGTACAATGTCGTGTGGATACCTCTGGATTGCGGATACCTGCGCTTTTGGACATAGACGATTGCACTCTTGTCCCACAGTGCATGGCGATCTTCACCTCTGAGATAGACCTCCAAGCCATTCAATGAAGGTGCCAGCCGCGTTCCAAGTGCAATGGAATAGTCATTGAACAATTCCACCAATGGCAGCTGAATGTGCAAGCCCATCGGTCGATAAATACTGTTGTTTAAAGCATTTGCACCTCCCCACCAGGCCAACTTGCTGTCTACGATATCGTCATTGTCCATCTGGATTTTAAGCGATCGAAAATAATAGCGATCAATATACGCCAGGGCGTTGACAGAGGAAAATGCCTGCGGCTTGGGGCTTTGGTCTTCTTCCTTGGGATAAAACCACTCCAATATCTCTTCGACCTCATCGATGGACAATTTTCGCAGCGAATCGGGAATATTCGAAATCGCAAATTCCGAATCGAAGAAATGAAACGGATCATATCGGTTTTGTCCACGCACATCCCTGCTTGGCACGCCTTCTTGCGCATTAGCTGTATCACTGACATTTGACACGTCCTTACGCAATGAATATCCATTGCGATAAGCCCTTGCGCTGTAGATCTGAATCTCATCCGCCTTTTCTACCTGCAATAGCAGTGTCCCGCTCTCGAGGTTGATGCGCGATATATTCCGGTCGGCAAACAAGACTTTTGTCGTAGGTCGTGGCGTCTGCTCCGACATATTGTAGAGGTACAGGCTCCGTTTGCCCAAGTGGTTGGCCAGATAATAGAGCGTATCACCTTGAAGCATGGGCATGTATTTCATCCGACCATCGTGCGTCAGTCGGATGACCTCCTTGTCGGGAAGATAGTCTTCGTCCCAGCTTAAAAAATACACATCGGCTTCAATCGAAGGGGCCCACACGCGTGGGGTACGCTGTTTGCGCAGTGTGAGGCTGTCGCCTCGATTGGAAGCAAAACACACGCCCAATCGTCCCCTATAACGGCATATGCTGGCATCCCAGTCGTCCCAGTAATCTTCCGTCAATGGATAGAATCGACGCTGCCAAAGGTCGTACAATACCACATCCGAAGCGCCGTACATGTTGGCCGTCAAGAGGAGCATGCCGATTTCCTCGACCCACACCATGTGGTAGATGCGCTGTATTTCGGGACGTACGACGTGGCGCTGCTGTAATTGGCCATCGATTTTATACAGATACAGATAGAGTACATCTCTTTGCTCGTTGAGTATTGCTATCGTGCTATCCCCAATGCGTACGACCTGAGGATAGGCCAAATCGGGGGGCTGTACGATGTTTTTGTAACCCTTTTTAAACAGGCGCTTTTTGTGTTTGTTGGTGATCAGCCATACTGTGCGCTTACCCCTGTGATTGAGGCCGACCAGAAGTGCTCCACTGTGGTCGATAGCTGCAAAGGAGGTGATTACGGACCAGGGGCCGTCGACGCTTGTTGTATACAAAGGCGGTTCCAATGTCGGCTTTTGAGCAATAGCCAGCAGTTTTTCGTATCGCTTTCGGTAGTACTCCGCCATGTTGTTGTAAAAGCCCTCCCAGTCCATGCCCAGCGAATAGAGCAGGGCCGTATGGATGTCCTTATCCACTCGGAGCAAGTACAATATGTCGGGTATACTGCGGGCTCCGTATTGGGTGTACAGATAAAACCAAAAGGCGTGGCCTGCCCACCGCGGCTCCCGCTTGGCCCACTGCGAAAAATCCTCTTCGAGCCAGCCACGTTCAAAAGCTCTTTGGACGTGTGCATCAACGATTTCATCCCAATGCACACCACAAAAGCTGATGAGCCCTTCTTCAAGCCATGTGGGAAGGGAGATAAAGTAAGTGCTTTGCAATACCTCCTTGAGAAAATCGCCGTACATCATCCACCGAAACATCACGGTGGCCATGCCCTGGCGCAGCTGTCGTCGCATATCCCCTGCTCGTCCCGTGTAGTAGACAAACACCTTGTTGTCCACCACGGGCGTCAAACTGCTCTTCCACTCGAAGGACTCCTCCACCCCTATGTTGGTTTGCTTCAAATCCGTGATATCGGCAAAGACGAGCACATCGATGGGCTTCGACACGGGAAATTCGAGCAGCTCCTTCATCTGCTTGTACTCTTGCTCGACCATACCAATTACCTTAGTGGCTGCCACCCTCGACTTGCCATACCAGTACACCGTAAAGTGATCAGTGTAGTACAAGGTCCGAGCATCAAAATCATCGCTGTACTGCACGCGATTTTTCCCGAAGAGCGCATCATCGCTTTGCGCCATGAGCTTTAAATGTCCGGCGACCACGAACACCAGGGCCATACTCATGCCACACGTGACAACACCAACCGTATGTACTATGTGTCGATACAATTTCATTTGCACTATTGGGGTTATTATTGTAACGGATTTTTGCAGTGCCCTATGCCATGATTAAAAGAGATTTTCTCCTCATACTGCTCAGCATCATAGGCATTGCATTACCGGCCGATGGACAGGTATTTTACACCAGCCAAAATTTCAATATTCGCAATACCTATGGGTATGAAATCGTGAGTGGCCTTCCAGCGGATGAAATCGTCGTCTTTCAAGACAGGCTCTTTCACTACGAAATGTACGGCTTAGATAGTACATTACAAACACTATGGAAAAAACGCATCCAGCTCGACATCGGTGTTTCGCATGTGATAGCCGTGTTGCGGTTGGACACTGCCATCTGCCTGATACTGGGGTATCATCAAGGTCATCACTCAGTCATAGAAGCGTTTTTGTACGATCGACGCGGTGAGCAAATCTCCCGCCAACAGCTCTATGTCTTTACAGCCCACTACGACATGTCGCAGATGAAGTGGACCGAGAGCCACAACCGCAAGTGGGGTTTGATATTCTTCAAAAGCGACGACAAGACGATGCGATGCCTGCGCATATACCTACCCGCTTTGCGCGGTCTTCCCCCCTTAGACATTGACTTCGACACGCGCCAATGGCGCCAACAATTTCAATCGGCCAAAATTACCGATCACGGCTTCTTCGCCTTTGCCTTTGTCCAGACAGAGGGCTGGCTCGTCAAAGACGAGCGCATTTTGCTCCTCATCTACGGTGATACAACCAATGCATTTGAGCGTTTTAAATGGACTTTGAAGGACCATTATATTACCGATGCATTCCTCGAGCGCGGCCGCGATGTCTACTCAATACACTGCGTCGGTGTGTACACCAATGCGCGATACCAGGCCGAAGGTTATTGGAGTGTGACTGTGCACCCTACCCACGTCGACACGGCCCTTATCTTGTATCCCTTTACCGACGAAGTGCGCAAGAAGCTCATACAGAGCACAAAGCGCAAACTCGGCAGTGCTATTCACATCACCCATCTCATCAATCGCACCGACGGCGGATTTGTCATCTTTGGCGAAATGCGGCGTAAAAACCTGCGCCGTACCGATATTGTGCGCCATATCGACCTGCCGTCGCGCGAGCACTTCGGTTGGACCGATTATTACTACGACGATGTCATCGCTATGTCGATCCATCCCGACTGGACCATTCACTGGACAGAAATCCTCTACAAACGCCAATTTTCCCAAGACGACAACGCCATCTACTCCTCGTATTTCATCATGCACAACACGGCGCTTTTGCGCATCATCTACAACG
>JALWKB010000194.1 GCA_026996805.1 Saprospiraceae bacterium | reverse complement strand
CCTTTTCGCGGATGTCGAAGGCCACGGCATTGGCGCGACGTACGGAGGTGGTGTTGAGGTTGACGTTATAGGCGATGAGGAAGTCTCTTGCACCGATGGCGATGGCGCCGAATTCAGGTACCCATTGGGCGGGGCCGTAGTCGGGTTTCCATTCGGGCTTGGTGAGTTTTTCAGGGAGTGCTTCGTATTCGCCGGCGCGGATATCGGCGAGGTTTTTGCGCTCTGGTCGCGTGGCGGCAGCTTCGTACATGTAGACGGGCACCTGCAATTCTTCGCCGACGCGTTTAGCGAGGGTGTGGGCCCACTGGGCGGCTTCTTCAAGGGTGAGGCCTGCTACGGGTATGAGGGGGCAGACGTCGGTGGCACCCATGCGCGGATGCTCGCCTTTGTGATGTCGCATGTCGATGAGTTCTTTCGAGCGCTTGATCAGCCGAAAGGCCGCTTCGACGACTGCTTCAGGAGGGCCCACAAAGGTGATGACGGTGCGGTTGGTCGCATGCCCGGGGTCGACATCGAGTAAGCGCACACCCTCTACCGTCTCTACTTGTGCTGCGATATCGTCGATGATTTGTCGGTCTCTACCTTCGCTGATATTGGGGACGCATTCGAGAATTTTTTCTTGCATTGGCATAGATGTTTACCCGCTGTCATTTGCATTGCGAAAGTACGTATTCTGCCTCAAAAGCTGCAAGTGGTTGGAAAGAGACAAGGCGTATCACGGCGTCGCAAGTCGAGGGCAGCGGCGTGTATGGGTCGTTTGAGAAGGTGCCGTTAGCAATATTCGCAATACGCGAATAGATGGATGTTAAAGTGGGAGAAAAAATCGTTAAGGAAGTCTTAAATGTAGAATCAAAAAGCGGATTTTGGTGTTATATAGTCCGTTGAAAAGACGGGCAACTGTGGTGTGGGTAGATATTTTATAATGCGGGTATATGTTTGGCATTGATTTTGCGGCTTATACGATTAGTAAAAAAACGCAATATGAATCGATGCCGCAAGAGTAATGCCATGGAGAAGTTGTCCGTCAGTGATGCCGTAAGGCGTGTAGAAGGAGCTAAGCAAAAAAGAATGAGTCTGATGAGCATCAAGGGAGCACTATGTGCTTTCGTTGCCCTATGGAGTGTAGTGGGAACACTTTCGGTGATGGCCGGGCCTGTGGATCGTTTAGGTGGAGCGCATGTTGCAATGGGGTACGAGAGTGATGATTTAGAGGAGCGTTTGCGATGGTCGAGTGGGCCGATCTCTGTGCGGGTGACGTCGGAGGTCAAGCGTCGGATTCGGCAGTACATTGAGGTTGAGCGGGAGACTGCGGAGATACTGGCCCGCAAGGAGCGGTTTTTTCCCATTTTTGAAATGTATTTGGAGAAGTATGAGATGCCTGAGGCGCTCAAATATGTAGCTGTGATTGAGTCGTCGCTCAATCCCGAGGCGCGGTCGAAGGCGGGAGCTGTGGGGTTGTGGCAGTTGATGAAGCGCACGGCGCGCATGTTGGGTTTGCACATCAGTCATCGGGTGGACATGCGTCGGGATCCGCATCAGTCGACGGATGCGGCTTTGCGATATTTGAAGTCGCTATATGAGGAGTTTGGCGATTGGACGTTGGCCTTAGCGGCGTATAACAGCGGGCCGGCGCGTGTTCGGAGAGCTATTCGCAGGGCTGGATCGCGCGATTATTGGGTGATTCGGCGGTATTTGCCGAGGGAAACGCGCAGCTATGTACCGAAGTTTATCGCTGCCTCTTATGTGTTTAGTCATCATCAGTACTATGGTATTGAGCCGATGCCTTTGGAGGAGGAGTATTGGAATACGGCGACGATTGTGGTGTATGAGTATTGGACTTTTGAGGAGATTGCGCAGCGGAGTGGGGTGCGCCTTGAGCTCATTCGCGCGTTAAATCCGCCTTATTTGCACGGTGAGATACCTGCTTCCAAGCAGGGGCATCCTTTGACCTTGCCGGTTGAGGGCATGTGGAAGTTTATCGGGCTCATGGACGACGATGTAGTTTTTGCCGACACGCTGTCGGAGCGGGTGATGATGCGTTTTGCGGAGTCGATGCGTTCGTACAGGCCTGTTGCGCTTTTAGAGTCGTATCGGATTGCCTCGCTTCGCAAGGGCGTGGATGGCAGTCTGATGTTGACGGCTTTTATTCAGAACAATCGAAGGAAGCGCTACTGGAGGATTGTGCAGATGGACAGTCGACGCAGGAATTTGTTTCCCTCACCGATGGAGGATTACACCCTATATAGGGAGGCTGACCTCGAGTGATGGATTAGTGCTTCGGACATATTTGGGGAAGGTGTCAGGTGTGTGATTGCCGATCATGAGGGCTGCTGTATTTTATTCTGATTACAGCATTTTATTTGGCGTTAATGGTCGAGTGTTTCGATGTATTGGAGGAGTTTTTGGATGGCCATTTCATAGCCTTTGAGTCCGTGGCCTGTGATGGAGTCGATGCAGTGGGGGCGGAGGAAGGAGGTATGGCGGTGTGGTTGGCGGCGGTAGATGTCGGTGATGTGGACTTCTACGACGGGGGAGGTGATGAGTTCGACGGCGTCGGCTAAGGCGATGGAGGTGTGGGTATAGGCGGCGGGGTTGAATACGATGCCGTCGGCGGAGAAGCCCACGGAGTGGAGCTGGTCGATGAGTGCGCCTTCGCTATTGGATTGGAAGTACGGCAGATGTAGCTGGGGAA
>JALWKB010000193.1 GCA_026996805.1 Saprospiraceae bacterium | reverse complement strand
GTCGAGCTCAGCACTTTTATTCGCCTGTCGGTTGAGTGGAGCATCTATTACTACTTCGGTGGCCGCCACAACATAGCGTTCCGCCTTGCGCCAGCCATTGCCTACAGCTTTGGGGATAAAATCGTGCCCTATCCTAGGCAGTTTTACGTGGGTGGTCCCTATTCAGTACGCGCATGGCCCCTGCGCGCCATCGGTCCAGGAAGGAAGTACATCGACTTTGACCCAACGGTAGGCTACTACGCCGCCGGCGATGTCAAGTTAGATCTCAGCGTAGAATACCGCTTTCCGCTGAGTGCATGGATCTACGGGGCCGCATTTGTCGATGCGGGCAATGTCTGGGAATTGAAAAGCCCCGATGCCGAACGCCGTTTCTCCCTCGACAACCTCACCGCTATGGCCGTAGGGACGGGCATGGGGCTCCGCTTCGATTTTACTTTTTTCATACTGCGATTGGATCTCGGTATAAAATTGCTCACGCCCTATACCAAGGATGGCACCCGGTGGTATTACAACAAGAGCAACCCCTTTCCCTTACACCCCATTGGAATCTTTCGCGAAATCCAATGGAATATCGCCATCGGCTACCCCTACTAAAGGACGGAATTAAAGCTCCTTATGTGTGCCGTCGCAATACGGTGGATTTTTGGTGTGCTTGCATCCGCAGAGCGCTACCTTTTTCTCCTCTTTGATCTCGAAGACCACCGGCTTATAGCCCGTCCCCTTGTGGCTGCCGTCACACAAATCGCCCTTGCTCGATAGACCACAGGCACACCACGCATATCGACCGGGCTTGAGCGTCACCACAAATGGAGCCTTCTGTACAATACGCGGCAAATCCCTTTGCATTATAGAGCCGTTTTTTTCCTCAAAGATATAGCACCTACAAAAATAATTGCTTCCAGCAAATCTCCACACCTATGTGCTTTGGCCCCTTTCCACTCTACAAAGGTATTTGGAAGTATCCGCCGCATGGAGCTCGGCTATTAAAATGCTCCAGTGTTCATGATCGGCACTCCTACTACCTCTCGCGCAGCAAGGGCTTGAGGATAAACATTGGACTGTTATACTTCATGTCTCGTCAGTAGTGAAGGATAATTTTGGTATCAACGGCATTGCATCCACCATGGCACATCACTCATAGCGTCAGAGTCAAGACGTTGGATCAGCTACATGAAATTCTCTTTAATGCCTCAGCGGCCAAAAACACGCTACCAGTAATGAAAATACAATCCCCATCGCCCACAGACGACACGGCTGCGTTTAGGGCATGGTCGAAATCCCCATAGGCCTTACCGCGCAAGCCGATGGACTGGGCATAGCTTAAGAGCGTTTTGGCCTCAAGGCCACGTATCACTGCTGGTCGCACGAAGTAATAGACTGCTGAAGAGGGCAGCACGTGCACCAATGCCTTCCAATCTTTGTCGGCAACAAATCCCACGATGCAGTGTATTCTCCCGCGACACCTCGATTGGAGAAAGTCGAACACTCGGGGCAAGCTGTGTACATTGTGACTGCTGTCGACGATGATGTGCGGATGATGGCACAAGACTTGCCATCGACCCGCATATCCAGTCAATGCCGATAGATGCGCCATCCCTTGAAGAGCGCGAGAGATATCGATATTCGGAAGCAGGTATCGCTCTTTTAATACCAGAACCGAAGCAATCGCCGTGGTGAGATTGGACCGAACAAAGGGACCACGCGTGGATGTATAAAATTGGAGATGCTGCATCCAGGAGGGCTTTTCCATCTCCCAAAGATCCATAGCGTCATTCTCGCTGGAACGGCGGCGTAAGTGCACGATATCCTCCGCATAATAGATGGGGGCTGTATGGGCACGTGCAACAGCCTCAAACACCTCATCCACTTCTGCATTGCGCTCACCGATGACGACAGGCACGTGAGGCTTGATAATTCCAGCCTTTTCGCGGGCAATGGCCTTTAATGTACTGCCCAACACATGGGCGTGGTCCCATCCGATATTGGTGATGATCGATAGTCGTGGGACGACTACATTGGTCGAATCGAGCCTTCCTCCTAAGCCCGTTTCGATGACGGCCACCTCTATTCCGGCACGAGCAAAATAATCCAATCCAAGCGCTAAGGTCCATTCAAAAAAATTGGCCTCTTTAAAGAGTGACTGATGCCGGTATTTTTGTACAAAGTGCAAGACCTCCGCTTTGGGGATCGGCATTCCATCGATACGTATGCGCTCTGCATAGTCCGTATAATGGGGAGAGGTAAACAGACCGGTGTTCATGCCGCTGTGCTGTAGCATGGCCGCCAACATGTGCGCGACAGTGCCCTTTCCGTTAGTACCCGCAATGTGTACGATGGCAAACCGATGCTGGGGATTGCGCAATACCTCCAACAGTGCTCGCATGCGATCGAGGTTGGCCTTGCGCCTTCGCGGTTGGCTCTTGTCCCGATAGTACAGCGGTAGCCGGCCGTATAAAAAGCCTACAGCCTCTTCATACGAGCCGATGCGCTCGGGCAGACCTCGTGCTTTCATCGACGGCAAAGCGTTATTTAGGGGTCGATAAGATGGCGTTGATGCGGTATTTGAGCGCTATGTCCATCAACGCGGCCACGTATTTAAGTGGAGTGTTGGGATGTGGGGTGATGATGATGTTTTTATCCTTAATGCGCTTATCGCGAGCAATCTTGCGCAAAAACTTGTGCAGCGTTCGTATAGATACGCGGCGCCC
>JALWKB010000192.1 GCA_026996805.1 Saprospiraceae bacterium | reverse complement strand
GGAGGGGGTGGCTCCTTCGTGGGCGGTGGCTCAGTCAATATCTCTTCGTCTAAGGTGATGTCGTAATCCAGCGTGACCTGCTGCTTTTCATACCTCGTCCAACTCATAAACAACAACACAATGGCCAACGCCGTGAGCAATCCCACACGGAAAAAAGTGCCACTCCACTTAAACACGTTGACCTTGGGATACTTGTCGTACGCCTCAAGTGGCGAAGACCATTCCACATCCTTGTATTCACTCGACATATCCCGCTCCGCCAACTTATTGAGGTAGTAGCGATACAACAAGATCAACGCTATGATCAACAAGACAATGCCCGCCAAGGCATATAAGATGACATCCGCCGTGATGGCCAAGTCGACATTGAAGAAGTCTAAAATTCTATTGATGACATTCATAACCGTTGGTTTTTTATGCGTTTAACCCCATTTGTTGACCGCCCACAGACCCAACAACAGCCCGAGCATATTGGCAACACCATCGGCCCAGTCGAAATCCCTTCCCACCTGTGCTTGCACCACCTCCAGTCCCCAGCCTATCAGAGATCCCGTTGTAAAAATCTGTACCTTCGACCACATCGGCGCCCATGCCCTCCATGCCAAACAACTCCAGAGGCTGTACATCGCAACATGCACCACTTTGTCCATCTCCAGTTGGTCCAGCCACGCCGACCGCTCCACGTTGTCAATGCGCGCCAACGACAGCACTACGATTAGCACTGTATACAGCCCGATCTGTAGGCGGCTTCTATTCTTATAGATGCACATGCTCGGGCCTTTGGTGTCCGAGACCGAAGATTTTGTGAAAATTATTCAATGAGGGCTTTGTATTCGTCGGCGGACAAGAGCTCTTCGAGCTCCTCGGGGTTGGCCACAGCAATCTTGATGATCCAGCCCTTGCCGTAGGGATCTTCGTTGATGAGCCCGGGATTACCCCCTTCATTTTCATCGATAGCGCTATTCAATTCCACGACTTTTCCGCTTACGGGCATGTACAAGTCCGAAGTCGTCTTGACTGCCTCGACCAAGCCAAAGACCTCGTCTTTGTTGAGCTCCTCGCCCACCGTCTCTACCTCGACATAGACAATTTCACCCAATTCCGATTGGGCAAAGTCGGTGATACCTACAATCGCCTGGCCATCGTCTAAGACCTTGATCCACTCGTGGTTTTTCGTGTACTTGAGCTCTTGCGGTATTTGCATGTCTTAACAATTTTAACGCGATATTAGCTTTGCTTCTCCTTTAAAAATTGCTTGACCCACTGCGTGGTGACAGACTTAGGTCGCTCTAAGGGCAGCCCCAGAGCCCTGCTCCAACACAGGGATGCCATCGTGCCCAACGCACGAGAGACGCCAAACATCACGGTATAAAATGAAAACTCGCGCAGACCATAGTGATAAAGGATAGCTCCCGAGTGCGCATCGACATTGGGCCATGGATTTTTCACCTTGCCCAATCCTTGCAAGATGGGCGGTACCACTTCGAAAATCTTCCACACCGTCTGCACCAGCGGATCGTCTTTGAGATAGACCTCTGCAAAGGCCTTTTGGGCGATAAATCGGGGATCCGGTCGTCGCAATACCGCATGACCATACCCCGGAATGACCCTGCCCTCCGAGAGGGTCTTGTGCACGTATGACTCTATCTGCTCGATTGAAGGCGTATCGGTACCGAGGTATTCGTTCATCTCGAGAATCCAGCGGATGACCTCTTGCGTAGCAGCACCGTGTAACGGTCCTGCCAGCGCATTCATGCCCGCAGCAAAGGTCAAATAGGGATCCGACAAGGTGGAGCCAACTAAATGGGTGGTGTGCGCCGAGGCATTACCGCCCTCGTGATCCGCATGGATGGTCAAATACAAGCGCAAAAAGCTGGTAAACTGCGGATCCTCCACTCCCAGCATGCGTGCAAAATTGCCCGACCAATCCAACGTAGGATCGGGATCGACCACCTTGCCGTCTTTAAAGGCACGACGATAGATATAAGCAGCTATGCGCGGCAATCGCGCTATGAGATTGAGCACGTCTTCGTAGACCGCCTCCCAGTATTCGGATTTCGACAGCCCCTCCTGATAACGCGCATCAAACACGCTCTCTCCCTTCATCGACGCAATCGCTATGCTGAACTGCGCCATCGGGTGGGTCTGGCGGGGCAGAGCACTGATAACCTCGTATACATAGGGAGGCAGCTCCGAGCGCTTGACGAGCTCGGCGCTCAGCTGCCGCACTTGCTCCCTCGTCGGTATCTCATCAACCAACAACAGCCAGAACAAAGCCTCGGGAAGCGGCTGATCATCCCCCTCAAAATGCGGCAACTTCTCCCGAAGCTCGGGAATGGAATACCCTCGAAAGCGAATGCCCTCGTAGGGATCCAATGCACTGGTCTCCCACACAAGACATTTTACCCCTCGCGCCCCTCCATACAATTGCCACAACTGCACAGTGTCGATCGTCTCCTCCCGATGCTGCCGCACCAATGCACGCACCTCCTCCCTCAACACCTCAGCTTTCTCCCGAAAGCGATTTTTTAACTCTTCCATAGTACCCCTGTTAATCGCGCTACAAATTTGAGAATATTTGCACGGCTATCGGCCCGATTTTTCCATTTTTTTCTTTGTATGAAATCGTACACCTACCCAAGGCCGCACACATCGCAGACGAAAAAGTTCAATACTGCAAATTCTTATTCTCTAACGTCTACCCCTGTAGGGTATATGTTACCAACAATTTGTATTATCTTTGTTGTAATCAATCAACGATTTTATACTATGCGCATACTCATCGTCTATCTCACACTCGTCGTCGGAATTCTGATGATCGCCCTGGGCAGTAGTGGCGGTAGAGCCAGGGTTGCAAAACAGGGAAATACCGGTGCCCCTGGCGACAACCGAGCCATTTGCAAAAACTGCCACGCCGGTAGTTCCATCGTCGTCGACATGGACATCTGGCTCTTCGACGAAGACGGCAACCGCGTCTACTCCTACGTGCCTGAACGAGAGTATACCGTACAGGTACGGATCGAACCAAAAAAGGGCAACCCGCGTGCCTTCGGATTCCAAATGGTATGCCTCGACGCTCCCCCCGGCAAAAACGGCAGCGATATCAAAAACTGGCTCCCCGATACCAACAACATCTACCAAATCTCCGATGCCAACAACGGAAGGACCTACGTCGAACACCGCAAACCTATCCGCAACGACGGCATCATCAATGTACGATGGAAAGCCCCGCCTGCCGGCACCGACACCGTGACCTTCTACGCAGCAGGCAACGGCGTCAACCTCAACGGCAATACACAAGGCGACGGCGCCGATACCACAAGACTGGCCGTGCCCGAAGCAGAATCTACAACCACCCTCCAATCCCCCTCACCGACTACTACCATCGCCTTCCGACCCAACCCCTTCGACCACTACCTAAAAATAACGCTCAACAACGCACCGTCTAAGCCCCAGTCCACAATCACTGTCGCCATCTACGGGCCCAGTAACCAATTGGTTTACCTCGCAGAGCTTTCCAACAATACCGATATACCCACTTTCAACTGGCCAAGCGGAACGTATACGGCCATAGTCACCTCAAGTGCAGGTGTTCCGCCAAAGGTGTATCGCTTAGTCAAGCTATAACCACTGCACAGCTGCACCACAGACGTCATCAGTGTTTGCCTCCATTGAGTGGATGATGTATGAAATCGTGTACGCCCCTCCCAGCTCATAAGCACATGCCCATCCGATAAATCACCCTCCCAACACTATTGGAGAGCCTTTATACCGAGCAACGAATCCAATTCGGCTTTTCGATTGGGGCGAAACACATAGACATAATGCAGTGCTACGGGATTGATCAACCCACGCACTTTTATCTGATAGAGCGCACTTCCCTCGGGTACAGTGGCTGATTCGATAGTACCTACAACCACATCGGGAGGATAGACGAGACTGTATCCCGAGGTGACTACAGTATCGCCCTGTGCAAACCTCGCAAACTTTGGAATGTCTTCCAGTATGAAATATTTCATGCCATGATCACCGCTCCAGCGCAAGAGCCCTATGTGATCCGTCCCAGCAATGCGCGCCGATATGCGCACCGCTGGATGAAATACCGACAGGACCAAACTAAAGTGATCGCTCGACCGCTGCACTACACCCACGACGCCATCGCTGGCAATGACGCCCATACCCTCCGCCACACCATCGTTTCTGCCCTTGTCAATGATAAAAGTGTTGTGCTGGCCACCTATGGATTTGCTAATCACGCGTGCCGGAACATAGCTAAACATCGAAGTGTCGTGGGCTTCCACCTGGGCCAATATGGGCGCTTTTTCCTCCAACTCCTGCTGCAATTGGAGTAGTGCCCTGCGCAGCTGTGCATTTTCGCGCAAGAGCGTATCTATGCGCGTTTTCAATTCGAGATATTCCTGCCACGATTGGTATCTTTTATCGAAGCGCAGCTGCCAGTAATTCCAAGTATGGCGCATCACCTCCTGCTGATAGGGATTGGCCTGGACGATTAGTGCATAACTGATACCTTCAAGGAAGAGAAACACCACCCATGCCTGGTGTCGTATGAGAAAGCGTATCAGTGCATACATGGTGGAATCATTACCCGGCCGTGCACATTAATAGTTCTTGTGATTGATCAAGAAGGAAAAGCGATCGGTGTTTTCGAGAGCCATGCCGGTACCGCGGACCACCGCGTAGAGTGGCTTTTCGGGTACATGTACTTTGAGCTGAGTCTTGCGTTCGAGCCGCTTGTCGAGGCCGCGCAATAACGCGCCTCCACCGCTGAGATAGATGCCCGTCCTGTAAATATCCGATGCCAGCTCGGGAGGCGTAATTTCAAGGGTGCGGTGGACGGCCTCTTCGATTTTTTGAATCGAATTTTCAAAGGCTTCTACCGTCTCCTCATAGCGCACGTACACTTGTTTGGGAATGCCCGTGACCATATCGCGGCCGTTGATGGGATAAGGTTCGGGCGGATTTTCCAGGTCTTTGATGGCGGCACCGACGTTGATCTTGATGGCTTCGGCTGTCTTTTCGCCGATGAGCAGGTTGTGCTCGCGCTTCATGTACTCGATGATATCGTTGTTGAGCTCGTTGCCGGCCGTGCGCAGGGATTGGTCGCACACGATTCCCGCTAAGGCGATGACGGCAATTTCCGTCGTGCCACCGCCGATGTCGACGATCAAATGGCCTATAGGTGCTTCGACGTCAAGCCCAATGCCCAACGCCGCTGCCATGGGCTCGTGGATGAGGTAAGTCTCTTTGGAATCTACTCGATCGGCCGAGTCAAAGACGGCGCGCTTTTCCACCTCGGTAATGCCAGAGGGAATGCAGATGACCATCTTCAGATGGCTGAAAAAGTGCCGACTACCGTTGATCATGTCGATCATGCCCTTGATCATGTTTTCGGCAGCGTGAAAATCTGCAATTACGCCGTCCTTCAGAGGCTTGATCGTCTCGATATTCTTGTGGGTCTTCTCGTGCATCTGAAGGGCCTTCTTGCCCACAGCAATAGTCTCGCCCGTGCGCCGATCAATAGCCACTATAGAGGGTTCGTTGACGACGATCTTTCCGTTTTGCATGATGAGGGTATTCGCTGTGCCGAGATCAATGGCCAACTCCTGCTTGAACAGCTGAAAAAAGTTGAGAAATTTCATCAAACGCATACCCTTTTGTTAGTCGTACTATCAAAAAACAAACCAAACTCCCCTGCAGATCAGACTTGTTGTTCCGGGATTGGCAGCAGTTCTACAGAGGTAACGACGAAAGCCATCCAATGTTTTCCACAGCCGAATATAATCGCTCTTCCTCGAAATGTGTAATTTTGCCGCTGCATCGATTTTTGGATACCATTAATACGTACCTTTATGAAATTCAATATTTCTTCGGCAGAACTGGAAAAAAAGCTCAATGTAGCAGCAGGCATCGTACCCTCCAAAGCAGTCATCGCCATCACAGAGGACTTCCTACTCGATCTCAAAGGCAATACCTTGCACATCACTGCCACCAATCTCAATGAGACCATCCACACCCAAATGGAAGTCATCGGGGATACCGACGGCACAGCGGCTGTACCGGCTAAAATCCTGCTCGACACCTTGAAAAACTTGCCCGAGCAACCCCTAACCATCCAACACGACCCCGAAAGCGGAGTGGTAGAAATAAGTTCGATCACAGGTAAATACAAACTCGCCGGCGACAACCCCGAAGATTTTCCCAAACCCCCAGAAGACGAGCTCACCCAACAGCTCACCATCGACGCAGCAGTACTTGCAGAAGCCATCCGGCTGACCCATTACGCCGTTAGCGCAGACCAGTACCGTCCAGCCCTCAACGGCATCTTGCTCCACATCGACTTCAACAAACTCATCTTTGTCGCTACCGATGCCCATCGCTTAGTCAAATACATCGCCAGCGAAATCGAATCGGAAAATTCCGAGCAAATCATCTTACCGCACAAGCCAATGGTGTACCTCAAAAACATCCTCCCAGAGGAAGGGCCTGTCACCATTTCATACAGCCGCAATCGCGTCCAATTTGAGTTTGACAACACGGTGCTGTCGACACTCCCCATCAACGAGCAATTCCCCGACTACAACATGGCCATCCCCAAAGAGGCCCCCAAGCGCATGATCGTCAATCGCGAGGCTCTGCTCAGCGCCTTAAAGCGCATCTCCCTCTACGCCAACAAACTCACCCATCTCGTCGTCTTCAACATCAGCGACAATTCGCTGACCCTTCACGCTCAAGATATGGACTACTCCAACGAAGCCACCGAACAGCTCGGCTGCCAATTCAACGATTCCGAACCCTTCCGCATCGGCTTTAATGGCAAATACCTCATCGAAATGCTCTCCACCCTCCAAAGCGAGGAAGTCACCTTCGCCATGTCGTCACCGATTAAGCCCGGGCTCATCTATCCAGCCGAAACCGAAGAGCCCGAAGACCTCTTGTTGTTGCTGATGCCTCTGGTCCAGCAGTAACAGCATCCCAGCGATGCCTGCCAAAACAGCCCTCCTATTCTTCGGCTCCTTTAACCCCATCCACCAAGGACATCTCATCATCGCCGAACACGCCGTAGACTACTCCGGCATCTCAGAACTGTGGTTTGTCGTCACACCGAGAAATCCCCTCAAGAAGAAGAGCAGCTTGGCTCCCGACTACGACCGCCTTCACTTGGTACACCTTGCCATTGAAGACAATCCTCGCTTCCGCACCTGCGACATCGAATTTTACCTGCCCAAACCCTCGTACACTATCGATACACTTGCTCATCTCGAAGAAAAATATCCCCACTACCGCTTTTGCCTCCTCATGGGTAGCGACAACGTACACACCCTACCGAAGTGGAAAAACTACGAAGTCCTCCTATCGCGGTACCCCATCTATATCTACCCTCGCCCCGGCTATGCACTACAACAGCTCCCACCCATTGGTGACTACCACATACTCCCTGAAGCTCCCATGCTCCACATCTCTGCCAGCCTAATACGAAAAAAACTCTCCCTCGGGCTATCCATCCGCTACCTGGTGCATCCTGCCGTCTATGAATACATCTCCAGCTCCCAGATGTACAAAACGCGCTGATACCATACTATTTTATCGCCTGCTCGAGTTTAAATTGCCATAAGGCGAAAGTCTATGTCAAGGCTCGACATACGAGATAAATTTATGCTCTTAGGCCTCATCGGGCACATGCTTCTCTGGAGCCATGCGCTCATCGCTCAACACCTGCAAATCGGCGAATGGAGGACTTATTTCCCCTACAACAACGCCTTTAATGTGACCCGAGGCAATGGTGCCATCTACATGACCAACGAATTGGGTCTGATCGAAATCGACCCCGCTACGCTCCAATATAAGACCTACGAAAAAGAAGACGGCCTACTGCAAATTGGACCCGCTACCCTTGCCTATCACCCCAATCTCAAGACCCTTATCCTGGGATACCAAGATGGTTTTATCACCGTATATAGCGACGGCGAATTTGACGGTATCAGCGACATACGCGATTTCCAAACCTTGCCCTTAGACAAACGCATCAATCGCATCCGCATCAAAGACGATCAGCGAATACTCGTCGTTGCCAATTACGGATTTTCCGAGTTGGACCTACCCACAAAGCGATTTCTCTTTACCACCTTTACCACCCCTATTGAAGCCCGCGACGTGTTGTATCACGACTCTATCTACTATCTCGCCACAACGAAGGGATTGTACACCTATGATCTGCGCCGAGGGGTGCTGGTACAGTCCTTTGCCGATTGGGAAAAGGTGTCCATCGACGGATTGAGCATTAGCCGTGCAAACTGTCAGGGAATCGTCCAATACGACGATCAGCTCTGGCTCGGATGCAACGGCGCCCTCTTCGTCTACCAAAACGGATCATGGGAGCTGTTCGATGAGTGGCCCAACTATCAGATCATCGCCATGGACTCCCAAGACCGCGGCCTCCTCCTCACTTTGTCGTGCACCTTCAATTGCAAGAGAGATGCTATCATCGTGGTGACTGCAGACTCCGTATACCAATTGCCAGAGCACTGCGTTCAGAGGCCCCTCAATGCCACCTTCGATCCCCACGGACGAATATGGCCTGCAGACATGTATCGCTGGATACGCTACGTAACGCCCCAACAAAACTCTTGCACTGATTTTTATATCAACAGTCCCTTTACGGCCAATGCTACCGACATTGCATTTGATCATCAGGGTAGAGTGCTCATCGCCACCGGCGGTCACGACGAAGTGTGGACGTACTACTGGCGAAAAGAAGGGCTGCTCATCTACGACGGCCAGTACTGGAGCCGCATAAGCGGGGAAAACACCCCAGCCCTCGATGATCACCTGTTTTACGACATCTACAAAGTCGCTGTGCACCCCCAAACGGGGAACATCTTTCTCGGCTCCTTCTTGAGCGGCGTACTCGAAATGACCCCCGACGGCAGCATCGTCCAATTTTTCGATCAGTCCAACTCCGCTCTGCAAGGCACTGTGGGCGATGAAGAACGCATCCGCATTGCCGACCTGGTCTTTGACAGAGCCAACAACCTGTGGATCACCAACTATCTCGCCCCCAAACCCCTTGTCAAATATGGCGCCGATGGCAGCTGGAAGGCCTATGGAAACAGTCGCGCGGGAACCTTCTTTTCCGAATTGGCCATTTCCGACGAAGGATACATCTGGATTGCCACACCACCCACCGACAAAGCACGGGGCGTAGTCGTATTCGACGAAGGCGATCCCGACATCGAAGGAGACGAGCGCTGGCGCATCTTTTCCTCCAGCAACAGCAACCTTCCCGACAATGCCGTCTACGACATCGAACGCGATCTCGATGGCACTATCTGGGTCTGCACTTCCCTTGGGGTGCTCACTTTCGACATCACCGACGTCTTCAGTCCCCAGGCGGCATCCTACGGCGGAGACCGCCGCATCGTCACCGTCAATGATATCCCAGAGTATCTCCTCAATTATGAAATCGTGCGCTGCATGGCCGTCGACGGTGCCAACCGCAAGTGGTTTGGAACTGACAACGGCGTCTTCGTCCTCGATCCCTATGGCGAAGTCCTCCTCGCCCATTACAGCGAAGACAACGCACCCCTCCCCGACAACCGCATTCTCGCCATCAACATCCACCCCGATCGAGATATTGTCTACATCGCCACGGCCAAAGGTTTAGTGGCCTTTCGCACCGATGCTTCCTTTAGCGGTAAATACTTTGACAGCACCCTCGAAATCTTCCCCAACCCCTACCTGCCCGACCAACATCCCTACCTCGCCATACGCGGCCTTGCAGCCAACGCCACCGTCAAGATTACCGACCTGGAAGGCAACCTCATCTACATCACCACAGCCAACGGAGGTACCGCACTGTGGAACGGCCGCGACATGGATGACCAACCCGTGCCCAGCGGAGTATACCTCATCTTCGCCTCCCGATACGACGAATTTTCACCCCTACGCGGCACCACCGCCAGCTTCCTACTCATCCGCTAACATCGCCGCAATCGCCGCGTCAATCACCTCCCACGCACAAGGCCGCTCCATCCGCACCGCGACCATGCCCAAGCCACGAGCCGACTCCACATTGGCAGGGCTATCATCGATATAGAGCAGGGTATGAAATGGTTGGCCTATCCGACATCGCACATATCGATAAATGCGTCCCTCAGGCTTGACCATTCCTAGACGATAGGAGTAAAAACATCCCGCAAATCGCCCTTCAAATGCGTCTATCTCGATATCGGACGCCTCCATCTGACGGACAAATTCCGCGTAGTGCACCGCACTGATGTTGCTCAACAGATATATCGGCACCCTTGCAGACCATCTCTTTAGTTGATAGACTAATCCGTCACACGGCCCCAAGAGCATGCTGTTCCACACTTTGAGTATTTCCTGACGCGTGATGCCACTGCGGCTGTGTCGCAACACCTCCGAAACAAAGGCCTCCGTCGTAATCCTCCCCGCATCAAGGGCACGCCTTAATAGCGGGAAGCCCACCTCCCACCATCCTCCTTCTTCAAGCGCATGGGTGTTCAGCATTGCACGCAAGCGCGCTAAGCACCCCTCCTCGTCTATGCGAAAAAGCACATTCCCCAAATCCAATACCACTGCAGCCATAGCATGAATATTTGCGGGACAAAGCTATGTACTTTCTCTCACCACCAAGCACTTAGACCACCTCGCACGCACGCCCAACATTTCATACAGCATCCAATCATTTAAATTCTACCAAAAGAGAAAAATGCCTTCCGAAGTACTTTAAACAAATCCTAAAAACAACCCTTATAATAATACGCAACACACCACAGCGTTGACAAAATACACAAACCGCCGAAGTATGACGCGAATGCACTACCCTCTCGTATGGATATTCCTGATGCCCTGGATGCCCTTAATGTACGCCCAGGTGCCACTCAACGACGATTGTAATCGGGCCTACGTCCTCCCCAATATCATCAACACCACCTACGAAGGTCCCAACTTCACCAACGTAAACGCCAATCCCGAAGCCGCTGATCTCACCTGTTTTACCAGCTTTCAGAGTGATGCGGTGTGGTATTATTTCGTGGCCATTACGCGCTATGTGCGCATCATCGTCGAAGGTCGCCAGGACAACAACAACCTCACGCTAAACAACTTGGTCGGCGCCGTCTACGCAGGTGATTGCTCCAATCTAACGGAACAGGTCTGTAAATCCAGTATCACCGCCAACCTCATTGAAATGATCCTGCCCACCACGCCCGGCGAAACGTACTATATAGCCGTGGGAGGGCAAAACGGCTCTCAAGGCAGCTTCCGCATCTACATCGACGCCTTCAATGCTGATCCAGAGCCCACCCAGGACTGCACCAACGGCACAGTGCTCTGTGATAAAAGCCCCATCGACATTCAAAATGTCGCTGGATTTGGCCGTGAACAAGAGGATTTAGC
>JALWKB010000191.1 GCA_026996805.1 Saprospiraceae bacterium | reverse complement strand
CACATACACCCAGTCACCCTCCACCACCATCGCCTCGCCCCCTTCCAGCGCCCCTCACACCCAAACACTGCCCTCATTCGCATCCGCTCATTCCCCACAACCTCCCATCACACACACCAAAGCGACGGCGCCCTCCACCAAATCCACTGCTCCCACCAATGCCCACTCCACATCATCCCAACCCACGTCCAAACCCCAATTCATCGACGTACCACCCATCGCCTACCTGCCCACAGCGACCCTGCACAGCACTGTTCCTGAAGCCCGCTCCCTCTCCCCATCGCCCACAGCTACAGCGGACGACGATTTCATACGGAACACGCCCCAAAACCCCTGGTCGCGCTCCGTGCGGCTCTACGCCGGCTTGGGCATGCAACAATCCACCTACGCCCACCGCAACCCAGAATACGCAGAATGGGCCACCCTACGCCACCAAACAGAAAAGCCCTTCGAAGCCCTTTCCGCCACTCTTGCACACCAGTGGACCTACAAAAAATCCTTCCACATCCAAGTGGGAGTGCACTACCTTCGACTCACCTACAACTTCCAACACGAATTCCTCGATCGTTCCAATACTCCCATCGTCGATACCATCATCGAATACCTCCACGACGGGAGTGTCAACGTGCGCTATTCCGAGCGCTACGAAGAGCTGTGGTACAGCTACAACACCTACACCTACTACCACTTCCTTTCCGGAGAACTTCGCTTCGGCTATACGCTTCCCACCGGCCGATCGCTCCGCATCTTGCCGTTCATAGGCGCATCCCTCACGGGATATCAATCCGCCCAAGGTTATCAAACCACTCCCAATGCCTTGGTAGGCCGAGTATCCGACCCAAAGGTCAATCCCGGATTTCGCACCTTTGGCACCTGGTGGCTGACCGCCTCGATTGAAGTCCAATACTTGTTATCTCCCTCCAGTGCAATGGCCCTCGCTATCGACTATCGCACCACACCTACAGGTATCATGAAGCCCAACAACCCGATACAACAGCGATTTCATTCCGCCCTCTTCCGATTCGGTTACCACTACCTCCTCTGAGAGGATACCGAGTCAAATGCCTTAGCAAAGGCTTTTTTTTCGAGGTCCCAACCTTTTCTTCAAAAGATACGTACGTATAGCTGAATATCAACACACAAAACAAATACAAGTGCCATGAAAGAGAAAAACTTCACACTCAAGCTGCACCATTTCATCGCTCTTTTCTTGGGAGCATTCCTGCTCTTCGCACACGGACTCCACGCGCAAATCGACGGAACTGAGCACCGTGGAAGGGATATCCCGCTGACACCCTCCCAAAAGGGCTTTTGCAAGAGCCGCATCGTCAAAATACCCATCGATTCCGCCGACGGGCATCGACTGGGCGTATACGTGTGTGGATTAGCGCCCTTCCAGTACGAATGGAGCACGGGCGATACCACCCCTTTCATCCATGTCGACTCTACGGGCAAATACTGTGTCACCATCACCGATGCTGCCCACTGCAAGAGCATCAGCTGCATTGATCTCAACCCCAAGCCAGACGACAGCTGTAGGATGCGTACATCCATCCGAATCATTCCCTTTAAGCGCAAAGGCCAAACCATTTTGTGGACGCTCGTCAGGGGAAAGTCGCCCTTCCAATATCAGTGGTCGACAGGAGATACGACGCCTTTTGCCATCGTGCCCGACACGGGTAAGTACTGCGTCACCGTCACCGATAGTCGAGGCTGTTCCGCCGAGAAGTGCATCGAGCTTCGTTATCCAAAGCCTTGTACTGTGACTATCCAAGCTCGCCCCCTTCCAGATACGGGCTGGCTTCTCGTCGCCAGAGGTCGCGGAGCACCCCCATTCACCTTCCGATGGTCTACCGGCGACTCTTCTCACCATATCTTCGTAAAGCGTCCCGGTCGGTACTGTGTCACCATGACCGACAGCAAGGGGTGCCAAGCCCGCCATTGCATCAAGCTACCCAGTCGTAATCCCAAGCGTTGCATCGTCTCCTTCCGCGCCATACCTACCCCCGACTCTTGCTTCTATCTCAGGGCGCGATATGCAGGCCGACCCCCCATACGTCTCCAGTGGTCGACAGGCGACACGACACTGGTGATCCGCACCTGTGAAAAAGGCAAAATCTGCCTCACCATGACAGATGCCACCGGCTGTTCGGATACCTTCTGTCTGCAATTGCCCCCGCGACGCCGCATCGGCCACAACATCCAACAGGATGCACCAGCCACTTCAGCCTTAGCAACGACATCCAGCACTACCCCAGACCTCGACGAACTCTTCATCTATCCCAATCCCACCGACGACCAGCTTTACATCGTCCTTCCCGACAATGCACAAAATCCCCTTGAGACTTCAAATATCCTGTATAAAATCTATTCGCTCAACGGATTTTGCATGGCCAGCGGTACCCTACGCGCAGACCAGCCAGTGCTCTCCATCTCAGTAAATCACTTACCTTCGTCGATGTATATCCTTCAACTCATCATCGATGACCAAATACTGATGCGCCGCTTCAGCGTCCATTGATACACGACTTCGCAATGAGCGAAGAACTCATACACATCATACAGCAATGTAAAAAACGCGATGACAAACACGCGTACTACCAACTGTACCGAGCCTGTTATGCCGATATCTTCAATATCGTCATACGCTATATGCCCGACCACGGCGACCAGTCGTGGATGCTCAACAAGTGCTTTGCCAAAATCGCTCTCAACTTACACCACTACGACCTACAGCAACCCTTTCACGCATGGATGCGTAGAGTCGTCATCAACGAAATACTCGACTACTTGCGCAAACAATCGCGCCGCAAGCGCGCCGAATCCGCCGCCATCAACAATACACCGCACCACCCCCCTACCAACAACGGCATCGACCAGCTGCAGCTCCAAGACCTACTGCGACTCGTCCACCGACTACCTCAACGCACGCGCGAAGTGTTCAACCTCTACGCCATCGACGGTTATAAACACGACGAAATCGCCAAAATGCTCCACATCAGCGTCGGCACCTCTAAATGGCACCTCAACCACGCACGCACACTCCTCCAACAGTGGATACGCCAGCTGTATCCCGAGTGGAACATCTGTAAAAAAGCCGGACAATGACGCGACCTGATCCACATCATATCGACGATATCTTTCGCAACGCCTTCGAACAACACCGACCCACTCCATCTCCCGACCAGTGGGAACAGGCCTATGCCCTACTACAAGAGCTCAAATACCGCCAACGCAGAAAAAGATATCTGCTCCTGCTGGTCTTCCTCACAGCAGGAGTATTTTCCGCTTACCTGCTCTACAGACCGACTTCTGCTCCCAAGCCTCCAACACCCCCACCACCCGTGGCACACCAGCCCAAACCCACCACCGCTCCAGACGAAGAGACTCCGCTCTCCTCCACCACGTCACAACAAGCACAGCCAATCACTTCCTCGACACCCCTCATTAAGCCACTTCACGCTCCAGAAAAACCCCATACCCAGAGACTCAACCGCTCACCACACTCCCCGCCCCATCGCATCAACCATAGCTCAACCAGCCCCTCCCGCGACCAACTCCCGCCCGTCGCTACCATTCGAGCAATAGCTTCCCTACCAACGCTCTCCATCGAGGATATGCGCTGCGACCCTCAAGAAGTGCATAACTCTTCCCTGCCATTCCCGACCACCACCCATCCATCCATTATCCCCACCGCTTCGCGAGCGTGGTCGCACGACTGGCATCGCTCCTATGGAATTGCCCTTACCGGACCCCCCTCGAATACATGGGAATTTTTCGGTGGCCTCGAATCCGAATGGTCCTGGCGCAAGAGCTGGCATATCGCCATCGGCATCAACGCTGTCTATCTCTACGACGGCCGCGACCGCGATTTTATCGTCAACCAACCCGTCTACGGACTTCAAAAGACGTACCGTCGGTATTCCATCGACCTCGTACACATCAACGCCCTAGCCGTACCATTTTACCTCGGCTATCACTTCACCAAATTTGGATTGCGCACGGGTATCGTCTACCACTTCCCCTTTGCCTCCTTCGGCTTTATCAACGGTCTGGAATCAAAGACACCCTTCGCTGCAAAAGGCTGGATCGACCCCAAATACCTCAACAGGCAATTTACACGCCTATCCGTACAATGCCTCATTCCCTGGCACCATCGCCAGCTCTCCCTCGAAGTCCAGTACGGAAAAGACCACTTCCTCGCCTCTGCAACCACTCAACCGCTGTGGAGTGTCCGATTGGGATTGCGTTATTAAAACCTGTGCATCGATGAAATTCCGACACAGACGACAAATAAGCTCATCATCTCTCCTATCACCGATCGCCATTGTAGCATGGCTGCTCACGCTCTTGACGGGCTGTGAGTTGATCGATGTGCCCGAATCGCCTGCAGAAAAACCCGTCTTCGAAATGAGCCTCCAAGGCTCTCCAGATTTCGGCCTCACCCATTGGAAAGCCGGCGAAGACAGCGTCGTGATCACACCCCGATACTCCTGGACAAACGACAACTACCTCGTCTACCACGTGCGATTTGAACGCAGTGGTTGTAAAGGCAAGTGCAACGAATCCATCGAATTCCTCTTGACCAGTAAAGCACTCTATAAAAAGCGCCTGAACTACTCCTTCGAACGCGATTTTACTACAGGCCCACGCCCCTACGCCTGGGACGTCGATCCCACCCAAGTGCAACTCGTCCTGCGCTCCAATGATTCCCCCAAATCCTCCTTGCTCCGAGAGCGCTACCTCCTCAACGATAGCGTCATCGTAGCGTGGCGGCGAATACATCCAAGCCCTATCCGCATCCAAGCCCACCTGCCAAATCCAAAGCGATTTACCCTATGTCATGAAATCGCATTTGCAAAATCACGTAAATTCCGATCGAGGGTATGCATACCCGTCTACCATCGCAATCACAAATTTCATCCTTCTCGATTAATGGGTACTTTCAAATTCGCTTCCCTCAAAAGAGATTCCATCACCATACAGGCCGCCATAAGAGGCGCCCAAGGCCCATTAAAATACACCTGGTTTGACGGCACGATCACCCGTTCAGCTAAAAGAACCTTTTCACTAAAAGAACTGCCAAAGAATCAAATCTCTGTCAAGGCCATTGACACAAATACAGACGATGAAATACGCTTAGTGATCTTTTACGATACCTTAAACCCAATACGCGATATCTTGGCGATTTCCTCTCAACAAGCCGAAGCCGTCGAATTTCAAGTTGACGACATACGCAACAAGACCAATCCCCAAAAAATCCACCTCAACTCCATCGAAATACGCTATCGCCGTGGAAAGAACAATATGTTTTCCACGCGCTTGTACCGCCAATCCCCCAAAGCATTCTTCGATGTCGTCTCCATCAGCGACTACGAAGATCCCATCGACGGCCGAAAGTATAAAAAAGTCAAGGTGCGCTTTGGCTGTACCCTCTTCCACAAGACGAGGAACAAAACCCTGCGTATACCCTCCGCAGAGGCAATCCTGGCTATCGACTATCCCAGATAACACCCGTAAAAGGGTCCCAGCGCACATCTACCGCACCTTTTTGAACCATCTATCCGTATCTTTGTTGTCATCAACAAGGCCGAATCCACATTCATGACCCATATACCAACCGATACACGAAGAGATATCCGCGATCTCCGCACGGAAGATCTCGTGGCCGTGCTGCACCAACTCGGTCATCCTGCCTATCGCGCCCGACAGATCGAAGATTGGCTGTGGCGCAAGGGCGTCCATCACTTCGAGGAGATGACAAACTTGCCCAAAGATTTGCGCGCTCAATTGTATGAAATCTTTACCCTCCGACCTGCCCAATTGGACGTCCTGCAAAAGAGTGCAGACGGCACCATCAAATTGCGACTTCGCCTCCACGACGGCCACCTCATCGAATCCGTCATCATCCCCGTCTTTGAAGACCATCGCTACACCGTCTGCGTCTCTACCCAAGCCGGCTGCAGCTTGAGCTGTACCTTTTGCGCCACCGGCAAGCTCCCCATGAAGCGAAACCTCACCGCCGGTGAAATAATCGACCAGGTCAAACTGGCCAACCAAATTTGCCAAGCCGAGTACGATCACCCGCTCACCAACATCGTCTACATGGGCATGGGAGAGCCCTTCCTCAACTACCGACAAGTCATGCGCTCTCTACGCTGGCTCACCGACCAACGCGGATTTTCCTTCGCTCCCAGGCGCATCACCGTCAGCACCGTGGGTCTGCCCAAGATGATCCGACGCTTTGCCGACGAACCCTACCGCGCCAAACTCGCCGTCTCCCTCCACGCCCCAGACGACGCCAAGCGCAGCAAAATCATGCCCATCAACCAACACAACAACATACGCTCCCTCCTCGAAGCCCTCGATTACTACTACCGCCGCACGCGCAAAGAGGTGAGCTTCGAATACATCGCCTTCAGCGGTTTCAACCTCGGCGAAGAGGATGCCAAACGCCTCATAAAAATCTGCCGACGCTTCCCCTCCAAAGTCAACATCATCGAATACAACCCCATCGACGGTGCCCCCTTCCAGCGCGCCAGCGAAAGCGAATTACAGCAATTCGCCATCTACCTGCTCCAACACGGCGTGCGCGTAACCGTGCGCAAAAGCCGCGGTCGCGATATCGACGCCGCCTGCGGTCAACTCGCCAACAAAGATCAAACCCTCACCGCATGACCAGAGAAAAAGAAGAAAAAAAGCATCCCAACATCGACCTCATCCGCTGGATGTTTCCCGACGGTCAAATCCCCGATATGCCCCTCGAAGAAGATGCACGCATCTCCCTGCGCCAATTGCTCAAGAGCGATTACGAAGACTTCCGCGCAGCCTTCCCCGAGGTGACCCTGCCTGTCACCCTCACCGACCAGACCATCCACGTCTTCAATCAATACAACAAGCCCTTCCCCCAGCGTGTCGAAAAGACCTTCCTGCGCACCGACGACGACGACGAATACACCGAATACATGCCCTGCTTCCGCATTCCGCACCCCCAGGGCTTCGAAGTGCTCGTCTATTGGAAGGGCGGACTCATGGATCAACAGTACATCCTCCTGACCGTCGACAAACGCGGTCGCATCATCGCACGACTCGTCATCGCCGGCATCAAATCCGATGGCAAATACATCGCACGACTCACCGCCCACATCGACGAAGACTGGATCATACACATGACCGCAGGCAAAGTCCTCGCCGAAGACGAAAGTACCTACGACCCCACCTCGACCTACGCCTTAGAAGCCGAAATCCTCCCCGACGGCCAAATCCAAATCGAAGATACCGACAATCTCTTTCAATGAAAAAGAGAAAAGCACGACCAAATCGCCGACAAGCTCTGAAAAACACCCTGCTCGAAACCCTCCGCCAACACTACCCCAAGAGCTTTACCGTCCGACAACTCGCCAAAAAAATCAACAGCTCGCGTAAAAAAGCCATCCCTTCCTCCGATATCCAACACGCTTTGGCCGACCTCCTCCACGAGGGTAAAATCGAGCGCGTCCATCGCAACAAATACACCTACCGCATTCTCAAAAAAGACCCCCGCATTGTACAGGGCACCGTCGATATGATCCGCTCAGGCGCCGCATACATCATCAGTCCAGATTACACACGCGACATCTTCGTACCCGCCAAACACCTCTCCACAGCCCTCGATGGCGATACCGTCGAAGTACTCATCACCCGTACCCCCAAAGGTCGAAACCCCCAAGGGCGCGTCCTCCGCGTGATCAAACGAGCTCGCGAGCTCTACGTCGGCGTCGTATACCGCAGCGGAAAATCCCTTTTCGCACGCGTATCCCAAGGCATGACCTTCGAATTCGACATCCGCATCGTAGACATCCCCCCACATCTCCACATCGAAGAGGGCTTCAAAGTCGCCCTCAAAGTCATCGACTGGAAAGAAAAAACCCGAGGCATCCCCCTCGGCAAAGTCGAATTCGCCCTCGGCCCCGCCGGCAGCCACGAAGTCGAAATGAACGCCATACTCCTACAAAAGGGCTTCCCCCTGGAATTTCCCCCAGAAGTGTACGACGAACTCCAACAGCTCTCCGACGAAATTCCCGAAGACGAGTTGCATCAGCGCCTCGACCTCCGCCATATCCCCACCTTTACCATCGACCCCGACGACGCCAAAGACTTCGACGATGCCCTCTCCGTACAACACCTCAAAGGCGACCTCTATCAAATAGGCGTTCACATCGCCGACGTCAGCCACTATGTGGCAGAAAACTCCGCCCTCGACAGAGAAGCCCTGCGCCGCGGCAACTCCGTCTACCTCATCAACCGCGTCCTGCCCATGCTACCCGAGCGCCTCTCCAACGACTACTGCTCCCTACGTCCCGGCAAAGACAAGCGATGCTTCTCCGTGCTCTTCACCATCGACCTCTCCGGCAAAGTGCATCACTACACCATCGCTAAAACCGTCATCCACTCCGATAAGCGCTTTACCTACTCCGAAGCCCAGGAAGTGCTCGACAGCCGGCGCGGAAAATGGTACCAACAGCTGTCCGTGCTCCATCAAATCGCACAAAAACTCCGAAAAAAACGCTTCCAAGAAGGCAGCATCGACTTCAACATCGACGAAATCCAATACCGACTCGACCAAAACGGACGCATCCTCTTCCTCGGACGCAAAGAACGCCTCCACACCCACATGCTCATCGAAGATTTTATGCTCCTCGCCAACCGCACCGTAGCACGCGAAATCCAAAAAAAGAGCAAAAACAAGACCATCCCCTTCGTCTACCGCATCCACGACCACCCCGATCCCGATAAAATTCAGGACTTCGCCCTCTTCACCCGGGCCATGGGCCTCCACCTAAAATTCGACACACCCAAACAAATCGTCGACTCCTTCAACCAGCTCGCCCAAATCACCGAAACCGACGAAAAATACCGATTCCTCGGCCCCCTCGCCATACGCACCATGGCAAAAGCAGAATACCACACCCAAAACATCGGCCACTTCGGTCTCGGCTTCGATTACTACACCCACTTTACCTCTCCCATCCGACGCTACGCCGACCTGGTCGTCCACCGCATCCTCGAAAAACTCGAACGCGGCCAAACTGTCAACGCCGAAAAACTCCAGCGCATCTGCACCCACATCTCGCAGCGCGAAAGAGCCGCCCTCGAAGCAGAACGCGAATCCATACGCTACTTCCAGGTCGAATACATCCGCCACCACATCGGCGAAGTGTTCGACGCCCAAATCTCCGGACTCATCGAAAGCGGCATCTTCGCCATTCTCCCCGACACCCTCATCGAAGGCTTCATCCCCTTCGATACCCTGCCCGACAATTTCATACTCAGCGAAGACCAACATCAAGCCTACGGCTACTTCTCCCACCGGAAGATCAAAATCGGCGATCCCCTCCGCGTGCGCGTCGTCGATGCCGACCTCGCCACCCGCCGCGTCGAATTCGAATGGGTCGATTACGACGTCTACCCCGAAGAGGAGTAACCCCCACCCGTATAGCGCCACCGCACGTACTTGATCGTCCTTCCCTCACGCAAATGCATCCGCTCGTAATACGTGCAAATGTCGAGATCCCTATGCAACAGCTGCCCTCCTGCGTGAATATCCTCCGACCAAACCTCCAACTCGTAATCTCCTCGCTGCGAGAGCACTTCCAATGTAAAATCGTACAACAGCTCATTGTCCGTCTTGAGATGTAGCTCCGCTCCTTCAGCGAGAATCTTGCGGTAGAGATCCAAAAAATACGGCGAAGTGAGCCGCTTGTTGGCCTTGCTCTTGCGCGGAAACGGATCCGGAAAAGTGATCCACATGCCGTGGACCTCCCCCCGACCAAAAAAAGTATCGATATGCTCAATGCGCGTGCGCACAAACGCCACATTGCCCAATCCCTCCTCAAGCGCCTGCCGCGCCCCCGCCCATATGCGCGCTCCTTTTATATCGACCCCTATGAAATTTTTCTCCGGGTACCGTCGAGCCAACTCGACCGTGTACTCCCCTCTCCCACAGGCCAATTCCAACACCAACGGATGATCGTTGCCAAAAAAATCCCGCGACCATCTCCCGCGAAAATCCACCACCTCCCCATCCTTCCCAATCAACTCAGGCTGGACATGGGAAAAGTTTTCAAAGACATGGGGAAAACGCGCCAGCTCTGCAAACTTCCGCAACTTGCCCTTGCCCATCAATCCGCACTTTGTTCCACTTGCCGCAATATGCCGTCCCGATAACGCACATAATGCCTCAACACACCCTCCTGCCACTCAATCACCCGCCACCCAATGCGATAGTGATCAATGCCAAAGTCCTCCCTCTGCGCATCGATCTGAAAAAAACACGACGGCGTAATGTGCTGATGAATCCGCCCTTGCGCACTCGTCCGATGCACGTGGTAATGCCCGCAAAACACATATACCTCCGCCTCGGCTCTTCCCAAAACTTTCCGCAACTGTTCCTGATTTGCAAGGCGATAATTTGCCTCCATGTACGGCACCCCCGCTTCCAGTACGGGATGATGGATGAAAACAACGTGCGCATCGACATCCTCATGCAGTCGATCACCGAGCCACCGCAGCTGTCCCTCATCGATATCGCCCACCCCGCTATCCAAAAAGAGCAATTGGACACCCTCCTTCACCATTGCGGCATACCACCGACCCGAGCGAAGCTCCCCCGGCAGCGCAAATACCTCCTTCATCACTGCCGAATCGTCGTGGTTGCCCGAAATCGCGTAATACGGTATCGAAAGACGGTCCAGCTGGCGTTTGATCCATCGATAGATGCCCTCATCGGGATCCCGAAACACTAAATCCCCCGTATGCACAATTAGATCAGGGCGAAGTGCTCCGATATCTTCGAGAATGCGCATAAAATTGGCCCGCACATCGACGCCATACGGATACTCACCCTCCTTTCCGATGTGGGTATCGGTAATTTGCGCTATGCGAAACCCCATACACTCAATTTTACTACACTGCACTGAACAATAACGTACAGTGTAAAATACCGATAAGACATGGGGATTGTTCACTCCACAATGGCCAATAGAGTGGGCACATCGCTATGTTGAAAGTCCCAAAATTACCCTACAACGCCTCTAAAGCTCGTCGTGTCAATACTCGTGCCAGATGCGCTCGATACGTAGCAGTGGCAAAGTGATCTTCGAGCATTTCAACACCTTCGGCAGCGTATTTTGCAGCTTCCACTCCTTCTTGAAGATAGGCCTGTTCGACCGCTGTGGCCCGATAAGGGGTATCCGAAGCTCCCGTAATGCCCACATGCACCCGATCGCCTCGCTTCACCGCAGCCACTCCTACCAGTGCAAAACGCGAAGCGGGTTGCTTAAACTTCAAATACACGCCATTGCTGCCCTTGGGGACGCGCACTTCCACGATGATCTCCTGCTCTTCCAACGCTGTAGTAAACATGCCGACAAAGAAATCCTCCGCGCGCACCTCACGCTTCCCCCGCGGGCCCTGTACCACAATGACGGCCTCACTGGCTAATACAGCTGCTGGATAGTCGGCTGCTGGATCCGCATG
>JALWKB010000190.1 GCA_026996805.1 Saprospiraceae bacterium | reverse complement strand
CAGCTGCAACCCCACCGATGATGGCCATGGCCTTGTCAAGTGGAGTAAAGGGCACCCTGCGCGCTTGATCCGCTGCTTCCGAGAGACTTTGTTGCCTTTCGTACTTCTTCGCCGGCATGTTGGCGCGTTCTCCAAAGATATGGCGTCCGAAGTAAAACTGCAACAGTCCAAAGAGCATAAACACCCCGGCCAAACCAAAGCCGTAGCTCCAGTTGACGCGTTCGCCCAGCCATCCCACGAGCAAGGTACCGATAAAGGCTCCCGCATTGACTCCCATGTAAAAAATCGTGTACGCTCCGTCCTTCTTCGGGCTATCTTGCGGATACATCTGACTGATGATCGAGGTCATATTGGGCTTAAAAAATCCCGTTCCGATCACCAAAAGCAACAGCCCGATGTAGAAGAAAAAGCGCAAATCCGCTTCCAAGGGCAAATCCGCCAGTGCGAGGGACAAGTGACCAAGGGTCATCACCACCGACCCGATGATGACAGCGCGCACATAACCGAGCACATTGTCAGCCAGCCAACCGCCGATGAGCGGCGTGATATATACCAGCATGACGTACCAGCTGAAGAGCAATGCTGCTTCCTTGCGCGACCATTCCCATCCCCCTTCCGACACCTTGGCCACCAAAAACAACATCAGCAAAATCCGCATGCCGTAATAACTGAAACGCTCCCACATCTCGGTAAAAAACAGGACAAACAACCCCGCGGGATGCCCCATCACCGTGTGCCGAAAGTGCATTTCTCTCATCGTCATAGCTCCGCTTTTGCTGCCTCTTCTCTGCGCTCATTGGGCCGTATCACCAACAAGTCGTACACATATAGTGCCAGGAGCGTGAAGACGCCTATCCCCACAATGACATACCATATCTTGTTGGGATGATACGTCTGCCAGAGCATATCGGTCATCTGTTGCTGCGTCATCTGTAACTTTTGCGCAGCTAACTGGTAATATTCATTTTTGGAAAACTGTGCACCAACCTCGGGCATGTCGATACCGCGCTTGGCCATCTCGCGCTGGAGGAGTGTGAGCTTGTCCGACCACGCCTCATAGAGATTGCCCGAAATAAAACCCGTGAAAAAATTGCCGAGAAAGACGGGTATGAAATACGTACCCATGTAGAGGGCCTCCTTGCCCTTAGGCGAAATCAACGCTATAAACGACGAAAATGTCGGATTGGTCATCATCTCACCAATGGCAAAAACCACAATGCCGACAATGACGTACAGTCCATCGTTGAAGTAAAAACTCAAACCTATGCCGATGATGGAAACCAGAAATCCTCGTATCATGGCCGACACGTGGCGCATGCGCTGGACAAATGCAGAGACAATGATCTGAAACAACACAATAGCCCCCGCATCGATGTTGATCATCATCTCGGGATTGACCCTGTCCCCTCCACCACTCATAAACTCCGCTATCCACGTAGAAAATCCCGCAATCTGTGCCTTTAACTCGACGGTGTCGACCCAATCTTCGATAAAGGTCGGTAGGGTATAAAATAGTTGGTTAAACATCGTCCAGAATCCCACCATGATGACGAGCAGCACGGTGAGCTTTTTATCCATAAGAGCAGCACCAATGTTTTTTAACGCACGCATCACAGCCTCCCCAAAGCGCTCTCTTTGACGCTGCACCCGATCGCTCTCCCGATAAAACAGCAGTAAAATGACGAGATTGATCAAGATCACCACAGCCGCTTGGATGAAAATGATCTTCCACCCGTATTTGGTGCGCAAAGTAGAAGAGAAAGCCGGCCCGATAAACCCTCCAATATTGACCATCATGTAAAAGATGCCAAAGCCAAGAGTCGAATTGCTCTCATCCGTGGTCTTGGTCACAATCGCTGAAGCTACGGGTTTAAACATCGCTGCCCCAAGGGCTACCCACAAAAACACCAAAAACACGGGCCAATACCCTTCCACTTCACCCATAAAATAGTAGCCCGAAGCTAAGATAAGATAAGCGATGATCAAACTCAACTTGAAGCCAATCATATCGGCAACCACACCCGTAAAAATGGGCAATAAGTACAGTATGGCCGTCACTATGCCCATAATCTGGCCCTTTTCGGTGTGGCTCAAGCCGAGCGCTCCTTCATCAGTAGAACCCGTCAAATACAGGGCCAATACGGCAAACATGCCGTACCAAGCCCACCGCTCCAACAGCTCCATCGCACTCGCCACCCAAAACCCCGATTTAAACGTGCCCAGCTTACTAAATACTCCCATCATCACAACGCACTTTACCACACTCCAAGCAGGAGCTCCTACTGAATCAAATTTTTATCCCATCCAACGATGAAAATCAGTGTATGCCCCGCATTGCTCGATTGAGCAGCGGTGAAAATAAGAGCAGTACAACGGCACATCCAAACATCACCCACATGATAAAGGGATAGAGCTCAAATCCATATTGATGGAGCACATTTTCAAGGATGCCAGCGATGTAGTTTCCCGCTGCAAAGCTCGCCATCCAAAGTCCCATCACGACCGACACTAAGCGCGTAGGAGCTAACTTAGTGATCATCGACAGACCGATAGGCGAAAGCATGAGCTCGCCCAAAGTGAGAATGACATACACCGTGACCAACCACATGGGCGATACCAGACCGGTCTCTGCCTTGTGATCAGCTATACTCATCACCCAAAAGGCCACCCCTCCCAAGGCCAATCCAAGTACAAACTTAATCGATGTGCGAGGGTTGATTCGCATCTGATCAAGTTTGAGCCACATAATCGAAAAGAGAGGGGCAAAGACCAAAATTGCAAAGGGGTTGATGTTTTGAAACCACGATGCCGGAATTTCCGGACCCGTCGAAAGATATGCCCACAACAAGAGCACACCGAGGACAATAGTGCCTATCATGCCTATACCCCCGATTTTTCGCGCCAAAGCCTTGCGCTGCTCGTCGTCAGAAAACACCCGCATCAGAATATCGTATATCCACATCAGCACAAAGATCAGGCACAAGTAACCCAGCCATTTTATGTTGAGATTCTGTATAAAATCGGGCGCCCAGACGGCTTCCAGCGTGCGGTCTGTGTTTTCTTTGGCAAAGAGATTCATCGTGCCGCCCGCTTGTTCAAACCCTGCCCAAAAGGCAATATTGAAAATCGCCAATGTGATGATGACCCCCATGCGCGACCACTCCTCATTGGGGTTGAGCATCAGGGTGATCAACACTGCAGCAATCAAGCCCGCAACCAACAATAGCCCGACGATCCAATTTAGCCCTATCATCGCTTGTATCACTTCAAGCACATTGGCCTTCCACAAGACAAACAGACCCACAACCACAGCCGCAAAGGGAGTGAACTTTTTCATCCACTCCTCACCATCTATTCCTCGAATGACGACATAGGCCATACCCAGTATCAAGGCCAAAAAGCCCAGAGTCATCAACCACTCCGTGACGCTATCGGGCAAACTACTCCAAACCAAGATGACCACAGCCGCCCCCACTACAAGGCTCACCGTCCATGTAAAAATATCTCTCCAGTCACGTGCATCGAGCAGGTATTTGTCCTCCGGCGAATTGGGAGGCAAGCCGTGACGCTCTAAGTTGTGCTCCTGCATCTTCAACCACAACACACTGATGACCATACCCACTCCCGCTGCTGTAAACCCATAGCCCCAATGTACTTGCTCCCCAAGAGCTCCCGCAATGAAGGGGCCGAGTATGGCACCGAGGTTGATGCCCATGTAAAAGATGTTGAACGCCGAGTCTTTCCTCGGATCGTTGTCATCGTAAAAATCACCGACAATAGTGGAAATATTGGGCTTGAAAAATCCATTGCCCAAGATCAATACGCCGAGACCAAAATTGAAAATAAACAGACGCGTATCGACATCGAGCGAATGTGCTAAAAACGCACTTGTGGCAAGCAAAAATTGACCGATCGCCATGACCAAACCTCCGATGTACACCGTCTTGCGCTTGCCCAAGAGCTTATCGGCAACCCACCCTCCGAGGATAGGAGTCAAATACACCAGACCCGTAAAGACCGCATACAGAGCCAATGCCTCATCTCTCGGCAGTCCAAATCCGTCTTTTGCCAGCTTGGCGGTCAAGTACAATACCAACAGCGCCCGCATGCCGTAATAGCTAAAGCGCTCCCACATTTCCGTCGCAAACAAGGTGTACAACCCCCGCGGATGACCCTTTGTTTTCACACTCATACGACCAAAGATTTTATTCGACCCAAAACATTTGACCCCGCAATATAAAATTTATTTGTGTTTCCAATGTCTTCCGTCGATTCATCACAGCGATTTACTTTTCGTCGACGCTTTCCAGCACGCCTTCTTTTTCAAAGACTTCCTTCAGATACTTTGCCGTATATCCAATGCCCTTGCGTATAATCTCTTCGGGAGTGCCTTGTGCAATGATGGTGCCCCCGCGCTCGCCTCCTTCAGGCCCCAAGTCGATGATCCAATCGGCGCTCTTGATCACATCCATATTGTGTTCGATGATGACAACGGTATTGCCGCGATCAGCGAGCTTATTGAGTACGTGTAGCAAATGCATGATATCTTCGAAGTGCAAGCCCGTGGTTGGCTCATCCAAAATGTAGAGGGTATTGCCCTTCGAAACACGCGCCAGCTCTTTGGAGAGCTTGACGCGCTGCGCCTCTCCGCCCGAAAGGGTCGTCGCAGGCTGCCCGAGACGGATATATCCAAGTCCGACTTCCTGCAAGGTCTGCAGCTTGCGATGTATCGACGGGATGTTTTCAAAAAAGCGACAGGCCTCCTCAACTGTCATGTTGAGCACATCGCTGATGTTTTTGCCCTTATATCGCACCTGGAGCGTCTCTTCGTTGTAGCGTTTTCCACCACAGTACTCGCATTCGACGAGCACATCGGGCAGAAAATGCATCTCGATGATGCGCACACCAGCCCCCTGGCAGTGCTCGCAACGGCCACCCTTGACATTAAAACTAAATCGACCGGGCTTGTATCCGCGCATCCGAGATTCCGGCAGCTTCGAAAAGAGCTGGCGTATTTCGTCAAAGACCTTGACGTAGAGTGCCGGACTCGACCGAGGCGTCCGACCAATGGGCGACTGGTCGACCTCAATGACCTTTCCGATGTACTCCAGCCCTTCCACGCGATCATAGGGCAGAGGCTTTTCTACACTTTTGTGCAGATGCTGACGCAACAGCGGGTAGAGCGTCTCCGTAATTAAGCTCGACTTTCCACTGCCCGATACCCCTGTGACGCAGATGATCTTTCCCAACGGAAGCCGTAAATCCACCGACTTGAGGTTGTGCCCCCTTGCCCCGTACAATACGAGTTCCTTTCCCGTCCCTTGCCGGCGCTGTGGAGGGATCGGTATGCGCGCACGCCCACTGAGATACGCAGCCGTAAGTGTATCCTGCTTGACGAATTCCTCCACTGGTCCTTCGCCCACCACTTCACCACCGTGCACTCCAGCACCCGGCCCCATGTCGACGATCCAGTCTGCTCGCTCCATGATATCGCGATCGTGCTCGACGACGATCACCGTATTGCCCTGATCCACCAAGGCGCGCAAAGATGATATCAATCGGCGGTTGTCACGCTGATGAAGGCCAATGCTCGGCTCATCGAGAATGTATGTAATGCCACTGAGTCGCGACCCAATCTGCGTGGCCAGCCGAATACGCTGACTCTCTCCCCCCGAAAGCGTCCGTGCTGGACGATGTAAGTGCAAATACTCCAAACCCACATCGAGAAGAAACTGCAAGCGCACCTTGATTTCGCGCAACACCTCCCGCGCAATGCGCAATTGATCCTCCCCCAGCTTCGCTTCCAAACCCTCTACCCATGCACGCAAATCATGAAGCGGCCACATGCTGATCTGACCAATGTGCCACCCATCGATCCGAAACCACTGAGCAACCTTCTTGATGCGGTAGCCCTCACACTCCGCACAGTCCATCTCGCTCATGAAATCCTCCAAATACGCCTTGATGCGCTCCGTTGGATTGGACTCGTAAATGCGCATCAACATCTGCACTAAGCCCTCATCGCGTAGGGTGTACAACTGGCTGCCCTCTTTGCCTCTGCCGTATAAAATCAACCGAAGTGCTTCCTCCGGAATGTCGGCTATGGGCGTATCCATGTCAAAGCCGTATTCGCCGGCAATCTCCTCAATCTGCGACAGTAGAAAACTCCCCTTCCACTCCTTCAAAGGCACAATCCCTCCTCGACGGATGCTCTTGCTCGGATCGGGTATGAGCTTTTGTACATCGACCACCTTGACGCGCCCAAGACCCTTACACGACGGACACCACCCATAGGGCGAGTTGAATGAAAAACTAAACGGCGATGGGATTTCATACGAAAGACCCGTCTCCGGATCCATGAGCTTTTTACTATATGCCCGAATCTGTCCTGTATTGACCTGCAACACGCGAATAAACCCCTCACCCATTTTGAAGGCCAACCGCACTGCGTGACGTAGGCGTTCGACCCGCTCCCTGCGCACGCTCAAGCGATCGATATACACATCGATATCGTGTATGCGGTACCGATCGAGCTGCATACCGCGCTCTATGTCGCGCATCTCCCCGTCTACGCGCACGCGTACAAATCCTTGCTTGCGCAAACTGTCAAAAAGCTCTCGGTAGTGCCCCCTGCGCCCCACGACCACCGGCGCCAATACGATGATCTCCTCGCCCCCATATTGCTCCACTATGTAGTCGACGAGTTGGTCTTCGGTAAACTTAACCATGCGCTTGCCGCTCTTGTACGAATACGCCTCCGCCGTGCGCGCGTATAAGAGCCGAAAAAAATCGTATACCTCCGTCACCGTGCCCACCGTAGAGCGCGGATTCCAGCCTACAGACTTCTGTTCGATCGATATGACTGGGCTCAACCCGCGAATTTCCTCGACCTCAGGGCGCTCAAACCGGCCGATAAAGCGCCGCGCATAATGGCTAAAAGTCTCCATGTACCGACGCTGCCCTTCGGCGTAAATGACGTCAAATGCAAGCGAACTCTTCCCACTCCCGCTAATACCCGTAATGACAGTCATTTTACCTCGCGGTATGCGCACATCGATGCCCTTGAGATTGTGCACGCGTGCACCTATGACCTCAATGTGGCTCTGCTTGCGTGTATCCCGATTTTTCACCATAGCCTGCCAAAACGACAAATTTACAAAACATCAATGGCCCGCATAGGTTTTCTTTCGGCACCTACACCGCCACTCTACAGCGATTGTCACCAACCACTCAATCCTATGCCCTACGATTTCATACAAAAAAATGAAAAGGACACCCTCGTCATTGAGCCAACCATTTTATACCCACGCAGTTTTATTATAATACACCACTAAAATCGCAGTTATATATCCGAAACCTCAGGAGTGGTGTGTCATCGACTCAAGCGGTTCGTCTTCTTCCTTGCCTGTATGTGGGGTGTGGCGAGCACCGTCGCACAAACCGTGCAGTATTTCTTCTCCACTGCCAGTTCGGCCGAAGAGCGCACACTCGGCTACAGTCCCCTGGGGGTGGTCATTAACGAGTTTAGTCGAAAGCAATTGGATTATACCTTTCACATCGTCGATCCCTCGACGATGATGCCCGTCCGATCCGCCAGGATTGGCTTTCCCCTGCCCGTGAGCAACCAGTCGGGCATCACCCACATTGTCCCTGATGGCACCGGCCAACTCATCGTCATGGGGCGCCGACCGGGAGGAGAGACCTTCGTCAGCGCTTGGAATGCCAATCAGTCGACCCCCACCTGGGCATATCAACTCAAATCGGGAGACTCGCCCTTCAATCCGCGACGCGCTCTCTATCTCACCAACAATGGTCAAATCGTCGTCGTCGACCTCCTCCAAATCAGCACCAGCGAAAAGCGACTCTTCCTCACCGCATTGCAAAGCGACGGCACGCTCATCTACAGCCACAGCTACGGACGCAGCGGTTATAGCTTTAACTGCATGTCGAGTGCTTCCGACGGTAAAATCCTATACGTCAACAGCTGCGCTTCAGATAAGAGCAATTCGGCCCTGCTGCAGATCGACCTCTCTACAGGTGACGTGCTCCAAACGACCTATCTCAACGGTGTACACATTCGGGCCATCAGCTTGCAAAGGGACAGCCAGCTTCTCTACATCGCCGGTACGGTAAATACCGATGATTATCCCTTCGCAGCCTGCCTCCAATTGCCCCTACAGGCCAATGCTTCTCCGCGCTGGGCCTATACAATCCGATCTACCCCTCCCCTCATCAACCCCGACATGCGCCTGATGGCCGATGCTTCCAACCCTCCCTTTCTCTTCCTGCAGCCAGCCAATGATTCGAATGTTTACGTCATCGAACTCCTACCCTCCAGAATCATCAACCCCGGCTTGATCATCCTGACTCATCGACATCTGGCCGCAACGGTCATCGGCCGGTGGGTTTTTCTCGAAGGCATTGATCCTTTATCCGACGACCGCTTGATCGTGCGCATCGACATGGACAATTCCGATCCCCCTGCTTCATGTGATTTTTTGCGCTACTGCTTTAAGAAGGAGCCCCTTGCCATTCTAATGCAATCGGGAGAGGCGTTTCAAAAGCTCGATGGCGATGCTCCCGGCTCCTTGACGTTGACGGGAAGCCTCGCCAGTGGTTCTTTTCAAGCTACCTGTATTACTACCGATAAAGTCCCCACGCCGCGCTTTCGCCTCGACAGAGACCGCTTTTGCATCGGAGAGTGCGCCTTGCCCATACCCCTCGACAACGACAAGGCCGAAACGTGGAAATGGAGCCTGTTGTACTTTGGCGTGGATACCACATGGAGTACCAGCCCGCGTCCACCGTGTCTCACCCTCTACAAAGCTGGATACTTTGTCGTGAGCCAACAAATTCGATACCGCACGTGCATTTACGAATACCAGCTGCCCATCCGCGTCTTCGATGAGGGCATCGACTTTGACCTACCCGATACCATCCTCTGTCCGGACGACAGCCTTCACATTGCCTTACCCACCAAATTTCAAAACATCCGATGGAGCGACGGCGATACCGCACATGCCAAAATCATCACCTCCCCAGGCCTTTACTCCTTCGAAGCACAAAACAGCGTTGGATGCCCGTTGAGCGATAGCTTTACAGTCCAACAGTTTAGCCCCTACGACGTGCGCATCCATCCTCGCGACACCACTATATGCGATGATGCAGAGCTCCAACTGTCCTTGCCTCTATTGCCAAGCACGCGCTATCTTTGGAACACGGGCGATACCACTGCGCAAATCACTGTCGCCGATTCCGGCATCTACAGCGTCGTCATCCAGAGTGCTTGCGGGACTCTTTCCGATACCGTAACGGTCTACCTGCGATCTTGTAATGTAGCCGTCTTCGTCCCCAACGCCTTTAGCCCCAATGGCGACGGCATCAACGACGTGTGGCAACCCTATCCGCGC
Organism: Saprospiraceae bacterium; assembly: GCA_026996805.1. Lineage (GTDB taxonomy): Bacteria > Bacteroidota > Bacteroidia > Chitinophagales > Saprospiraceae > S141-43. The sequence goes on along the minus strand of JALWKB010000190.1, from coordinate 29,018 downwards.
AATGCCCAAATCACCAGCATCCGCATCTTCGACCGATGGGGCAACCTCCTCTATGCCTACCCTCCCGCAATCGAACCGTGGGATGGCACCTTCCGCAATGCCCCACTTCCCCCGGCCGTCTATACCTACGTCATCCAGTGCCAGAGCACCATAGACCCCACCCAGCAGTTTACCCTCACAGGCACCGTTACCATCGTGCGATGAGAGCTCTAACGCGACGCTTTTTAGACTTCTGCGCATCTCGCCATTGCCCCTCGCTGTTAAAAATACGCTCTTTTGGTATTTCGGTATAAAATTGTTCAGTATGAAATCGTTGTCAAGAGGATCCATCTCTGCGGTATCTCACACATCCCAGCGCGGCAATACCGTGCAATAGGAGTTGATCGTGCGCGATTTCATACCTTTAGGAACCGAAAACGAAACCGATGATCAAATTGCTCGTCATTCTCGTGTTGCTCGCCTTGTTGTACAACCTCTACACGGGCAAACCCGTCAAGCACCTCTTCAAGGGGAAAAGCAGCCCCAAACAGCCAAAGGATCAGGACTATGATGAGTGGAGGGAAGTCGATGACTAAACACGAGGGGTTCGAAGACGTGCGCATACTCTACGACGAAGGAGGCTTGGCGGCAGTGTACAAGCCCCCGGGTGTCACTGTACACCCCGACCGAACGGGGGATTACAGCTTGGTGGAATACCTACACGCACACTACGGAGGGGCGTGGTACGTGCTTCACCGCATTGATCGGCCCGTGTCGGGTGTGCTACTCATGGCGCGCGATCGCAAATGGACGGCACAGTATGCCGATCTGTTTCGCCAGCATAAAATAGAGAAATATTACCTTGCCCTGACACGTAGCCGACCCGAGGAAGAGACAGGTGAGCTTCGTCATTGGCTGGTGAAAAACGAACGCATGCACAAGGCCATCGTCGTAGACGAAGGCCATCCGCGTGCGCGCCTCGCCATCACCCGATACCGCGTACTTGCCGCAAGCGAGCACCTCTACTTGTGGTGGCTACAACCGCTGACAGGACGCTTTCACCAGTTGCGTGCACAACTCGGCGCACTGTCATGCCCCATTCGCGGCGACATCAAGTACGGCGACAAGCGCACCAACCGACACGTCGGCATCAACCTCCACGCCTTCCGACTCCAATGGGCCCATCCCACCGACCATCGCCCCATGCAAGTGTCCGCCGACCCTCCGCCCTACCCCGAATGGATCGCTTTTGAAAAAATCATATCCGCTCTATGAATGATAAAAACCACAAGCACTCCGACTCCACCGGCACCCCACTCCACAAAGTGGGAGAATTCGGGCTCATCGAATTGCTCACCTCCGATTTCCTCACCCTCTCTCCGCACACCATCCAGGGGGTGGGCGACGACGCTGCCGTCATACAGGTAAAAGACGATCACTGTGTCCTCCTCTCCACCGACATGCTTGTCGAAGCCCTCCACTTCGATCCCATCTACAGCTCCTTCGAACACATCGGCTACAAAGCCGTCGTCGTCAACCTCTCGGATATCTGTGCCATGAATGCCCTACCGCGCCATATCACCGTCTCCATCGCCATCTCCAATAAGTACTATGTCGAACACCTCCAGGCCCTGTACAGAGGCATCCACCTGGCTTGCAAAGAGTACGACATCGACTTGGTCGGCGGTGATACGGTCTCTTCCCTACGCGGCTTGACGATCAGCATCTCCGCACTTGGCATCCAACAACGCTCTCGCATCGCCTACCGCCACGGAGCAAAACCCGGCGATTTGCTCTGCGTCACTGGCAACCTCGGCGCCGCCTACCTCGGCCTCCTCCTCCTCGAACGCGAAAAACAACTCTTCCTCAAAAATCCCGATCTGCAACCCAGCCTACCCGAAAAATACAGCTACGCCATCCAACGCCAACTCAAACCCGATGCACGTACCGACATCATCCAACTCTGGCATCACCAAAACTTCATACCGTCGGCACTCATCGATCTGTCCGATGGCCTGGCCTCCGACCTCCTCCACATCTGCCACCGCTCCAAGGTCGGCGCCATCGTCGAAGAGAGCAAATTGCCCATACGCGAAGATATCCGCCTCATGGCACTCGATTTCAATCACGACCCCATCACCTGCGCCATGAACGGGGGCGAAGACTACGAACTCCTCTTTACCGCCCCCGAAGACAAACTCCCCCTCCTCCGCTATATGCCCGATATCTCCATCATCGGCGAAATCGTGCCCAAAGATGAAGGCGTCCACCTGCTCACCACCGGCGGCAAAAAAGTACCCATCACCGCTCAAGGATGGCAGCACTTTTCCTCTCCCAACGAAAAAAAATAAAATTTTTCCACTCAACATTTCTGCACAAAGAAAAAAACTTGTATCTTTGCCCATATAGACTTTCACCCTAAAATCCAAGTGTTATGGCAGTACAACGCAATTACGTCCAGCTCATCGGCCACCTGGGAGCCGACCCAGAAATCACCCGCTACGACAATGGCCGTGCAAAGGCCGTCTTCCGACTCGCTACCAACGAGTACTACCGCACCGGCGACGGCGAAACCGTCGAAACCACCCAATGGCACCGCATCGTTGCCTGGGGCCCCCTAGCTGAGTACATCGCCCAAAACTACCACAAGGGCAACTGGGTGCTCGTCCAAGGACGAATCCAATACCGAAGCTACCAAGACGAAGACGGCAACACACGCTACATCACCGAAATCAACGCACGCGACTGCCTCAAACTGACCAAAGAACCCTCCGACCAAACCGAAGAAGACAAATAACACCCATACGCACCATTTCAACAAAATAGACTCAACCCACAGGCACTCAATAACTCATCGACCCTTCGGACAAGGCCACATCCATCGACTAAGCGGATACGTCGTATCCGACACCAATGAATAGTGCCACCACTCCGTCTTGATCGACCGAAATCCGGCTTGCTCCATCACGCGCTGGAGTAGCGCACGATGACAGCGCACATCCTCACTCAAACCCCTCGCATCGGTGTGCGCTCGAGGGCTAAAATCGTCAAAATCGGTGCCCATATCCACCTCCCTGCCCTCTAAATCCACTAAGGTCAAATCCACCGCCATGCCCCGATTGTGCATCGAGCCCTGATAAGGAGGTGCCACATAGCGCTTGTCCGGCATAAAATGCCACAGCCGCGCCTGTACAGCCGACGGCCGATAACAATCCCATAGCTTCAATCCATACCCATATTGCTCCAACTCCTCCAGCGCCCTATACAGCGCCTCCGCCGTCGGCCGACGCAAGTAACACCTACCACACGCATATAATGGAATGTCCGTAAAATTGTCGTCCGTGGCATAGCGCAATTCCAACTGTAAGAGCGGCCATCGCTCCCGAATCTCCACCCAATTTTCCCCCTCAGGCACCTGAGCTGCCACCCACAGACCGCCTACCATCCAAACCAAACCGATGACGACCTTTTTCATTCCAACCATCGCTCATGCTTTTTTACCATCCTATCGGCGTATGCGCACGCGTGCCTCGTACAGATCCATCGATCCCGACCAGTAATCGTAACGCACCGCAGCAATGATGCGGTCGTAATTCTGCGTCGGATCCGAATAGTACACAAAGATAAAATAGGCATTCTCGGTCTTGTCCGTCGAGCCATCAATGCGCATCACATCCCTGGCCCCCGTACGGCGATCGACAGCGACAAAGCCGTAATCGTAATACCCCTGCTTGAGCCGAGTGCGTAAAAAATACGCATTCCGCCCCTCATCGTATTGCATCTTCATCTCCGGCAACAAACTCCAACCCCAATACCCACCCGTGACATACACATCGTAATCGCTATCGCGCCAGGCACTGAGATTAAAATAGACCTCCGCGTATTCCAAACGCAAAAATCCCTCGTGGCGATAGTCAAAATTGTCAAAGAAAAAACTGCCATTGCGGTCGGGCAAACCCCGACTCTGCTGGTAATATCGAGGCTGCTGCCGACGCAGTACAAGCACATACCCCGTATCCGTAGCCGCGATGCGCACAAGCTCATTCGACCTCCATTTCATACTCCGCATATCCAAGCGTCGATATTCCTTGAGTCCGGGAAAAACAATCTGCCGCTGCCCTTCATAAACCAACAGCGTACCGCGCTCCGTCAAGGGCCGAAGACCCTCTATCCCCATATCCCATCGCATATTTTGATAGACATTGATGTAGACATACCGCAGCGGACTAAACAGCTCGATCTCCTCAAGGTCTATACTGAGCTCAAAAGCCTGATACGCATGATGAGGTACCCGCCCGCGTGGCAAGACCTTATACGCCTCGACTTCCACCAGTGGCTCTACCACAAAAAATCTTCGGGTAAAACACAACTTGCGCTCTCCCGTCGTCACATCCCACACCGCAAGCACGTAATTGCCACTCTTCGTCCATGGAACAGTCTGGTCCGTCCACTCGACCGAATAATGGACATAGGGCACCTTCGTATTAAACGAAAACGAATACCCTTCGATCTCCTCATAGGCAAACCCACTGCTGTATTCCGAAAGACTTAACGGACTCAGCGCGCTCCAATCACCCCTACAGTGGTGGATACTGTATTCAAATATCCGCACCTCTTCACCAAGCCAGTCAAATTCGAGAATCAACCGCTGAGGCAAATCTCCCATGATCCACACCGGACGATCATTGATGAGCGCAGGGTTGTACAATTTTATACCCTTTACCTCCTCCATGTAATTCGTATCGCGTAGCTCGAACTCCGCCTCCATCCCTACCGCCCATACAATACCGCTGAGCCCAACGACCACAACAATTACAATTTTGAAGCAAACCGATCGCATGACGAGATTTTCTGCGAGAAGCACAATCTGTCTTTGAATTGAGACAGGGATTTTTGTCTAACTTTACACGGCAAAAATATCGAAAGCTATGGACTTGTCTTTTTTACAACAACTCGGAATAAAGGAGCGCAATCCCGGCACATGGACAGGTTTGGAAAGTTCGGACTCCGGCGATTACATCGAATCCTTTAGCCCCGTCGACGGCGCTCTAATCGGCAGTGTATCGACGACTACACGCGAAGAATACGATCGCGTGATCGAGCGCGCGCAAGAGGCCTTTAAAATCTGGCGCAGTTGGCCCGCTCCCAAACGCGGTGAAATCGTGCGTCAATACGGCAATGCCCTGCGCCAACACAAGGAAACCCTCGGAAAACTCGTCTCCTACGAAATGGGCAAAAGTCTCCAAGAGGGCATGGGCGAAGTACAGGAAATGATCGACATGTGCGACTTCGCCGTGGGGCTTTCCCGCCAACTCTACGGATTGACCATTCAGAGCGAACGCCCCATGCACCACATGCTCGAGCGCTGGCATCCCCTCGGCATCGTCGGTATCATCACTTCCTTCAACTTTCCCGTGGCTGTATGGTCGTGGAATGCCATGATTGCCCTCGTGTGTGGAGACGTCCTCCTGTGGAAACCTTCCGAAAAAACACCCCTTTGCGCTGTCGCTTGCATGCACATCTTCGCCGACATCTTGCGTGCCAACGGCGTGCCTGAAGGTACCGTCAATGTCGTCACCGGCGACTACCGCGTCGGCGAATGGATCTCCGAAGACTATCGCGTCCCCCTCGTCTCCGCTACAGGTAGTATCCGCATGGGTAAGGTCGTCGGCTCTAAAGTAAAAGCCCGCCTCGGCAAAGTCATCCTCGAACTCGGCGGCAACAACGCCATCATCGTCACCCCCAGCGCAGATATGGACCTCATGCTCCGCGCAGTCGTCTTCGGTGCCATCGGCACCGCCGGCCAACGTTGTACTACTACCCGACGTCTCATCATCCACGAAAGCATTTACGACCAGGTCAAAGAAAAACTCGTACACGCCTACAAACAAATACGCATCGGCAATCCCCTCGACCCATCCAACCACATGGGACCCCTCATCGACAAACAAGCCGTGGATATCTACCTCCAAGCTCTCAAGCGCATCGAAGACGAAGGCGGATCCTTCGTCCTGCCCGGCGGCATCCTCGAAGGCCCCGGCTACGAAAGCGGCCTGTACGTCAAACCCGTCATTGCCGAAGTCCAACCCACCCTCAACATCGTCTGCACCGAAACCTTCGCACCCATCCTGTACCTGATGAAATACCGCACCATCGAAGAAGCTATCGATATCAACAACTCCGTACCGCAAGGCCTCTCCTCCGCCATTATGACCAATGACATGCGCGAAGCCGAACTCTTCATCTCCTACGCCGGCTCCGATTGCGGCATCGCCAACGTCAACATAGGGACCAGCGGCGCAGAAATCGGAGGTGCCTTCGGCGGCGAAAAACAAACCGGTGGAGGAAGAGAAGCCGGGTCCGACGCTTGGAAAGCCTACATGCGCCGACAGACCATCACCATCAATTACGGCAAAGACCTGCCCCTCGCACAAGGAATCCGCTTCGATATCGATTGACATGCACATCGCATCCCTTCACTTTGCCCATGAGGGCAAACGCTGGATTGCCGACCTGCGGCAGTCTACCCCTATTGGCTTGCCCATTCGCCACCACGGACGCCTTCGATGCTTCCATGCCCCGCCCATTGAATTCTCCCCCGTGCGCAACGGTGATTTCGTAGGAAGCATCGCCGAAGGCGGCCCCGTCAACTTTTTCAATGTCACACTCAACCCACACGGCACTACCACACACACCGAATGCTTCGCACACATCGCCGACACCTCACACACCATTGCAGACACCTTCGATCGCTGTCTCTTCATGGCGTACCTCTGCTCGATCGAACCACATACTACCTCCGATGGAGATATGGTGTTGAAGTATTCCGACTTTCATGCAATCCTCCACAATATGGGTCCTATGCCCGAGGCCCTCATCGTGCGTACCTTGCCCAATGATGAAGACAAAAGACACAGAAACTACAGCGACACCAATCCACCGTATTTCGACCCCGAAGCCACCGCTTATTTTGCCCAGCTCGGCATTGCACACCTCCTCACCGATCTGCCTAGTGTTGATCGCGAGCACGACGGCGGCAAGCTGCTCGCTCACCGCGCCTTCTGGCAATACCCCCACGCTCCTCGATACAAGGCCTCCATCACCGAGCTCATCTACGTGCCCGACAGCTGCCCCGATGGCTGGTACCTGCTCTTTCTACATCCCCTCCTCTTCCACCTCGACGTCAGCCCCAGCTGTCCCATCATCTGCCCTTTGCGCCCAATTGACTAACTTTGCACCACCAAAGCAGCCCACGCGGAATGAAAGCCTCTCTGTACTGCATCCTTCTCTGTATGGTCACTTCCGCGGTACTCGCTCAACACCACAATCCCTTCGATATCATACCACCACCTCAACCCACTGCCGCATCTACTACACCAAACACCACCCAAATTCAATCCGCACATCCGTCATTCGACACCACCAATCCCTTCGAATTGCTCCCCTCTACGACCATCCGTCGCCCCGCTGTAGACGACACCGAAGTGGCAGACAACCCCTTCGTCACCCCGCCCTCCCTAACGCTCCGTCGCGCTAAAAAATTTATCGACACCGAACCCATCTTCTGGCTATCCCTCATCAGTTTATTCATCTTCGCTATCTTGCACAACCTAAGGCGCCAGCTCCTCCCCACGCTTTGCAAAGGCCTGTTGAATCCCAATCTCGCCCATCACATCGCCTTCTCCGGACGTTTCCAGGTGGGATCCCTCTTTTACCTATATCATTTTTTCGCCCTCATCCAGATCGCCATCTTCCTCTATCTGGTAGCAGATTGGTGGGGGCTCATCCACAGCCTGGAAGCTCTTATGCTCCTGGTAGTCCTACTCATCGTATCAGTGTATTTTTATCAAAACCTACTACTGGGCATCGGCTATTTGTACAACCTGACCAAAAGAGCTCAAAACTACGTATTACATCTTCGCCTGTATGAAATCGTGCTCGGTATCGCACTGGTACCGATCAACTTTCTGGCCACTTTATTGCCCTCTTCTGTAGCACATTGGCTCATCATCCTCGGCCTTGGAATGATCGCTCTCTACGGCATTTTACGGCTAAATCGACTGTTTTTTATCGCTCAACCGTGGCGCATAGCCCACACTTTCTACTTTATTTTATACTTTTGCACCTTCGAAATATCCCCTTTGTTGCTCTTGGGGCGAGGACTGAGCTATATCGGAATCCAATGGACCTAATGAGATAAATATTTGTACATGGCTCGCAGTCCAAAACACAGCGAAGAGACATTCAAGCCCGTCAAGACAGTATTGATATCCCAGCCACGACCAGAACGCTCGCCCTATTTCGAACTCGAAGAAAAATACGGGATCAAAATCGATTGGCGACCCTTTATTCACGTCGAAGGCGTAACCGAACGCGAGTTTAGACGCCAACGCGTCAACCCACTCGATTACACCGCAATCATCTTTACCAGCAAAAACGCCATTGAACACTTCTTCCGCCTCTGCGAAGCCACCCGCATCACCATGCCCGACGACATGCGATACTTTTGCACCACTAAAGCCGTGGCCGACTACCTCCAAAAATTTATCGTCTACCGCAAACGCAAAGTGTTCTACGGCAACCGAAGCCTCGAAGACATCGACCGATATTTTACCAAGTTTAAAAGCGAAAAATTCCTCCTCCCCTGCTCCAACCTGCGCGCCGTCAAAGTGACCAGCTATCTCAAAAAAAAGGGCATCCAGTTTACCGAAGTCGAAATGTACCGCACCGTTGCAAGCGACCTCTCCGATCTCAAAGACGTCAAGTACGACGTGTTGGTCTTCTTTAGCCCGCTCGGCATCGTATCGCTGTTTAAAAACTTCCCCGATTTCCAACAGGGTGATACACGCATCGCCGTATGGGGTGATCTCACCGCCAAAGAAGCCGAAAAACACAAACTCCATATCAACATCAAAGCTCCTACACCCGAAGCACCTTCGATGATTACAGCTCTTGAAAACTATCTCAAAAAGAGCAACGCCTGACTTTGAGCTCTTCACAAGCCGACAACCTCCTGATCTACCAACTCCAATCCATACTACGCCAACCCCTTCCGGGCCATCGCGCACACCTCTTTATGGCTCCTCCCGGTCGACAGGTCCTCCCTTACCGCCCCTATGATGCCAAAATAGCAGCCGTCACCGTTCTCATCCACCGCAGCAACGGCATCGTACTCGTCTGCAGGGCCCAACACCCTCGACATCGCGATGTCCACGCCGGCCAAATAGCCCTTCCCGGCGGCAGAAAAGACCCTGACGACCCCTCCCTCAAAGCAACAGCCCTCCGTGAAATCTACGAAGAAATCGGCATACCACCCTCTCACATCCACCTGATCGGCCACCTCACTCCCGTCTACATACCCGTTAGCCGATATTGGGTACTGCCCTTCGTAGCAGCCACAGAGCATTCCTACTCAGCGAATAGCCCAGAAGTGGCTTCGACATTTAACCTTCCCCTCAAAACCCTGCACAGCTCACTCAGACCTATCCGATACCCCCTCTATCTTCCATCAATCGATCGCACCATCGACGTACCGTGCTATCGCTACAATCGACACATCATCTGGGGTGCTACCGCCATGATTTTACGCGAATTCCAAATGATCCTCCGTCAGTTACCACCACAATCCCTCCCATGACAAGTGAAATATCGACAGCTTGGCAGATCAAAGAGCCATCTCAAATGGTCGTTAAAATCTTTGGATAGAGCAATTCCTGAGTTATTGCTCAAGCCCACCATTTTATACTACAAATCCATGCCAAAGATGGCGCGATACTGCATGTCTACCCTCTCCCATCGGCCATCTTCCAGGTGGTAGTAGGGATAGGCTCCGACCACGATCGAGTGCTTTCCGCTGAGTTTGCCACTACACACCAAGCCGATACCAATGCGCTCAGGCTTGCGCTCCTCGAGCAGACGCTCCCAAACGATGGCTCCCTCAACACCAACACCCCACTGACCGATCGGAAAATAGATGTAACCGAAATTCCATATGCCCTCGTGTTTGGGTACCGAAGCGTAAAAGAATCGGGTATACTCATAAGTAAAATTGACGATGCCCATATGTCGATTCCAACGCCTGTCTGCTATCCACTTGAATTCCCATCGCGTATAGTCTTCCGCCCATGTCGGCTCGATGTACAAGGTCATCCCTACCCGATGATGCTTGGGATCTAAGAGGCGAAAGCGATTGGCAAGCGAAAAGGATAGATGTCCGTGCGGTGCAATTTCGAGATCAGCACGATGTATCCTGCTATCGTAATTGAGATAGAGCGATGCCTGATAAAACCGCAGTACACCGACCTCCCATTCGATTCTGGTCTGTACCGTGCGATAGAGACCCGATGTCATGCGCGCCATCCACACATTGATCTCTCTACTACCTGGGGTTAAAACGCTCGATTTCCTGTTGAGAATCACCTGACTATGACACACCTCTCCGACCAGCAACAGCGCCACTACACCTATCCAATAGTATTTGACAAACTGCATCGTTTTTTTCACCAAAGGAACGGCATCCCCACCCCTTGGCCAATACCTAAACATAGGTAAAATGACCAGCGAAATCGACCTGCCCAACCGTCATTTGTCCATTTCAAACACCGCGGACAGCGGTTGATCCACGATGTCGCCGGGAAAGAGCTCTCTCAAAGCACTCTGAATGCGCTCTCCTGTGTCGATATCGTCGAGGGGGTTTTTGCGTAGGCGATGCCTGAGCGCCATTGGAGCTACCCGTGCGACATCGCTAGCATGCACTTCCCTGCGATTCTCAAAGGCAGCCAGTGCCCGCGAGGCCGTGTGCATGACCAGCTCTCCGCGATGACCATCGATCTTGAGCACCAAACACAATTCCACAATCTTCGCTAAGAGATTTTCCGGAAGCTCCACTTCGCTAAACACCTCCATAGCGCGAGCAATGCGCTGACGCAAGCGCTCTTGCTGCGGCTCCCACTGCCGAATAAATCCCGCTGGATCCATCCGAAAGGCTTCCGCACGCTTGACGATTTCCATCCGTTGGGCCAGATCCTCCAGCGTACGCACTTCGACAAAGAGTCCAAAGCGATCTAAGAGCTGCGGCCGCAAATCCCCTTCCTCCGGATTGCCCGAACCGACAAGTACAAAGCGCGCCGGATGGCGCACGCTCAATCCCTCACGCTCCACAATGTTGACACCCATCACCGCCACATCCAACAGCAAGTCGACCAGGTGATCTTCGAGCAAGTTGACTTCATCAATGTAGAGAAAACCACCGTGTGCTTTGGCAAGCAATCCCGGCTCAAACGAACGCTCCCCACGAGTGAGCGCCGCTTCAATATCCAGGGTGCCCACCACCCGATCTTCCGTAGCACTCAACGGCAAATCCACAATGGGTATGCGTGCACCTTCCTCTCCAAGTTTGAAGGGTATTTGACGATATCCTTCACCCGTATTCAACTCGATGTAAAATGTTCCGCGCTTCCGCGGGGGAAGCAACTCCGCCAATGCACGCACCGCCGTACTCTTGCCCGTGCCGCGATGTCCCATCAACAACACTCCGCCAATCTTCGGAGCGATGGCATTGAGCACAAGCGCTAAGCGCATTTCATCTTGGCCGACAATTGCGGCAAACGGATAGGTTGACATGGCCTTTGTCATTCCATCATATAAGCATTCGCATCACTACCTCGATCGCCCTTGCTGAATGAGGCGCTCCAGAGCCTTGCGGTTGACCTCTACGGGATACTTTGCTCGCAACTCCTTCACCCACTGCTCTTCTAAGTAATTCTGATAATCCGACAACACATACCCGCGCGCCTCGTCGAGCTCCCGCGGCGTCGGCGGCACCAACTTTGTCACCATCGCAAAGCGGGCGATACGACGATTGGCATCGTACTCCAACGGCGTTGCCGATCCCTTCTTAAACTCCAAACCCTTGTACTTCCGCTTGAATTGCTCTTCATCATACAGGGACGAAGTCTTCTCTACACCCTTATAGCGCTTTCGGTATTTGTGCAAAGCCTTTTCAACCCCTCGCTTCAGCGCCCGCTTGTAGAGCTTTTGCGCCGTCTTTGCATCGATGTCCTGAATCTCTACCTCCGTAACCTCCGCCCGCACTGGATGCATATAGCGCTGCCGATGCTTCTTAAAAAAGGCGCGAAGTCCCGCCGTGTCCTGAGCAGCTTTGTCCCAAATCTTCTCCTTGGCTATCTCAAACAACAAAATGCCCTCGCGATACTCGCGCATCAAATTTCGAAAAGCCGGATACTTCTTCTCCAGCTGCGCCTCCTCGTACTCCATGACCTTCTCGTTGACAAACGCGTCGACCATCTCCGACAGCGCCTCTCCGATATCCGCATCCATATCGTAGCCCAGGCGCAGCGAAGTATTCTGCTGCAGATACTCTAAAAAGTCCTGTACCGTGTAGACACTATCACCGATCTGCATCAGCACCTCGTCTTCGGAAAGCTCCGGAGGCGTCCATCGATAGGAAAAGAGCGTGCTATCCAAATGGGAGCGCAAGTGTGCAATAGCGTTTTTGTGGAGTATAAAATGGTTGTCGCGCTTAATCTTGTTGATCAAGGCGCGCTTTGCAATCTCAAAGCGGCTATCTTCACGAATCTCGCGCTCCAACCGCAGACGCATAAGGCGGTCCAACGGTCCGATGTCCTTCTTCTCCAGGCGCTTGATGATGTGCCAGCCGATGGAAGTCTCCACGGGCTTGGAGTAAGCCCCATCGCGCTCCAGAGAAAAAGCTGCCTCCTCAAACGGCTCTTCAAACTTGTTGATACCAAACCACCCGATATCGCCTCCCCGATGGCGGGAGGTGCGGTCATCCGAATACTTCTTCGCGAGCTCCTCAAACGATGCGCCCGCCTCCAACAAGGCATAGATAGAATCGATCTTTGCCTTCGCACGACTGTCCGGCTTGCCCCGCTTCGCCTTGCGCACAAGGATATGCGCTGCGTGTATCATGCCCCGCGCAGGGCGCCGCCCGTTGATGCGCAAGATGTGATATCCCACGCGACTGCGCACCGGTCCCGCTATTTCTCCCACCGGCGTCTCATAAATGGCCGTCTCTACACCATAAAATCCATCCGGCAGCTTAGCCGTCACCCAGCCGACGCGACCCCCCTTGCGCGCCGTGTTCTTGTCGTCGGAAAACTTCTTCGCAAGCTGCGCAAAACTCGCCCCCTCTTCCAACATCGAGCGAATTTGCTTTGCCTTGGCAAAGGCACGTGCCGTGTCCTTGCTGTCCTGCGGCACCGCAATCAATATATGCGACACGTCGACATCCCACTGCATGCGATTGTACAATTCCTCCACCAGCGTGTCAAAGACCGCCTTATCCATCAAAAACGACTTTGCCAACTGCTTGCGGTACTTGTTGAGCTCTGCTACCAGATGAGGCAATGTGTCCATGCGCTGCTGCAACGCCTCCTCAACCTTGAGCTTAAACTTGATGTACAAATCCAAATACTCCGCAATCGAATCGGGATGATAATCCGCCCGATCGCCGTAATTCTTCTCATAAATATAGCGAAACTCCCCCACCGTCACTGGCCGCCCATTCACCGTAAACAACACACTGTCAGGCAGTTGCCCCCAGGTGATAGCAGCCACCCCCAAGATTGCCCATCCAAATACCAAGCGAAGTAATACCTTCATCGCATCGCCTTTTGTCAATACCATTGAGCGCAAAGTTACTATTTAAAATGCTTTCATATTCAATACCATTACATATTCCCAATTTCATTATATGTTGATCTCACGGTATCCCCATCCACTTATGCGTCTGCAAACTCACCCGCCACTTCGGCCGACGCTTGCAGTATTCCACTACCATGTGCATGTTGCGCTTTAAATCCGGCCCATCCATGGGCTGAAGATAGTAGTGTTCAAAAGGCAGATGCTCAAGAGATTGCGGATCAAGCCCTTCCTGAGGATAGACCAATTTCAACTCATTGCCCCGGCGTTGCCTCAGCGGTGCGCCCGCTTTCGGACTCACCGTGATCCAGTCTATGCCCTCTACGTCGATCGCTATCGTTCCATTGGTCTCGATGCTGATTTCAGCAGGTAGTGCCTTCAACGCATCGACCAATTCTTGTGTGAGCTGCAACATCGGCTCTCCACCCGTCAATACCACAAAGATGGGCTCCGCTACCTCCTCGGGCCATAGCGCTCGCACCCGCTGCGCCAACTCCTCCGCCGTATATCGCCCACCTCCCGGCCCATCGATACCCACAAAATCCGTGTCGCAAAAGGCACAAACAGCCTGCGAACGATCTTCCTCGCGCCCCGACCACAAATTGCAGCCAGCAAACCGACAAAACACAGCAGGCCTTCCCGTGTGAAATCCTTCACCCTGAATGGTGTAAAACAACTCCTTGACCGCGTACCTCTCGCCCTTCATAGGTACTGCTGCAAAAAGGGATTGTGCTTCCGCTCATGTCCAATCGTCGTCGCCGGCCCATGCCCCGGATACACCCTCCATTCGTCCCCCAACGGTAGGAGCTTGTCGTATATGCTCGCAATCAGCGTTTCGTGATCCCCACCAGGCAAGTCCGTCCGACCAATGCTCTCCCGAAACAACACATCCCCGCCAAGCACCATTTTATCCCCTCGCTCTAAAAAACACAAGTGCCCCGGCGAGTGCCCCGGCACATGCAACACCTCGAGCTCCGTCATGCCAAAGGCCACCGACGTGCCCTCTCCAATGTACGAATAGTCCTGCGGCGGACGCACACCGCCATCCAACCCAAAAACCACGGCCATATCATCGGCAGTATCCATAATGCTCTGCTCGTCGGGATGGTAATACACCTCCACCCCGTACCGCTTCTGCGCCCACGTAAGCCCCAAAATATGATCAATATGCGCGTGTGTCAAGAGAATAAAGCGCACCAGTAAGCCCTTCTGCTGTACAAACCGCTCCACCATAGCGCATTCCTCAGCTCCGTACATGCCGGGATCGACTATGATCGCCTCACCCGTCTCGTCGTAGAGCACATAGGTATTTTCCGCAAAGGGATTGCATTCAAACAGCTGTATCTTCATGATGCATCGATTCGTATTTCAAACGCAAGGCAAGTGCGTTTGTGTCGTCAACAGTACACTTTTTGTGTGCCCTCTACTCATTTTTCTTTTTTGTATGAAATCGTTCATGCCCCAACACAGTAATGCGCACGCCGCACACCACGTAATCGTAGCTTATCATCGAAGGCAATATCGATACGCCCCAAACGTATACCTGCCCACCCAACCTGGTGGATGTACACCGGCTGGCCACAGCGATTTTGGACGATATCGATATCATCCATAAACGTATGGGTATGACCTCCAATGATGAGATCGATATACCGGCTTTCCTTGGCCAATGTCACATCCGAAATGCGATCGCCTCTGCGATAGCGATATCCCAGATGCGAAAGCACCACGACCAAGTGGCATTTCTCCTCCCGCTTGAGCTGTCCTGCTACCTCGTCGAGGGATGCAATGGGATCATCGTACCGCACACCCACGCACAAATGTGCAGGCACCAGGCCTTCGGGGTCAATGCCCACACCGGTGATTCCAATCTTCAGTGGTCCGCGCTCTGTGATAATATATCGCTTGACCAACCCCTCCAGTGGTGTATCGTCTATCCGATAGTTGCAGTTGAGCCACGCAAACTGTGACTGACGCATTCGCTCTGCCAACACCTCTATGCCCGCATCAAAGTCGTGATTGCCAATCGTGCAGGCGTCGTATCCCATGGCATTCATCCCCGCAATCTCCACTTCGCCTTCAAAGAGATTGAAATACGGCGTGCCCTGAAATACATCGCCCGCATCCAGCAAGAGCACATGCTCGGTCTGCTGGCGCAACCGCTTCAGCAGCGATGCGCGCTGTGCAAATCCCCCAAGACCAGCATAACGCGTGCCATGCTTCGGAAACGGCTCTATGCGACTGTGTTGATCGTTGGTGTGCAACAGCGTCAACACCACCTCAGCATCGCGCCCCCGCGCAAAGGCCCCCCACGGAAACACCCCACTAATGCCCATTGCCGCACCCATGATCACCTGGCGAAGAAATCGCCTCCGCGTGACGCTCATTTCATGTGTTTTTATACCGCTCATCTACTTTCATTATCCATGCGAATCCGCCCCTCAACCTTGGGGGACAAATGTCTACCTTGACGATGCCACTTCCGCAACACGGCAATCACGGCATCGCGCACGAGAAGCGTTGTAGACTTTCGAGGCACCTCTCTTAAGAAAAACATCCGATCCCCGCCGTTGGCGATGTAGTCGGGCAGGGCAAAGCGATAAACTACACCCGATTGCAACGGCTTGCCTTGGATGCGTATATCTTCCGCGCGCTCCCCAACAATGCGAAACCGCACCTGCCAGCTGACAGGCCAGCCACCGTTTTGAGCAATCCGATCAAACAGCCGCTGTATCAGCGCACTGTCCCCCTCCATGATGACAATGTAATTCTCAAAGGGCATGAGCTCGTACAAATGCCCCAAAGTGATGGGCCCCTTGGGCAACATCGCTAAGCGCAAACCCCCGTAATTTTGAATCGCAAAGTCGATCTCCTCCCCCAAACTGTCGCGTACTGCCTCGTACAGCGCATCGGCAAAAAAGTTGCCCAAAGTGCTCTCGGGCTTGGCCTTCACCATCGGTGTATCGGCCTCAACGAGCACTTCACTCATCTCCTCGACGAGAGCCTGACGATAGGGCTGAATCATCTGCCACATAGGAGTATCGACAGGCAGACTATCGGCGTGGATGAGGTAATTCGTCCGCTCCACCCGCACGGGCTGCCACACCGTCACACAAGAGGACAGCACCCATGCCGACCATCCTACGACCGTGTATATCATCCATCGCTTCACCCCGTGTACAGTTTCATTTCCGCACGAATCGCCGATTGAGCAATTTCTGTAGGCTTCTTTTCCAGCTTGTCCCATTGCCGAAGCAGAGCAATGCGCAGCGCATCTACCGAATCGTATTGCTTTTCCTTAGCAGTGCCGTAAATGAGATCAATCACCTGGTTCTTGGCTGTGACCAGTATTTTCCACAGCTCATCGCTGACGAAGACCTGCTGGGAGGATAAAAAGTCGAACTCCTGCTGAATGGCCATGACCATCGCATGTACCAGTGCCTCGGGACTTTCGCGTATGTCGGTCATCCGCATCAACAATTGAGGTACAGATATGCGCTCCATCAACAAACCAAAACGCTCATAACTGGCGAGTTTTTCTACCGGCACCGCAGGCGGTCGGTCAAAGCGACGCACAAAAGCCGCATATTGCTTTTTCTGATTGAAATACTGCCGTATCCAGATCACCCCAATGGCTCCCACAGCCATGAAGATGATCAAGATGAGCGATATCCAAAGCAATGCATCCATGGGCCGACGTTGTACACTGGATTACTGCCTACGGCCCAAAGTTAGGCATTCCCGCACCAATACCCAAACCTCCGAGTGCTACGGCTGGCTCTCGCCTCAAATACCGCCAGATGCGAAAGGAAGCTTATTCCGCAACGCTCGGCTTGAGGGCCTTGGATGACTCGCCTTTCATGATCTTGCGAAGATTGATCAGGGCGTAGCGCATCCGACCGAGCGCCGTATTGATGCTCACTCCTGTCAGCATGGCGATCTCCTTAAAGCTCATCTCTGCATAATGCCGCAAGATGACCACTTCGCGCTGCTCGGGAGAGAGCTTTTCGAGCCATTTTTTCACTTGTCTGTGCTCTTGCTCTTTGATGATTTGCTCCTCCCCATTGGGATCGGTATCCTCGATGATGTCGAAAATGTCGAAATCTTCCGTGGGGTTGACGATATTGCGGCGCTTGCTTCGCCGAAAGTAGTCTACGCAGAGATTATACGCAATGCGCACCGCCCACTGCGAAAACTTGCCCTCGTGCTGGTACTTGCCCTCGCGCAACGTGCGGATGATCTTTATAAACACATCTTGAAAGATGTCATCCGCCATCTCGTGATCCTTGACAAAGAGAAAAATCGTCGTGTAAATTCGGTCTTTGTACCGACTGAAGAGCTCCTCAAATGCGCGCTCATTACCCTGTAGATACAGCTCTATCAGGCGCTGATCATCCAACATTTGCATCTGCATACAACCCAGTTTTTTGTTTGAACTACAGGGTAATGTTTCTCCTATAGGCACATTCTATTTTCTCTCCGCGCGCAAGATACGCATTTTTTTATAAATACAACTCAACAATGGGCTTGCCAAAGCACTTTTAACACTAATTTAACAATTTTATCGCGTCTGGGTTTTAGGGCGTCGATATTCTGGGGCACGCTCTTCCAGCCATTTCTCGGCAAGGGCATAGCCGTGCTCCACCGCCTTTTGCCATGCCTCCACATGTGCCCCGAGATTGCCGCGATAGCGTGCAAGGCCTTCGACAAAGTACATCTCGCCGAGGTCAAACTTCTTGTTGCGCTCCTCGGGATTGATGAGGCGCAGCTTCTGCAACACCTCGTGATACCGCTCCTGCTCCAATAGAGCTTTGGCTAGGAGGAGTACAGCGTAATTGTACATTTGGTAATTGACGTTGTCGGGGGTGAAATGGCGCCCTATGAAGAGCTTGAGCTCCCTTTCGGCCTCACTGTATTGCTTGAGCTGCATGTGGGTCTCAGCCTTTTTCAATCGCGCCTGCCAATGCAGCGGCTGCAGCGCAATCGACTTCTTCATTGCCATCGTAAAATCCATCAGGGCATCTTCCCATCGCTCCTCTATGAAATTGAGATTCCCCCTTCCAAAATAGGCCAGTGCATTGTTTTCGTCCAGACGAATCGACTTGTCAAAGTCGTACCGCGCATCCTCGTACTGCTTTAAAATAAAGTTGACGTAACCGCGACGCTCGTACGCCATCGAATGTTTGTCGTATTTTGAAATCGCTTTATTGAGGCGCTCAAGGGCCTCCTTCTCCCGCCCCTTCTCGCCAATTATCGACAAGGCCTTGTTAAACTCCCGCACCACCACCTTATCCCCCGTCGGCTCAATCATCGCATAGTGAAGAATCTTGCCCTCCTGAACCATCCACGCTCCAACATATCCGGCGACCGCATAATCCGCACAGAGCTTCAATAGATTGACCGTATTTTTCCAGTACTTCTCCGACAGCTGCACCACCGTACGCGGGATGACTACCCGGTATAGCTCGTCGTCGAAAATCTGTTCGGGCTTGAAATGCGCTTCCCTCTTGTAATAGTTTTCGATGCGATGCATGTACAAAGCCTTCATCTGCCGATACGCGCGCTCTGTGGCATAATCCAACCGGCCTTGAAATATCGCTTTGTAAAGCATCGCATCCGGTCTGTTAGTACGATTTCATCCCCCTATATCCATAAAAATCGTTCCAATCTGCCACGCCAATAGATTCAAATTATAAACGCAACGACTTGTAAATGGTTTGACAAAGCCAATAGCCCTCAACTCCTTCGAATACCCGACCGACACAATAGTTTACACGACCAAGTATTGCGTGCATCATCCCGTGGTTTTCCCGTATCTTTGCATCTCCCTGTAGTGCCGTTTTATTGCTGGTACGTCTTGCGGTGTAAAACGCATGAATACATGAATGCAATCGCAAAATTTTTACGATCCCCAATCGGCCAAAAATGGGTGATGGCCCTGACCGGCCTCTTCTTAGTGAGCTTTCTCATCGTACATCTGTCGGGCAACATCTTACTCCTGCTCCCCGACAATGGCCGCACCTTCTCTGCCTTCGTCGACTGGATGGAATCGCGGTGGATTATCCGCATCCTCTCGATATTGCTCTTCCTCGGCTTTGCCATACACATCGTCCAAGGTATCTTGCTCTACCGGTACAACCGCAAGGCAAAGGGCGCGCGCTATGCCGTCACCGCCACAGACAACTCCTCGTGGTCAGCTCGGCATATGGCTTTGCTGGGCATCGGCATATTGCTTTTTCTAATCCTCCACTTGTGGGACTTCTTCTTCCCCATGAAAGTGCGCAAAACATTCCACCATCACCAGCTCTACGACGAGGTCGTCCAGACGTTTCAAAACCCCCTCTGGGTCCTTGCCTATGTGCTCGGCATGATCATCCTGGGTCTACACCTCAGTCACGGCTTTCAAAGTGCCTTTCAAACACTCGGCATTCGCCATCCGAAATACACGCCATTCATCGTAGCTTTCGGAAAGTGGTTTTCTATTCTCGTTCCTCTTCTCTTTGCCATTATTCCCATCGCCTTGTACTTTAAATTTAGCTGAGTTAAATCACCATCGCCGTATGAAAATCGAATGGATCGAAGGCAGGACACTCGACGGCAAAGTGCCACCGGGCCCGCTTCATCAAAAATGGCAGTATTTTAAAGACCATCAAAAACTCGTCGCTCCCAATAACAAGCGCAAGCTCGAAATCATCGTAGTGGGCACGGGCTTGGCAGGAGGCAGCGCAGCGGCAGCCCTCGGTGAGCTGGGCTACCAGGTCAAATGCTTTACCTTTCACGATAGCCCACGGCGCGCCCATAGCATCGCAGCCCAGGGCGGTATCAACGCCGCAAAAAACTACCAGAACGACGGCGATACCATCTTCCGATTGTTTTACGACACCATCAAAGGCGGCGACTACCGCTCCCGCGAAGCCAATGTCTACCGTCTCGCCGAAATCAGCCTCCAAATCATCGACCACTGCGTGGCCATAGGCGTACCCTTCGCTCGCGAATACGGCGGCTACCTAGCCAATCGCTCCTTCGGCGGCGTACAAGTACAGCGCACCTTCTACGCTAAGGGCCAAACCGGTCAACAACTCCTCCTCGGCGTCTACCAATCCCTCAACCGACAGATCGCCCGCGGCACAGTGACGATGTACAACCGCCACGAGCTCGTCGACATCGTCATCATCGACGGCCAGGCTCGCGGCATCATCGTACGCAACCTCCTCACCGGCCAACTCGAACGCCACGGCGCCCACGCCGTCGTCCTCGCCACCGGCGGCTACGGCAACATCTATTACCTATCCACCAACGCCATGGGCTCCAACGTCTCCGCAGCATGGAAAGCAGTGCGCCGCGGAGCCCTGATGGCCAACCCCTGCTTCGTCCAAATCCACCCCACCTGTATCCCCGAAAGCGGCGAATACCAGTCGAAGCTCACCCTCATGTCCGAATCCCTCCGCAACGACGGCCGCGTATGGGTACCAAAAAAAATGGACGACGTCCTCGCCATACGCAACAAACAAAAAAATCCGCGCGACATTCCACCCGAAGATAGAGATTACTTCCTCGAACGCATGTACCCAGCCTTCGGCAACCTCGTGCCGCGCGACGTGGCCGCCCGCGCCATAAAAAAAGTGTGCGACGAAGGACGCGGCGTCAACGCTACGAGCCGAGCCGTCTTTCTCGACTTCGAAGACGCCATCATCCGCTACGGCAAATCCGAAGCATCCCTGCGCGGCATCACCAACCCCGATCCACACACCATCCGCCAGCTGGGCAAAGAAGTCATCAAAGCCAAATACGGCAACCTCTTCCAGATGTATGAAAAAATCACAGGCGTCAACCCTTACGAACAACCCATGACCATCTACCCCGCCGTCCACTACACCATGGGTGGCCTCTGGGTCGATTACGAACTGCAAACCAACATCCCGGGCCTGTTTGCCCTTGGTGAATGCAACTTCTCCGACCACGGAGCCAACCGACTCGGCGCCTCCGCCCTCATGCAGGGCCTCGCCGACGGATTCTTCATCATCCCCTACACCATCTCCCACTACCTCGCCGATAAAATTCGCCTCCCAAAGACCGATACCAACCATCCTGCTTTCGACGAAGCCGAAGAGCGCGCCCGCCAACGCTTCGAAAAACTCCTCTCCATACAGGGCGACCAACCCGTCGAATACTTCCACCGCCAACTCGGCAAAATCATGTGGAACTACGCCGGCATCAGCCGCACCGCCGAAAGCCTCCTCCAAGCCGCCGAAAACATCCGCACACTCCGCGAAGAATTCTGGAAAAACGTCTTCATCCCCGGCAAAATCGACGAACTCAACCCCGAACTGGACAAAGCCAACCGCGTAGCCGACTTCCTCGAACTCGGCGAACTCATCGCTATCGACGCCTACCACCGCAACGAAAGCTGCGGAGGACACTTCCGCGAAGAATACCAAACCCCCGACGGCGAACCCCTCCGCAACGACGACCAATACGCCTACGTCGCCGCCTGGGAGTGGACCGACACATCCAAACCCCCCATCCTCCACAAAGAACCCCTCGTGTTCGAAAACGTCAAACCATCCACGCGAAGCTATAAATAGCTATTAGTAACAGATAAAATCGCTGCACCATGAAACTGACACTCAAAATCTGGCGACAAAAAAACGCACAGGATAAAGGACACTTCGAAACCTACGAAGTCGATGCCCACGAGGACATGTCCTTCCTCGAAATGCTCGACGTCCTCAACGAACGCCTCATACGACAAAAAAAAGACCCCATCGCCTTCGACTACGATTGCCGCGAAGGCATCTGCGGCGCCTGTAGCATGGTCATCAACGGCAAACCCCACGGCCCCCTTCCCGGCACAACCACCTGCCAGCTCCACATGCGCCATTTCAAGGACGGCGATACCATCTGGGTCGAACCCTTCCGCGCCGCTGCCTTTCCCGTCATCAAAGACCTCATGGTCGACCGCTCCGCCTTCGAACGCATCATGCAAGCCGGCGGCTACATCAGCGTCAACACCGGCTCCGCCCCCGAGGCCAATTCCATCCCCGTACCCAAACCCATCGCCGACAAGGCCTTCGATGCAGCAGCCTGCATAGGATGCGGCGCCTGCGTCGCTGCCTGCCCCAACGGAGCCGCCATGCTCTTCGTAGCCGCAAAAATCAGCCACCTCGGCCTACTACCCCACGGCCAACCCGAACGCTATATCCGTGCCCGTAAAATGGTCGAACGCATGTACCTCGAAGGCTTCGGCAACTGCACCAACATCGGCGCCTGCGAAGCCGAATGCCCCAAAGAAATCTCCCTCGAACACATCGCCAGAATGAACCGATGGTTTGCCAAAGCCTCCCTCATCGAAACCGAAGAAGCATGAAAACATTCATCCAATTATTGCCCATAGCTCTTTCCGCCACCCTCCTCTCCGCCTGCAAATACCTTCCCACCTTGCATAAAAAAGCCACCCCCGAACCGACATTCGTCGAATACCGCCCCCAACCGATGAGCCCTCTGGCCGCACATATGCGCTATATGACCCACTACCTCGACAGCATACGCCCACATCTCCACACCCTCCAAGAACCACTCCCCAACCGACACTTCTCCAAAATACTCACCGCAGAAGCCACCCACCCCCACATGAAAGACTCCACCTACTACCTCTACGCCCACGCCTTCCTCCGCCAATACGACCACTTCCGACAACACCCCGACACAGCTTCCTACAATGGCCTCATCAGCCTCTGCCAAGCCTGCCACCAACACCACTGCCCCGGCCCCCTCCTCCGCATCGAAAAGCTCTATTGGAAGGGAGGGTAAGAATTTCCATGCACCCCCCCAAACCAAATTCCCGCCCACCCCGTGTAACTTTTTTCCATCCTCCTTCGTATACACTCTAAAACCGCAAAGGATGACGGCAGTCGAATACAATGCCTGTGTCGATATGTACGCCGATGCCCTCTACCGATTCGTCCTCAGCGCCATCCACCACGAGGCTGCCGCTCAAGACATCGTCCAAGATGCCTTCGCCAAAATGTGGGAAAAACGCCAACACGTGCGCTTCGAAACCAGCAAAACCTACCTGTTTAAAATCGCTCACAACCTCATCATCGACCGCTGGCGCAAAACCAAACGTGAAGAACCCCTCGAACCCATCCACGAACCCCTCAAAACTACCCTCCCACGCGACACAGATCTCCAAGAAGTGCTCCACCGCGCACTGAAATTCCTCCCTCCAGACCAGCGCACCGTCCTACTCCTGCGCGATTACGAAGGTTACTCCTATAAGGAAATCGAACAAATCACCAAACTCAATGCCTCCCAAGTCAAAGTCTACATCTACCGCGCTCGCAAAAAACTCAAAAACATCCTGACGCGTATGGGTTACGTAGCATGAACCATTTCATACCATCCTAAAAAAACTCAACAACCACTCATGATCAAGCGAATACACATATGGATCCGTAAGCTCCAAGCCAGAGGAGATCGACACCCTGCCCCCTCCATCCCACACCGTACATCAGATGACCAACCATCCACCGCACCCAGCTTTCCGCTGAAGTCGAAGCTCTATCGCCCCATTGATGATTACTCCGACGAAGAGCTCCTAATCGCCCTCATCGAAGGCGACCTCGAGCCCGCCGATAGGGAAAAAATACTCCGCCGTATAAAACGCTCCACATCCCTTCAACAACTCTACCGCCAACTCCAGCATGCACGTCTGAGCCCGCCCACACAAAAGTGTTTCCCGAGAAAAACTGCCCTATACCGCTCCATCGAAGATTTCGACGAGCTCATCATGGCCCTCATCGACGGCACCATCACAGAGAGCGAAAAAAAACTGCTCTATTCCAAATGGTCTAAAGACGCCATCGAACACGCCGTAGACCAATATCGCTCCCTCCAGCTGCGCCCCAACGAGCAAATCACCTATCCGTACAAAAACCGCTTGAAGCGCCATCCGCACAATAAAATGCTGTGGTACCCAATATCCGCGGCAGCAGCCATTGCCGCACTCCTTGGTGCCGGCTGGTGGTGGATATACCACAACTACCCATCCCCAAGCCATCCCTCTGCCTCTATTGTCCAGACGACACCCCACACCGACATCCACACGGCAATATCCCACACCACACCCGCCCCCAAACTCCAACCAGAATACCCACGACAGCGCCCCCACCCTGCGCCGAGTCCCGACATCAATCACCCTCCAACCATTGGCAGACAATCGACCTCTCCAAGGGTTACCAACACCGAAATTACCCACCACCACAAAGGGACCTCCGACGCCTCTGAAAAACCACAGCACTTCACACCTGCACAAGACTCTATTGGTGGGCTTGCACATAGCTCGATGCCCTCCGTTCCGACGATCTCCCTTCTTCCGAGTGCACCTTTAACTCCCATTTATGACACACGAGAAAGCCGCGAGAAAGAGGTCATACCCTTGCCCATCGCCACACTCTCCACTTCCGAAGGAGAGGATAAAATCCCCATCGTCGTAGAAATATCGCGCCCCTACGTCGAATTGTGGAAGTCTCTGCAGCGAAGTCGCCAAAACTTCCTGCGTGGAAAGCGCCAAAATCGATTGATCCTCTCTTTTGACTACGGTCCGATCGGCTTTTATCGCTCAGTGGAGATCTAATCGCTGCGGCGCTTCAGGCGAAATACTCTACCTTTGTAGGATAAATCCTGACGAGAGGAGTTTCCACACTTGGAAAAAACCTGCAAGCGATGGGCGAAGAGGCGAGCTTGAAAAAGATCACTGCACACTGTAAAGAATACGGATTTATCTTTCCCTCTTCGGAAATCTACGACGGCCTGGCTGCCACCTACGACTACGGGCCGTGGGGCGTATTGCTCAAGCAAAACATCCGCGACTTTTGGTGGAAATCGATGGTCCAACTGCACGAAAACATCGTCGGCATCGACGCCGCCATCTTCATGCACCCCACTACATGGAAGGCCTCCGGCCACGTCGACGCCTTTCACGACCCCCTCATCGACAATAAGGATTCCAAGAAGCGCTACCGAGCCGACCAGCTCGTCGAAATGCACATCGAAAAGCTCCAACAAAAAATCGAACGCGAAGTGCAAAAGGCGCGGAAGCGCTTTAAAGAGGCCTTCGACGAAGTCAAATTCCGCAGCGAATCCCCCAGAGTCCAAAAGTACCAGGCCCAAATCGAGCAGATCCGACAGCGCCTGCACACCGCCTTGCAAAACCAAGATTGGAAAGACCTGCATGCCCTCATCCTCGAACTCGACATCGCCGATCCCGTCAGCGGCTCGCGCAATTGGACAGAAGTCCGCCAATTCAACCTCATGTTTTCCACCCAATTGAGCAATATCGCCGATGAGCGCGGCACCCTCTACCTGCGCCCCGAAACCGCCCAAGGCATCTTCGTCAACTTCTCCAACGTGCTGAAGACCACCCGTCAAAAACTCCCCTTCGGCATCGCACAAGTGGGCAAGGCCTTTCGCAATGAAATCGTCGCACGCCAGTTTATCTTTCGCATGCGCGAGTTCGAACAAATGGAAATGCAGTTTTTTGTCCATCCCGGCACCGAAATGCAGTGGTTCGAACACTGGAAAGAAGAGCGCATGCGCTGGCACCAGGTATTGGGATTCCCCGCCGAAGATCTACAATTTCATACACACGAAAATCTCGCACATTACGCCAATGCCGCCGTCGATATCGAATACCGATTCCCCTTCGGCTTCAAAGAAATCGAAGGCATCCACTCGCGCACAGATTTCGACCTCAAACAACACGAACACTACAGCGGCAAAAAACTTCGCTATTACGACCCCGATCGCCAGGAACACGTCCTTCCGTACGTCATCGAAACCTCCATTGGCCTGGATCGCACCTTCCTCGCCGTACTGAGCCACGCGTACACCGAAGAAACCGTCCCCGATGCCGAAGGTAAACCCACGCCGCGCACCGTGCTAAAGCTCCCGGCTCCATTGGCACCGATAAAATGCGCGGTATTGCCCTTAGTGCGTACCGACGAGCGACTCACTCGTATTGCGCATTCGCTCTTCGACGAACTCAAGCTCTATACCCAATGCCACTACGAAGAAAAAGACACCATCGGCCGTCGCTATCGCCGCCAGGATGCCATTGGTACCCCCTACTGCATCACTGTTGATTTCCAAACCCTCGAAGACCACACCGTCACCATCCGCCACCGCGATACCCTGCAGCAAGAACGCATCCCCCTCGACCAAGTGCGATCCACCATCCTCAAAAAAACCGAGCTGCTCACCCTCCTCAAGGCCTTTCACCATGCACTTCAAAATCTCCCTGCCACCCCATAATGTGATGCGCATCACGCCCACCTCGCTCCCTTCAACAATACAACAGTTTTTGGGTTACACAATTACCTGATAAAATCGCACGCCATGATTTCCATCTTGTGGAACGTACTGCTGCGGCACAAATGCCCCCGTTGTCATTGCGGAGATCTCTTCATCCGCCCCTTTAGCCTAAAGACCGCCTTTCAAATGCACGACCGATGTTCCTGCTGCGGGCTGGATTTCAACCCCGAGCCGGGTTTCTATTTCGGCGCCATGTTTATCTCCTATATCATCACAGGCTGGCTGTTTGTGCTCGCCGCCTTTGCCCTGATCTACCTGGGGCATGTCGATGTCGACCTGGCATTGGGAATCGTCGTCATCGGAGCCATTCCCCTCTATCTGTTCTTCTTCCGCCTCGGACGTGCCGCGTGGTTGGCCATCAACTTCAAGTACAGCCCCGAGGCCCACGAAAGCTGTTGCAAAAAGTAAAAATCCATCATATTAATTTTTTTGATAATACATTCATCGCTGTTAATCAATTTGCTAACATGCGAGTGTGAAAAACCTCCATTGGTTTTTTCTGTCAACAATTTGATAATAGCCAGGCCCATCGAAGACCGCATTAGTTCGTAACTTTGCAACTGCGCTGTTAAAATTACATCCCATGAACGACAAGAGCAACAAATTTGTACTGTTTTTCGCCATTGCTGTGTTAGGCCTGGTGATGAGCAGTTGTTCTGTAGAGCGCATTGACGAATCCTCCGTCATTGACCAAAATCTCGAAGCTCGAATTATAGAAGTAGCCGGAAGTCTGCAGGCCTTTCAAGTGCCCAAGGAGACGGATCTTGACAAAATTCCCCAGGACCCAAAAAATCCCTTAAATCCCTACAAGGTTAAGCTGGGGAAAATGTTGTTTTATGAGACCGCTCTGGGCATGGATGCGTTCAAAGAAAAGGGCAAGCAGACGTATTCCTGTGCTACCTGTCACTTGCCCGAGCTTGGCTTTCGGCCGGGCACGCCACAGGGCATCGCCGATGGCGGCATCGGCTACGGTGAGCAGCGCCATCTCGATCCCGATTACAAACCCAGTGAGGCCGATGTACAAGGTGCCCGACCACTGGCGCTCATCGGAGCAGCATACACCACCAACACCTTGTGGAACGGTCGCTTTGGCGCCGGTGGTGTCAACGAGGGTACCGAACATCTCTGGGCAAAAAAGGGCGTCGAACACGTCAACAAACTGGGATATCAGGGACTGGAAGCGCAAAACATCGAGGGGTTGCACCTCCACCGCATGGTCATCAACAAAGAGCACTTGCAAAATATCAGTGTGCTGGGCAATTACGTAGAGCTCTTTGACAAGGCTTTCCCCGAATTTCCAGAATCCGTGCGCTACACGCCACAGACGGCAAGCCTGGCCATCTCAGCGTTCTTGCGCACCATCATGCCCTATTATGCGCCATTCCAGCGCTGGCTCAGGGGCGAAAAAGATGCCATGACCCTCAGCCAGAAAAAAGGCGCAATGCTGTTTTTCAGCAAGGCGCGCTGTTATCTCTGCCACAAGAGCCCCGTGTTTAACTCGATGGAGTTTCACGCCATCGGCGTAAAAGACATGTGGGAAAACCCACTATCTGTCGCTACAGGGCCCAACGACCTGGATCGCAATCTCGGCAGGGGGTGGTTTACCGAACGCGACGAAGACATGTACAAATTCAAAGTACCGCAGCTCTACAACCTGAAATACGGCCACTACTTCTTCCACGGCGCCAGCAAGAAGACCATTCGCGAGGTGCTGGAATACAAAAACCGGGCCGTCTCTGAAAATCCCAACGTACCGCCCGAGCGGCTTTCACCGCTCTTCATTCCCCTCCACCTCTCCGAGGAAGAGCTCGATTATCTGCAAGATTTTATCGAAAATGCCCTATATGATCCCTACATGATGCGCTTTCGACCGATGACGGTCTATTCGGGTGCTTGCTTCCCCAATGGGGATAGCTTGTCCCGCGAAGAGCTGGGCTGCAATTAATACTTCACGCCGCACTCCATCTTGCAATAGCAAAAGCGTA
>JALWKB010000189.1 GCA_026996805.1 Saprospiraceae bacterium | reverse complement strand
AAGGGTGTAAAAGAGGCATGCGCCTCGTCGGGCCCGCCGAAGGCATCGCATCGGTGGCGCTGTAAATGGCGGTCAATGCGCTTCAGCCACATCGAGGGAAGTAGGCAATCGGAGTCGACAAAGATGAAATACTCCGCCCCACTCTTTGCCATGCCGAGATTTCTCGCAGCACCGGGCCCTTGATTTTGTTGGTAAACCCATCGCAGCTGCAATCCCGACGCCGACCGATAGGATTGGATGAATTGCTGAAAGCCATCGGTAGAACCATCATCGACGAAAAGAATTTCAAACAGCGCGCGAGGAAAATCGAGTTCTTCTGCCGAAGCCAGCAGTTCTTTGACCTCTTCTAAACGGTTGTAAACAGCTATGATGATACTGTACTTCAGTGACATCTACTGGCATTTGGGCAAAAATCCGCATTTTTGCCCAATATAGCTCCCACAATGCTACGGATGGCAATATTTCCACCACTGCAGGGGTTTTATCGACACACAAAGGTATCAGGTATGACGCATCAAAAGTCGTGGGACATACCTCGTAGTATTTCGCTACTTGTATTCGGGCTTCTAAGTCTATGTGCTTTACACAGAGCAGATGGTCAGGTACCCCTGGACAGCAATCTCATACAGTTTTCGGGCATAGTCTACACAGACGAGGGAGATACGATCATTCCGCTGCCCTTTGTCAACATTGCGATTAAGGGTACAACGCGGGGCACGTACACGGATTTAGATGGCTTTTTCAGCATAGTAGTGAAGGAGGGCGATACGGTGCAGTACTCGGCCATTGGATTTCAGACGGTGACATACGTCATACCCGACACTTTAAAGACCGATCGCTACACGGTCTTTCAGTATTTGCCGAAGGATACCATCTGGCTCCCCGAGACGGTCGTTTATCCTTGGCCCTCGCGTGAACACTTTCGCGTGGAGTTTTTGGCGCTCGATGTCGAATCGGATTACCGCAAGATGATCCGCGAAAACTTATCCGACATGAAACTGTCGCGATACGTCAAAGAGCTGCCAAGCGACTCTAAAGAGATGATTGAGATTGCCTTCAAGCAATATCAGAAAAAGCTCTATTACGCCGGTCAGCTCCCACCGATGATCAATGTCATGGCTTTGTACCGTTTTTTAAAAGACTGGACGAAGGGCAAATTGAAGCGCAAGCGGTGAGCTACTGAGGATACACGACTCCTGTAAAAAACAACCCTTGGGCGGGGGCGCTCAGGGATTTGGGCAGGCGCTGCTGGTGTTGGAAGGCATGCCGAATGTCTTCTATCTGCATCTGCCCCAGTCCCACCTGAACGAGCGCTCCCACAATCATGCGCACCATACCGCGCAAAAACCGCGTCGCTGCTATATCTAAAGTCAACCGCTTCGCATTGCTGTCTATATCTAAACGGTAGGAGATGATGCGACACCGATAGTCGTTTGTCCCGCCCTTCACCTTACAGAAGGGATAAAATTCCTGCTGTTGAGCTATCATCTCGAGTGTGCGCTGCATCCCATCGAAGTCCAATTTATCCCAGGCGGGGAAATGCCATGAAATATCTTTGGAAAAGGGATCTTTTCGCCCGTGTATGAAATAGCGATAGCTCCGCTCGACGGCATGAAATCGTGCGTGAAAATTCGGATCGACGGGCTGGACATCTGTTAGGGCGATGTCTTCGGGGAGCAGCGCATTGATAGAGCGGAAAAAGCGCTCCGGCAGTGGGCTCCCACAGTCGAAGTGAAAGGCAAAGTTGCGCGCGTGAACACCTGCATCGGTGCGGCAGCATCCGTAGGTGCGCACCTCTTCGTGCAAGACGGTGCGCAGTGCTTTTTCCACTTCCGATTGGACGGTGATGACGTCTGGCTGGCGTTGCCAGCCGTGGAAGTGCGTTCCCTTGAAGTCTATCCGCCCTAAATAACGCATCATATGCCACAGAGATTAAAGGATTTGCAACACCCCTAAGGCCAACAAGCCATAACGCGCGAATTTGCCTATGGCGATGAAAAACAAGGCGCTTCCCATTGGGAAGAGCAACCCACCGGCGATGAGCACCAACACATCGCCCAGAAAAGGTACCCAAGAAAACACGAGTGCGACGACGCCGTATCGCCTCAACAAGCGCAAAGCCTGTTGACGACGTCGGTCGGGTATGCGGGCATGCCTTCGCTCATACCACTTCGCTCCCCATCGGCCGATCAGATAGGTGGTCCAGCTCCCGAGGGTATTGCCCGCGCCGGCCACAAGAGTCGGCAAAAGCCAATCGCGCGATGCAGTTACCACGTAGACAAACCACGCCTCTGAAGAGAGCGGCACAAGGGTGGCACTCAAAAACGACCATCCAAAGAGCACGACGTATTCCCAAACCACTTGAACCCCTATTGATTGAGGTACATGTACCGATTGCGCTCGAGCTCTCTAAAAAACGGGTCATTGAGATCCCGGATAAAACGTATTTCTTCCCCCGTCGATTTCATCTCGGGTCCCAGGCGCTTGTCGACGTTGGGAAACTTGTCAAACGAAAATACCGGCACCTTGATGGCATAGCCGGTGAGGTTTTTTTCAAAGCGGAAGTCACGGAGTTTGTGGGTGCCGAGGATGATTTTCGTGGCTATCTTGAGGTAAGGGATGCCATAGGCTTTTGCAATAAACGGGGTAGTACGCGATGCCCTTGGATTGGCTTCGATCACGTACACCTTGCCATCTTTTACAGCAAATTGGATATTGATCAGTCCGACGGTATTGAGTGCGAAGGCGATT
>JALWKB010000188.1 GCA_026996805.1 Saprospiraceae bacterium | reverse complement strand
AGAGCAAAGCTGACGCGTAGCCAGATGAAGGCGTCGGGATTGAGGTATTGTCCCGTCATGACGTTTTTGGCGATGAGGTAATTGGCCCCGTAGATGAGGGCTGTTGTGAGGAGAGCAGCGTGTGCTAAGGCGGTGTGTCGGCTCACCGTATGAGGGTGATTTGCATGGGAATGTCGCGGAGGGGACGATCGCGTTCGTCGCGTGGCACTGCGGCGATGCTGTCGATGACTTCGAAGCCGTGGCGCACGTATCCGAAGACCGTGTATTTGCCGTCCAGCTCGGGTGTGCCTCCGTAACGGAGGTAGAGCTGGCGCTGTTGGTCGGTGTAGAGTATGCCGTTTTCGGCTTCGATGCGGTCGAGGAGGGCCTCGGTGACGCGATGTCCCTGGACGATGTAAAATTGCGTCGGCGAAGATGCGCGCTGGGGATTCATCTGATCGGAGAGGCGGGCGGCTCCAAGGGCACCGCGCAAGTGTATCAATTGCGGGTGTATCTCTGCAGCAATGGTTGAATCGGGTTCGTCGCGAAAGCCCACGCTACTGTCAACGGGATGTACACCTCCCTGAATGACAAAACCCGGCACCACTCGATGGAAGATGGCGTCCCGATAGTATCCCAACTCGACCAGCCGGGTAAAATTGTCGCGGTGAAGGGGCGTCTCATCCGATAGCTCGGCGAGCATGTCACCCAGCGGAGTGTGGATACGCACCATGCAGTGCGCAGGTGGGAAGAGCTGGAGCGTATCGAAAGCCGTGTCGGCTCGCATACCACGACGTGCTATCAGGCGTACGACGTAAGTGCCCGAAAGGTAGTAGGTCTTTTGGGGGTGGAGATGATCACTCTGTGAGCCATCGCCAAAATCCCAGAGGAAATCACTTGCGTGGCGCGAGTGGTTAGTAAAATGGACTTGTGTGGGGACGCGATCGGTATCCGTCGTATGTGTAAATTCTGCAATGGGTCGGTTACAGCTGTGGATCAAGGTCACACTGGTCAACAGGCCTACGAGGCCGAATAGCGAGGGTTTGGGCATTACTGTACGATTTCAATCACCATGGGTACGTCTTTGATGGGGCGCTTGTTTTGATCCGTGGGAATCTGCGCGATGCGGTCGATCACATCGAGGCCTTCCACTACTTCGCCGAATACGGTGTAGTCGCCATCGAGATGGGGCGTGCCACCGACTTTGAGATAGCGCTGGATGTCTTCTTCGGAGTAGTGGATATTTTTTGCACGAGCGATTTGTTGGAGTTCTTGTCGAGTGACGGGACGACCGTGGACGATGTAAAACTGCGAGCCTGAGGATTCCTTTTTCGGGTTGACGTTGTCGGCCTGTCGGGCTGCAGCAACGGCTCCGCGGAAGTGGAAGTGTTTGATCTCAGCGGGGATGCGGTAGCCCGGACCACCCATGCCGAGGCGCTGACCAAAGGGAGCATTGCGCGATTGCGGATCTCCTCCCTGGATGACGAAGTTGGTTATGACGCGGTGGAAGAGCAAGCTATCGTAAAAGCCCTCGCGCACGAGCTTGACGAAGTTGTCACGGTGTTTGGGCGTGTCGTTGTACAGCTTGACCTTCATGGTGCCGTAATCGGTTTTGATCAACACGTAAGTGTGCTTCTCTTTACAGCTCAAAGGTGTGAGGATTACGGCAAGTGCAAGTAAGTGTTTTAACATGGCACGTACGATTTTATTTGCGAATGAAAGCGTGAAGTTCGCGTTGGAGTCGGTCGATGATTTGCTGTATGATGGCATCCACTTGGGCATCGGCGAGGGTTTTGGTTTGGTGTTGGAAGATCATCTTGACGGCATAGGATTTTTTATTGGGCCCCAAGTGTTTTTCGCTTCTGAAGACGTCGAAGACCTGCAATTGTCGCAGGAGTTTGCCTGCCGTCTTGCGAATGATGTGCTCGATGTCGCGGTACAACACCTGCTCATCGACGACGATGGCGAGGTCCCTGCGGGTATGGGGAGCCTTGGGCAGGCTTTGGAAGAGGGTATGATGGGCTTCGACATGTTGGAGTATGCGGTCCCAATAGAGAATTGCTCCATAGACGGGCTGTGCGATGTCCCAGGCATCGGTGTAGCGTGGATGGACTTGGCCGAGTTCAGCTACCAGTCCATGCGGGGCGGTGTATTGGATGGCAAAGGACCAGCGCGTAGTGCCATCAAGCGGTTTTTCTTCTACTTCGGTGAGCTGTAGGTGGTGCAGGAGGGATTGTACGACGGCTTTGATGTCGTAGAAGTCAGCTTCGAGTTGGTTGCGCTCTTTCCAGTGTTCGTGACGGAACGCACCACTGATGAGGATAGAGAGCTGTTCTTCTTCGTGGGGGAGCTCTTCCGATGAGCGCAGAGTGTATACTTTTCCAAATTCGAAGAGCTTGAGGTCGCGCTGCTGGCGTCGGATGTTAAACGCTACTGTTTCGAGGCCGCTGAGGATGAGATCAGGACGCATGACGTTGAGACCGACGTTAGAGGTGTTGTGGATTTTGACGAGTGACTGCTGGGTGTGTGCCGGGATAGTTTGAAGGATGATTTTTTCGGGCAATAGGGAGAGACCCATGATTTCATGAAAGCCCAGCCCGATAAGATATGAAGCGACTTGGGATTTGAGTGTTGAAGGGTCGGCCGGAGCTTTGGGTAGGGAAAAAGCGATGGTCGATGGTACGGGTATGCGGTTGTAGCTGTATATGCGCAAGATTTCTTCGACCAGATCAGCGGGGCGCGTTACATCGGCCTTATTTGTAGGCACTTCTACTACGAACTGTTTGTCATCTTCGTCGACGATGGACATTTGAAGGGCTTGCAAGATTTCGCGCACGCGTGCGCTGTCCCATTGGATGCCCGAGAGGCGCTGGAGGTAATCGAGTGTGAGGGTGATGCGTGCAGGTGGGATAGGGGAAGGATAGTTGTCGACGATGGGATAGATTTTTTCGAAAGACGCAATGTGTTGGAGGAGGTATGCGGCACGGCGGAGGCTGTCGACGGTACAATTGGGGTCGGCGCCTTTTTCGAAGCGCTGGGCTGCTTCGGTACGCAGCTGATGACGCTGAGCTGTCTTGCGCACAGAGATGGGGTCGAAGTACGCCGACTCTAAAAACACATTGGTAGTCGATTCTGTCACGCCCGAATCTTGCCCCCCGAAGACTCCGGCTATGCACAGCGGACGCAGTTCAGCATCGCAGATCATCAAATCCTCATCGGAGAGTGTGCGCTCTATGCCGTCGAGGGTGGTGAAACTCGTGCCTTTGGGCAAGGTGGTGACGACGATGGTATTGCCTCGGATTTTGTCGGCATCAAAGGCATGGAGAGGCTGGCCGTATTCGGCGAGGATAAAATTGGTCAGGTCGACGATGTTGTTAATGGGTCGCATGCCCAGTGCGCGAAGGCGATTTTGCAGCCATCTGGGGGAGGGCCCCACTCGTATGCCGTGTATGTAGAGACCTGAATACCGCTTACAGCGATGGGTGTCGCGTATTTCCACCTGTACGGGGGAGCGGTTATTGTCGACGGTGAGGGAATCGTCGACGGCAGGCGGCTGTAGTGTGGCCTCTTCGGGATAGTCGATGCACAGGCGGGCATTGACATCGCGGGCGATGCCGAGGTGGCCGGTGGCATCAGAGCGGTTGGGCGTCAGAGCTATGTCGTAGATGTGATCTTCTTCGATGTCAAAAAGCTGGGCTGCTGGCGTACCCGGAGGCAGTTCATGCTCCAATACCATGATGCCTTCCTCATCGTCGCCGAGGTGGAGCTCTTTTTCCGAGCAGATCATGCCTTCGGATACCTCGCCGCGTATTTTGACGCGTTTGATTTTTCGCGGTTGGCCTTCGTCGTCGTAGAGGGTCGTACCTGTAGTGGCTACTAAGACGGTCTGTCCTGCATCGACGTTGGGAGCCCCACAGACGATTTGCACGGGGCTCTCGGTACCGATGTCGACGCGCGTGAGCCGCAACTTATCCGCATTGGGATGCGGCGTACACTCCAACACCTTTCCCACCACGACGCCCTCAAGGCGCCCCGGGATGGACGTAAAGGTTTCGACTTTTTCTACTTCCAGGCCGAGGTCTGTGAGTATTTCGGCAAGTTGATCAGGACGACGCCGCAGTTTGGGCAACAGGGCTTTTAACCACTGGTAGGAAACTTTCATCTAAGAGCTACGTTATCCTTTATTGTGTGAAAAATCATCGCACAAAGATAGTGCATTCCCATGAGGGAGGGCAATCCCCTTTTGGAGGTGATAGGGGAGAAGAGCGGTGGCGTTGGAGTGTGAGGGATGAGGGCATTGTAGCTCAAAAAGCGCTGTATCTTTGTGCGTATAAAATTGCGGGCGTGGCGGAATTGGTAGACGCGCCAGACTTAGGATCTGGTGCCGAAAGGCGTGGGGGTTCGAGTCCCTCCGCCCGCACCAACGATGGCAGATCGGTGTAAAATTTCATACATGAAAATTGAAAAAACCGAAAAGTCACCAGTGGATCTCCAAGTCGAGGTGACCCTCCAGCCGGAAGATTTTTGGGACGAATACCAAGACAAGCTCCTACAGAGTCAGCGCAATGCACAAATCAAGGGCTTTCGCAAAGGACGCGTGCCGATGCGGCTCATCAAAAAGTGGTACGGCAAGAATATCCTCTGGGATATCATCTACAAAAAGAGCTCCGAGGCACTCACCAGCTTCCTCCAGCAGGAGCAAATTCCCCTCTACGGCGATCCCATACTCGCGGGCATCACACCCGAACAACTCGACCTCGACCAGAGTCAGGATTACTCGTTTCGGTATTTGATGTGGTACATGCCCCAGCGCCCGCTCAAGGGCCTGGATGCTTCGACAGAAGTGCCCATGTACAAGGTGGAAATCGGCGATGATTATATCGCCAAGAAGTGGGAAGCCCTCCGCATAGAACACGGCCAAGACGTAGAGGTAGATATCCCCATCGATGCCACCTGCAAGGTGCGTCTTGCCCTGACCGAAATCGTCGAACCGAATGAAGAGCGCTCACCCCACACCAGTGAAATGCGCATCGTCTCCTGGGACAACGTCACAGACGAATTTAAGAAGCGCATCTTCGGCAAGCGCAAGGGCGATGTGCTCGACCGAGTCGACGTGTATCACATCTTCCGCAATCTCTCCGAAGACGGTGTACGCTACTTCGTCCTCAACATCAAGGACGATTCAAAGGCCAAGGAGGTGGGCAAGTGGTTTCGTGCGGAGATCACAGAAGTGACCCAGCGACAGCCCGCTGCAGTCGACGAGGAACTGTTTAAAGCGGTCTTTGGTGAAGAAGAATCCATCGCCACCGAAGAAGAAGCGCTCCAGACATTGAGAGCGCGCTACGAACAACACTTCCAGTCAAAGGCCGAGGGCCTTGCTATAGAGGAGCTGTATAAAATCTTGCGCCAGGCCAACAGCGACCTGCCGCGGCCCGTGTTTGAAAATCCACCTGCCAATGAGGAAGAAGCAAAACGGCGGGAGGAGTTTTTGAAAAAATTTGTAGAGGAGTATTTCCTCCACCTTCTCTTGACGAAGTACAAGGTCGACCTCACTAAAGAAGAAGTATTCAAAGCGGTCGAACAACACATTTTATCCAAATACCTGGTGTTCAGCAACGAAGAGTTTATGAGCATCTTTAATAAAATCATACAAGATCGGGAAGCGGTGCGCTACATCGTCCGTCCCGTGATGGTGCGCAAGGCACTGAAGCAGGCCTTGGCCGAGGTCAAGGTGGTCGAACAGCCCATCACGGCCCAGGAATTTGAAGCACTACTTCAATCGCCTCCCACTACACAGGAGGAAGAGTAACCGTTGTGAACCACTTCAATGCTCGCTGGTTTTAAAAATACAATTAAAGGCAATGAGCGACGGCAAGGAGTTTTTTAAGTATGCTACCAAGCACTTGGGGTTATCGTCGATGCACCTGGAGCGATACATGACGGCATCGATACCGGCGCTGTGGGGATTTACACCACAGGTCATCGAAGAGCGCCAGCTCAATGTTGTGGGGATGGATGTGTTCAGCCGACTGATGATGGACCGCATCATCTTCTTAGGCGTGCCCGTCAACGACTACGTGGCCAATGTCGTTCAGGCGCAGTTGCTCTTTCTCGACTCGACGGATCCCAAGCGCGATATTTACATGTACATCAACAGTCCGGGTGGGAGCGTCATTGCAGGCATGGGCATCTACGACACGATGCAATACGTCTCTCCCGACGTGGCGACGATTTGTACGGGATTGGCAGCTTCGATGGGTGCTGTGCTCTTAGCTGCCGGCAAGAAAGGCAAGCGTACCGCCTTGCCCCATTCCAAAGTGATGATTCACCAACCCTCTGGGGGCATGCAAGGCCAATTTAAAGACATGGAAATCAGTTACAACCTCATCAAGCGCATGCGCGATGAGCTCTACGCCATCTTGAGTCGCCACACGGGTCAGACGGTCGAAAAAATCGAAGAAGACTGCGATCGCGACAACTGGATGAGCGCCGAAGAAGCCCTCGCTTACGGCATCATCGACGAAGTGCTCAAGTACGAAATCGAAGAGTAAGTGCAGCCATGTTTGACGAAGATTTATATTGTTCTTTTTGCGGCAAAGAGCAAGATGAAACAGCTATGCTCGTCGCAGGCATCGACGCCCATATATGCGATAGCTGTGTGCGGCATGCGTATGAAATCGTAACCGAATCCGAAAAAAATCGCGACGAGTCCGTTTTTTCACCGCGCGAACCCCAGGAGTTTTCACCGCGAGATATCTACGAGTTTCTCAATCAATACGTCATCGGTCAGGATAAGGCCAAGCGCTATTTGGCCGTAGCGGTATACAACCACTACAAGCGCATCCGTCAGCGATCGGAGTCCGATGTCGAGCTTGAGAAGTCCAACATTTTAATGGTTGGCGAGACGGGCACGGGAAAGACCCTATTGGCCAAGACCATTGCCAAGTTTTTAGACGTGCCCTTTGCCATAGTCGATGCCACGGTCTTTACCGAAGCCGGCTACGTGGGAGAAGACGTGGAGAGCATGCTCGTACGGCTGCTCCAGGCATGCGATTACAATGTCAAAGCGGCCGAAAAGGGCATCGTCTACATCGACGAAATCGACAAGATCGCTCGCAAATCCGACAATCCCTCCATCACGCGCGATGTGTCGGGCGAAGGCGTCCAGCAGGCCCTCCTGAAAATCCTCGAAGGCAGTGTCGTCAAAGTGCCTCCCCAGGGAGGACGCAAACACCCCGAGCAACACATGATCGACATCAATACCGAAAACATCCTCTTCATCTGCGGTGGGGCCTTTGACGGCCTGGATAAGATCATTGCCCGAAGGCTCAACACCAGCGTCATCGGCTATAACGGAAAGCATCGGGCACCCATCGACAAGGAAAACCTCTTCAAATACGTCACCCACCAAGACTTGAAGAAGTACGGGCTCATACCCGAACTGCTCGGCCGATTGCCCGTGTTGACCTACCTGGATCCACTGGGCGAAGAAGAGCTCATGCGCATATTGACCGAACCGCGCAATGCGCTGATCAAGCAATACCAATACCTGTTTGAGCTCGACGGCGTGCGCTTAGAAGTGCCCGACGAGACCTTGCGATTTATAGCGCGGACGGCTATGGAGTACAAGCTCGGCGCACGTGGCCTGCGCTCCATCTGCGAAGCCATCATGACAGAGGCGATGTATGAAATACCCTCCAACGGCTCAAATCGCCCCGACACCTTTGTGCTCACGGTAGAGTACGCGCAGCGACAGCTCGAAAGGAGTCAGCTGCTCGCCGATAAGGCAGCCTAAATGGCTCATTGGGATTGCTCAGCGATCTCGAGCAGCGCATCGACCAATCTGTCTAAGTCTTCCTTAAGGGTATACACATGTGGTGAGAAGCGCACACCGCGAATGTCTTCCCATTGGATGGCCACGGTGTGGATGCGGTAGCGGTTAAACAGGCGTGCGGAAAGCTCATTGGGGGTAAGGCCATCGACTTGTACGAGCGCCAGTGCCCCACACCATTTTGGATCTACCGCAGTGTGAATCTGTATGCGGGGATGCCCCTGAACAGCTTGCACCCAGTAGTCCGTCAATGCGTAGAGGCGCCGATGTTTGCGTCGGGTACCGATGCGATTTTGCAACTGGATGGCTTGTGCTATGGCCAGCTCGAGCGCAAAGGAGCGCGTGCCGAGGTGTTCGAACTTTCGGATGTCGGTGCTCTCCGGCCCATCGGGGGCACCAAAGAGAGGATACAGCGACGAAATTTTAGACTTGCGCACGTAGAGCATGCCCGTGCCAAAGGGAGCGCAAAGCCATTTGTGCAGACTTGTACCAAAGTAATCGCACTCAAGCGATGGAATGTCGAAATCGATATGCGCAAAGGTCTGCGCTCCGTCGACGATGACTGCTATGCCACGTCGGTGGGCCTCGCGGGCAATGCGCCGTACGGGCAAAATTTGTCCACACCAGTTGATCATATGGGTGAGGTGGACGGCTCGGGTGCGTTCGGTAAACTGGTCGACATAGGCGCGGGTGAGATAGTCTTCATCGGTAGAGGGCAGTTGGAGGTTGACCCATCGTATGCGGATGCCGTCGCGGTGGGCACGTTGTTTCCAAGCATTGATCATGCTGGGATAATCCTGTCGGGCGGCGACAATTTCATCACCAGCTCGCAATTTTAATCCGAAGATGATCGTCTCCAAGGCCTCTGTAGCATTGCGCTGAATGGCAATCTCCTCGGCATCACAACCGGCCAAATCCGCCAGCTGTTGGCGCACCGTTTCACGGCCTTTGCCCAATATATGCCACATGTAGTGGGAGGGCAGCTCGTTGCTAAACTGATGGTAGCGCTCTACGGCGCGCTGGACAATGCGGGGCTGCGGGCTGACTCCCCCGTTGTTGAGATTGAGAATGTGCGGACTCACCGTATACGCAGCTTTGACCTCCCGCCAAAAAGACTCCTCCGGCTCAAGAGACATTGGTTGGGGTGGTAATAGTCCCGTAAGCTCCTCGGTCAGGCGTTC
Organism: Saprospiraceae bacterium; assembly: GCA_026996805.1. Classification (GTDB taxonomy): domain Bacteria; phylum Bacteroidota; class Bacteroidia; order Chitinophagales; family Saprospiraceae; genus S141-43. The sequence continues at coordinate 29,719 of JALWKB010000188.1, read as the reverse complement.
GATGTGTCTCCAACCGAGCAGTGCCATGCCCGCACTCAGACTGTCGCCAATAAACTGCCTTCGGTCCATGATGTGCTGTTTGGGATAAAGATACGCCGATCGGCGGGCTCTCTACCATGAAATTGACAGGAATGTATGAAAAAAAAACGCCAAGGCCTGACCCGACCACGGGGAGTGATCGGGCAGCCTTGGTCTTGCCGGATGAGGTCGGTGTAAAGGATTTTAAGAGGTGGAAGTAGCGGTGTGGGTTGAGGTGATTTGCATTTGCCTACCATTTTAATTGCGCGAGTAACAAAACAGATAGACGGGTTCGTCTTCGTAGACCAGTGCTGAGCCGCCGGCTTGGTGATGCATGAAGCGTATGTCGACTCCCAGTGCTACCGCTGGATTGGCCACCATTTTTGACTGAGAAATGCTGCGGATAAAGTCGTTGGCAAGCTCAAGCGCCTCTTCATCCGAGAGGACTTTGGTGGTGGGGTGGCGTTTGGCGTGAAGGGAGGCATCCAAAGCATGGCTACTGACAAACTTATCGAAGACGTGTGAAAACTTGCCCTTGTGTGGAAGTATTTGCAAGCTGATGTTCGCTCCGTCGAGGAGTATGAGGGCACCGATTTGATCCTCTTGACAATGATAGGCATCGAGATAATCCTCATATCTGGATTTCACTCGGTGTTTGACCTCTGAAAATGCGCTTGTGGGAATATCCATTTTGTAAGCCGCCATGTAGTCATCAATTTCCCTCCACATGCGGTGTTGGTTTGCACGGGGCATGCTCGAGTGGAGCAGACTTTGCGAGACAGATTCATTGATGAGACGGCGCATGCGATGGCTCACGTAGTCGTCGTATTCCATCCTTCGACTTTCACTGTATCTGTCATCATAGAAATTGTCAGCATCAGTGGTCTGCATCAATTGAATTTGTCGCAACCGTTCCCGAATTGTCTGCAGGTATTGTTCGTTTTGGCGTATGAAATCGTTGATCATCTGGAGTTGGTCTTCGTGAGGGTCATAATCGCTATCGGCTTCAATTACATGGATCAGACGCTCGCGCATTTGTCTGGCTTGTAGGATAGCTTGTTCCAATTGTCGGATAGTGGATCGCAAACGCCTAATCTGGCGCTGTGCTGCTCTCGTGCGTAAATCTCTTTGGTGTCGGTCGTGTTCGAAAACTTCTCTGAATGGGGCTCTACGGTGTCGATACGACCAGCGGTTGCGCTCGGTGCAGGTGACGGGGATGACAGTTTTGCTTTGTTCTTTGAGCAGCACGGTCGTGTTGATGGTGCGGTTTTGCTTTGCCCCACGGAGCTCTTCACCTTCGATGAGGAGGGCCTTTTGGGAGGAGGTATTGTGGGCGAGGAGATGTCCCACCGATCCGGACTCCGACACTTCGGTAAAGCTCAGCAGGCCTTTTTTCATCAGACTTTCTCCCAAGGCGTAGTCCAAGGCATCAAAGGTCGTTCCAAAGAGGGGAATAACCGTCATGTTGCGGTGGGTCTGCGGTTGCCCCAACTGCAGTGAATCTATGAGGGCTTGAAGTACATCGGCTGGCTTGACATCTTGTACTGTCGTCATGGGTCAATAAAATTTTTGATTTTACCCTCAAAACCCATTTGGCTTGTCATAAAGTTGCACCTTCGCAGTGTGATTTGCTTTTCAAGTGTGAAAGGCAACTGCAATGTTTGGATCTTGTGTACAATGGACGGAGGATAAGAGTGCCGGTTGAAATACGGATGTTCGACCATTTCATAAATCGTCGAGATGAAGCTACATGGGCGAAAAGACGGTGATGTGCAGCTTTGGTCTGAGGTGCGGGAGTATGTGCAATACTTTCGCAGGTGGTTGAAGATTGAGCGGGAGGCACAGATTCGATTTCACCTCGATGAAATACGTCGGCTAAGTGGTCAGGAACGTGCCAATCGCGGGCGTGCCATTCTCCACCTCATGGGGCGCCGAGCAGGTAGGGATCCCTTAGGCCTATATCTGGTCAAATACAGCGGAGCGGGTCCCCTCCCTCCTACGGAGATCAAGGTGGGTGACGTCGTGTTGGTCAGCAGGGGCAATCCCACGGGCAAGGAGGTGACGGGTACCGTATTGCAAAAGAGCAAGTTTGTCATCGTCGTGGGCTTCAGCGATGTCGTGCCGCGCTATGCCTTCGGCCGCGGGATACGCTTGGATCTGTTTGTCAACGACCTGCCCTTTCAGCGCATGGACGAGGCCTTGCAATCTTTAAGGTCGCACGATACGCTGCGGCAGATTGTACTCGGTAAGGCCCGCATCCATCGGAGCGAGGCATCCCTTGTAGACCCTATGTCGGAATTAAATGCTTCGCAACAATCGGCAGTGCATGGGGCGTTGGCTACAGCACCCTTGTATCTCATTCACGGTCCCCCCGGCACGGGTAAGACTACCACAGTAGCGGCTTTGATCGAAGCGCAGTGTCGCAACGGGCAGCGTGTGCTCGCGTGTGCAGATTCCAACGTAGCGGTCGACAATCTCGCCGAACGCCTCATCTTGCGAGGGCTTCGGATAGTGCGCCTGGGGCATCCCGCCAAGATGTTGCCGGCGCTTGAAGAGCACAGTTTGACGCATCTGATGACCAGACACGACCGCTACGGCGAGCTTCGCGCATTGCGCGAAAGGCTCGATGCGCTCTACCACGAGCGCAATCGGTGGCAGGCACCTACGCAGCGTTGGCGCCGGGGGTTGAGCGATGCGCAAATACTCGAGAAGGCAAAGTCGGGTAGGGCATTCCGCGGCGTGCGGCCAGAAGTATTTCGCCAGATGGCCCAATGGATCGAAATCCAACAGACCATCGAGCCCCTCCAACAACAGTGGCAAGAGCTGGAGCGCCGCATCATCGCCGACATCATCCGCCAGGCGGAGGTGGTATGTGCCACCAATATCGGTGCTGGTCACGACTGGTTGGACGGTCAGCACTTCGATGTGGTGGTCATCGATGAGGCGACACAGAGTTTAGAGCCTGCCTGCCTGATACCCATGCTCAAGTCGAAGCGTTACGTACTGGCGGGCGACCATAGACAGCTGCCGCCGACTGTTTTGGCCCGCGAAGCATGGGAGCATCTGAGTCGCACGCTCTTTGAACGCTGCATGGAACGCTATGGAGACGAAGCATCCCAGATGTTGACCATTCAGTACCGCATGCACGAACGCCTCATGGCATTTCCATCGCAGGCCTTTTACAGTGGAAAGCTGCGCGCTGCTCCGTCGGTGGCACAACGCACATTGATGGACTACCCAGATTTTCGATGGCCCGATAGCCCCAGTGCACTGACGCACGCCCTTTGGGATCCCGAAGTGCCGCTCGTCTGGCTAGATACGCCGCCCGACAGCGAAAAGCGCCGACGTGGACAGACCTCCTACTACAATGCGGCGGAGGCCCAATGGTTACACATGGCTTTGATGGACGGCCTACAGCTCGGCCTGGCTCCTCGTGATATTGGCGTGATCAGCCCCTATGAAGAGCAGGTAGCGCTTTTGCGCCGTCTCTGCGCACACACCGATGTCGAAATTCACACCGTCGACGGCTTTCAGGGACGCGAAAAAGAAGTCATTTTGCTGAGCCTGGTGCGCTCCAATCTGCGTGGTGAGATCGGCTTTTTGAGCGATTTACGTCGATTGAACGTCGCCATCACCCGAGCAAAGACCAAGCTCATCGTCACAGGCAACGCCGCCACACTCCAATCGCATCCCACCTATCGGCAATGGATGGCTTGGATACGTCAGCACGGCAAGTGGATTACCTCGACAGAGGTCGAGCAGCTGATGGCCAAAGCCGATTAACGGCGTTCAGGACAAATGGATTTCTGCTTGTGCAGGCGTCCCCAAAGGCTACCACGCAGACCACTGAGATATAGAAGGGGAGGAGTTGGCGTATGAAATGGTGCGCCTTTGATTTTATGCCCCATTACATCAATCGCAAGCGTGGAAGAGTTTGTGCGGATCACGTGATAAAGGGTAGACCGCTCGTTGCAGGACGTGCCGGTGGGGGAATCTTTTGTCTTCGTGGGTCGACAAAACCATGTTGAGGGCAAATCGGCATGCTCGATGGTACAGTGCACGGGCAGATAGGCAATGGGATGGGCTTTTTTGACGAAGGATAGCGGTGCAAGGGAGAGATTAGCAGGGGAGCGGTAGAGTGTTTGGCTCTGAAACGCTGTACAATGCAGTGGATCAACGTCTGTAATGCGCGCTATGCTCACATCCATGTTCCAGCGCACCGTATCGGTGGTGACACCGACCCAGATGGGATTGCCGCCCGCATCTGCAGTCACGACAGAGAGCCAATCGAGATCATTTATTTTAAAGGCGAGGGCAAAATCGATGGCATTGATATTGCGCAGTCCCAGCAGTAAGGATCGCCATTTGCCACGGCCGTCGTCGAGATAGGCGGCGAGATAGCACCGCTTCCGGGTCGTGTAGATGTAAAACACTTCTTCCCAGTGATTCGGGAAGTCGTACCATTGCTGTTGGAGCAGCCGACCGCTGGTGTCGAGATGCGCAAGCCATAGGCGTGCTTCACCGCTTTCGGGATCGACAAGTGTGCCGGGGAGGAGATATCCTCGGTCGTTGGGCATTTCGCCGATGTGCCATACGGAGGATTCGTCGTCATGGGGATAGGCGTATTGGTAGAGGATATCGCCCGTAGCAGTGTCGATGATGGTCAGCCATATGTGATACAGATCGTTATCGAATGCATTGGTCAGCGAGGTGAGCACTAACCGTCCATCACTATCGAGGATGCCCCTTGCCACGGCTTCTTCGTAATCGTTTTCGGGGGCGTCGTCGCTGGTGGAGCCATAGGTGAAGTTGCGGTATACTGTACCAGAGGAGTCTACAAAGAGTACCCACGCATCGGTCTGGCCAGAGCCCCATGAGCGAGTACTGCCGATCGCGATGCACCCGTTGAAGGTAGGTAGGACGGTCCACAGCTGATCAGTACTGGCACCACCGATGCGAATCATCCACACTGTGTCGAGGGCCTCGCCCAGCCGTACTATCCAACCGTCGTAATCGCTACGAGGAGATTTTGTCCATCCGACGGCGTAGTACCCTCTGTGGAAATCCTGTTGGATGTCGATAAGCATATCCTCATAGGGGGTGCCGATGCTCACCGCGTCCTCAAAGCTGAGGTGACTGTCGAGCCGTATAAGGATGGCATCGCCCTGTGGGGTATCGTCAAAAGCATCGGTATACCCGCATAGTACCCAACCTCCCTGAGGAGTGGATGTGATACCCGAAATAGTCTCGGTGCGCTCGGGGTGGCCAAGGCGCAAAAGGGCATTTTGGCTACGTACGGAGAGGCCCATGCAGATATAGGCGACAAGTAAGGGAACGACGAGCGGGCGGTACATTTTTTTCCCTAAGGTATGAAATTTTACGCCTCTTCTAAAGGGCGAAGGGTTTACTTCGGACCGATGACGAGGGTAAATTCGCCTTTTGAGGGTATTTCACCTTGATCAACCATTTCATACAGTGCTTGAAGCGTATTGCGGACGACTTGTTGGTGTACTTTGGTCAGTTCGCGACAGATGGCTGCACGGCGTTCACGGCCGAGGTATTGGATCAGTTCTGCCAGGCATTTCTGCAGGCGGTGGGGGGATTCGTAGATAACGATGGTGTGTGGTACTTCGGACAGGTATTCGAGGCGCTTTTTGCGCCCTTTGCGACGGGGCAGGAAGCCCTCGAAGTGAAAGGGCTGGGGTGGAAAGCCTGAGACCAACAGCGCGACGAGAAAGGCCGATGGCCCCGGCACGACATCAATGGGAATGTCGTGTTCGATGCAAGTGCGCAGGAGCAGGTAGCCGGGATCGGAGACGGCAGGGGTCCCAGCGTCGGTGACCAAGGCGATGCGCTCACCCGCTTGTAGCCGCCGAAGTATGGAAGGCAGGAGGCGGTGTTCGTTAAAGGCGTGGTACGATTTTATAGGCGTGTGAATATCGTATTTGCGAAGTAATTTCATCGTCGTACGGGTGTCTTCGCACAAGATGAGCTCGACCTGGCGCAGTGTATGAAGAGCTCTCAAGGTAATGTCTTCCAGATGCCCGATGGGCGTCGACACTACGAAGAGCACTGTTCGGAGTTTGACAGCTCGCGTAGGCGGTAGGTGTACTCTTCGATGATGGGATTGGCGAGGAGCTCAGAGCAGGCCTTTTCGACGATGTGAGTGGCTTCGTCACGGTCATTAGCTTCCAGCTGCATGTGGATGCATTTGCCGATGCGCACCTCGATGACGCTGTCAATTTGGAGGAGGTGCAGGTTGTTTTTGACCGTGTTGCCCTGTGGGTCGAGGAGTTCTTTCTTGGGCATGATGATGATCTCGGCAAAGTAACGCATTGCTCTGTCTATTTCAGGCCTTGGAGGAATTGTTGATACGGTGTGACTTTTTCTCCGTATTCGCTGGCGAGCTGGAGGGCCTGTTGGGCGAGGGCCTTGGCCTTTTGTACGTCGCCCAGCTCTTTGTAGATTGTAGCAGCGAGGAGGAAGTATTCGGGTCTACCGCTTTTTTTGAGAGGATTTTTGAGGTATTTGAGGGCGCTTTTAAGGGCGTTTTTGTCGTTGGGAAACCCCGAGTGCACGCGTTTGGCGAGGAGGTATTGCCGATGGAAATTGTCTTTGGTGTATTTGCGGAAGTATGCATCGGCTACTTTGAGAAATTCCGAGGTATTTTTGGTCTGGGCGTAATAGTCGAGTTGCCAGTGGTAGGTGTGTGGTTCTGCTTCTTTTCCGAGGAGGTCTTTGGCTGCGGTAATGGCTTGGTGTAGCAGGTCGGTGCTTTTGTATTCTATGGCCTTACGGACGGTTTTTGAACACGCTTCGAGGGTGCGTTGTGTGAAGGCCTCTTCTCCTACGAGGGCTTTGATGTGTTTAGCGTGTTGGCTATAGAGTTCGAAGGCTTTGGAGTCGCAGTCGCCGGTTGCTTCGTAGATGAAGCGGTAGTCGCGTTCGGTCGAGATATTGGGAACGGCACGGAGGTAGGCGTAGACGACTTTGCCGGTGGGTTGGTCGGATTCGCGGAGTGCCTGGACGAGTTGGAGGAGAAAGTCGGGATCGTCTTCGCCCTGTTCGAATTTTTTCATCAGGTCATCGGCGGGGTTGAAGCGTTCAACGGCGATGCGCGCTTGGTTGATGAGTGCTTCGGCGGTGCGAGGGGCCCCGCGTACCATGTGGAGTACTTCGCCGTTGGGGTCGATGAAATAGAGGGTGGGGAATACGCGCACGGGGTATTTTTGGCGGAAGGGTCTGCCCTCCGGCTTTTCCATGTCGAGTTTGACGTTTATGAAGTGCTGGTTGAAGTAGCTTCCGACTTCGGGGAGGGGAAAAATCCTTTTGGCCAAGCGCTTGCACGGTCCGCACCAGCTGGCATAGGCATCGACGAAGATGGGCTTGTTGTGTTTTTTGGCAAGGCGGAGCGCCTCGTCCCAGTCGTGAATAAATTCGATGCCTTGAGCAGACAAAGCCATGGGCATCCAGAGGGATAGGAGCAAGAAGGCGACTTGTGCGGCTGTATTACCTAAAGTAGGACGGACGTGTGGCCATTTCATACATGAGAGTTCTTTGAGACAATGGGTTTTGGTGCTGCCTCGAGCACTTCCCTGTCGGCAAGTGCTTCGTACTTTCGAAAGTTTTCAACGAATTTTTCGGCCAATTTATTGGCTTGCGCATAGTAGTCGGATGCATTGCCCCAGCTGCGCACGGGGTGGAGGATGTGGTCGGGTATGCCGGGACAAGTCGTCGGGATGTCGAGGTGGAATATGTCGAGTTTTTCATAGGGTACCTTATCCAAGGTGCCGTCGAGGGCGGCGTTGATGAGCGCTCGGGTGTAGGGGAGGTCGATGCGCTTACCCTTGCCGTAGGGGCCGTGGATCCACCCGGTATTGACGAGCCAAACGCGGGTGTGGTGTTTTTGGATTCGCTCTCGGAGCATACGGGCGTAGACGGTGGGATGTAACGGCATAAAGGGTGCGCCAAAGCATGCGGAAAAGGTGGCCTGGGGCTCGTCGATGCCCTGTTCGGTGCCGGCTACTTTGGCGGTATATCCCGATATGAAATAGTACATGGCTTGGGCGGGAGTGAGTTTTGCAATGGGGGGCAGCACGCCAAAAGCATCGGCAGTGAGGAAAAAGATGTGTTTCGGATGGCCGCCCTGTAGACCTTTAGCGATGCGGGGAATAAAGTGGATGGGATACGACACGCGCGTGTTTTCCGTAATGGCGCTGTTGTCGTAATCGGGGGTGCGGCTGTTGGGTTTGAAGACGATGTTTTCGAGCAAGGCACCGTGGCGTATGGCCTGATAGATCGAGGGCTCTTTTTCGGGGTCGAGGTGGATGACCTTGGCATAGCATCCGCCTTCGAAGTTGAAGACGCCCTCATCGGACCAGCCGTGTTCGTCATCGCCGATGAGGTAGCGATTGGGGTCGGCCGAAAGCGTGGTTTTGCCCGTACCGCTGAGGCCAAAGTAGATTGCCACGTCGCCACTTTCGCCCGCGGTGGCTGAGCAGTGCATGCTCAGTACGTTGTACTGCTGGGGCAAGATGAAATTGAGCGCCGAAAAGACGCTCTTCTTGATTTCGCCGGTGTAGGCCGACCCTCCAATGAGTATGCGTCGTTTGGAAAAGTTGATGATGGTAAAATTGCCTCTAGGGGTGCCGTGTACGGAGCTATCTGCTTCAAACTCTGGCAAACAGAGTATTTCCCACTCGGGTTGGAAGTCTTTCAATTCCTCGGGTGTAGGGCGCAAAAACATGTTGTGTGCAAAGAGTGCGCTCCACGGATATTGCGCAATGAGGCGGACATTGGTACGGTAGCGCGGGTTGGCACACACGTAGCCGTCTTTTATATAGAGTGACCGCTCTCTGGCATAGGCTCGCATGTCCTGGTCCAGTCGATCGAAGTGGGATGGGTCTAAAGGTTTGTTGATGTCGTTCCAGTCTACTGTATCCTGGGTCACTTCATCTCGTACGATAAAGCGGTCCTTAGGAGCTCTTCCGGTAAACTTGCCGGTATGTACGACGAGCGCCCCCGTATCGGAGAGGCACCCCATGTGGTTGAGGATGGTGAGTTCTATCCACTGTTCGGGCAGGAGGTTGTGGTAGGAATGGTTGGTTTGGGAAGGGTCTGGAAGATGGCAAGAGCCGTGTGCAGGATTTGTCCCAGAACGTTTCATCGTTCAGTGATTTGGTTATATAGCGATGGGGCAAAGGTACGGGTATTTTTATCAAGCCTGTTTGACTTCGAGGACCAATTCTGAGAGTGCTTTTTTTGCATCGTTGAACAACATGTAGGTGTTGTCCATATAGAAAAGTGGGTTGTCGATTTTGGCGTAGCCGGGGCGCAGGCTTCGTTTGATGACGATGACGCGTTTGGCTTCCCAGGCGCGGATGACGGGCATGCCTGCGATGGGGCTTGTCGGGTCGGTTTCTGCCAGTGGATTGACCACGTCGTTGGCGCCGACGACGATGGCCACGTCGGTTTGGGGCAGCAGCTCGTTGGCCTGTTCGGCTTCGAGGAGCTTGTCGTAGGGCACATCGGCTTCGGCGAGGAGCACGTTCATATGGCCGGGCATGCGGCCAGCAACGGGATGAATGGCGTAATACACTTCGACACCTTTTTCTTCGAGTGCTTTTTCGAGATCATGGCAGGCGTGTTGTGCTTGCGCCACGGCGAGACCATAACCCGGGATGATGGCCACCCGCTGTGAGTATGCCAGCATAATAGCTGCATCGGGAATGGAAATCTCCTTGATCGTTTTATCTCCATCCTTGACCGCAGCAGCAGCACCTGCTCCTCCAAAGGCCCCTACCAGGACGTTGAGCAGTGAGCGGTTCATGGCCCGAGTCATCAGTATGGTCAAGATCGTACCGGCGCTGCCGACCAAAATACCGCCCGTCAGCATGATCATATTGTCGTACAAAAATCCCCCCATCGCTGCAGCCACTCCCGTAAAGGAGTTGAGCAGCGAGATGACTACGGGCATATCGGCACCCCCAATGGGCATGACAAACATCACTCCGTAGAGGAGGGCAATGACAAAGAGTACCCACGGCAAATTGCCCTCTCCGAAGGGCTCCAGACCAAGGGCACCGACGACGATTAAGGCGAGGATGCCGATCAACACCAGGACATTGAGCACGCGCAATACGGGATGATGGGCGTTTCCCACCTTTCCCTCGAGTTTGAGATAGGCCACCATACTGCCGCTAAACGATACTGAGCCGATGACGAGCCCCAGGAAGATGCTCAGCAGGAAGCCCAATTCGTGTTGGGGATGGGCCTTATACTCGACCAATGAGATGAGAGCGGCGCAGGCGCCGCCCATGCCGTTGAAAAACGACACCATCTGGGGCATGGCTGTCATTTTGACTTTGACGGCCATCCACCATCCGATGACGGTGCCGATGGCCATAGCCAACAATATCCACGGCAGGTTGCCGACCGGCTGACCGTCTCTGCGGTAAAAAAACAACGTCACTGCTATAGCCAGTGCCATGCCAAAGGCGGCGAGGAGATTGCCCCGACGCGCCGTCTCAGGATGACTGAGCATTTTGAGGCCCAGCACAAAAGTCACTGCCCCAATGAGATACCCACCTTCTACGATAAATGTATTCCACATGACTACTTCGAGCGCTTTTTCTTAAACATCTCCAACATGCGATTGGTGACGACAAAGCCACCGACCACATTGAGCGTTCCGAGCACCACAGCGAGAAATCCCAAGCCCAACGACAGGTAATCGTCACTGTCACTGTATCCCATGATGAGGATAGAGCCGATGATCACCACTCCGTGAATGGCATTGGCTCCTGACATGAGAGGAGTATGCAAGATGGCGGGCACGTGCGAAATGACCTCTATGCCCAAAAAAATCATCATGATGAGGAGGAAGATAAAATCCCTGTTTTGTATGAAATAGTCGATGATCCAATCCATTGCTCAATCGATTTGGTGAAATTGACGTACGCGCTGGCTGACGACTTTACCACTATGTGTCAAGCAAGTAGCTTGCACGATATCGTCTTCGAAGTTGAGGTGCAGCGTTCCTTCGGAGATGAGGAGTTTTACAAATGCGAAGATGTTGCGGCTGTACATGCGCGATGCGTCTTGTGGAAGGCGTCGCGGCAGGTAGGAATCACCGATGAGTGTCACGCCATCGACGTTGATGGTCTTGCCGTCTTCGGTCAGGGCGCAGTTGCCGCCTGTGGCGGCAGCCATGTCGACGATTACTGCGCCTTTGGGCATGTTTCGGACGGTGTCTTCGGTGACGAGTTTGGGTGCCGGGCGTCCGGGTATCTGGGCGGTAGTGATGAGGATGTCGGCACGGGATGCGTGTTCCTGGACCATGGCCTTTTGGCGCCTGAGGAATTCTTCGCTTTGTTCGACGGCATAACCGCCGGCGGTCTCTTCGTCGCGTGCACCCTCCACTTCGATAAATTTAGCTCCCAGGCTGAGCACTTCTTCTTTTGCTGCTTTGCGCACGTCAAACGCCTCCACTGTTGCGCCTAAGCGCCGAGCCGTGGCAATGGCTTGTAGCCCCGCTACGCCAGCGCCCAATACCAATACTTTCGCCGGTTTGATGGTGCCGGCAGCGGTCATCATCAACGGCATGAAACGCGGAAGCATCGACCCCGCCAAAAGTACAGAGACGTATCCCGCTACCGATGCCTGCGACGAGAGTACGTCCATGGATTGGGCACGCGTGGTGCGTGGTATCAAATCCATGCTAAAACTCGTCAGGTTTTTGGACACCAGGATATCGATCCAGTCTTTGTGGCGCAGGGGGTCAAACTGCGCAATGAGGGCCGTCTCGGGCCGCAGTGCATCCAATTCATCTGGCTTGGGAGGAAAGATGCCAATGACGATATCGGCCTGCGCCAAAATCTCACTGCGCCCTTTTATTTCAGCTCCCTTCAATCGATAGTCTTCATCACTGTAAAATGCCCCTTGGCCAGAACCGCTTTCTACCCAAACTGCCTCGACATCGAGTTGTCGCAACTTTTCCACCTCATCGGGCACCAGGGCAACGCGCGTCTCTTGGGAGGGTTCGTGTAATACTCCTATGACCATGGTCACGATAATTCGCCTCTAAAACGACGGCAAAGATACGCATACTTAAGACAACGATCACCTCAGCTTCGTAGTGGGGCATCAGTAAATCCTCCTGCCCTTTTTCCCAGGCCAAAGTACAAGGGGAAGAAAGGTGATGACGAGTATCAAAAACACAATCAATACAATGAGCATGACGATTGTGATTAATTCAATGCACTATGTAAAAGACCGAATGGGTATAAAATAAAAAAGTCTAAAAGGCATAGCTCCTTTTAGACTCTCGATGCTGTGCGATCGGTTCGCTGGGGTACCGCAAAGGTACGGCGGATGGGTAGATTGACAAAGCAATAGGCGATGATTTTTTATATTCATGGTTTTTTCATATGTCCTTTGTCCCTTGACACAGAAATGTATCACCAAAATCGTACCATTTTATACATATTAGAGCAATGTGTGAAATGTTGGAGGGTAGGTGAACATAATCGGCTTTGGGCCCTTTGAGCTATTGAAGAGTTTGAATAACTTCGACATACGATGTTGCGAAGGTGTTGTAATTTGGGATTATTGGGTCTTTTGATGATGGGTGTGTTGTTGGCATGTCGTGAGGGATATCGGATACGCGTCAAGTCGGATCGACACCCACTGTCGGAGCTGGTAGAGATGCGCGCAACGCTGTCGGATCCCGATGCTGAAGATCCCGTGGGGACAATGGTGTTGGCGCAAGATACGCTGGACATTGGTGATGTGCCTGTTGGTAAGCAGGTGCGCATAGAGGTGCCCTTTTCAGTGGAGGGGGATGCGCCGATCGTCGTCTTACAGTGCAAGGCAGAATGTGGTTGTACGACTTCGGAATGTCCGAAGGAGGTATTTTATCCGCAGGAGGGTGGAGTCATACCCATTCACCTGTACACCGATATGCTGGACACGGGCACATTTGTCAAAAAAGTAGAGTTATATTTGCATGCAAAGCCGAAGCGGCGTTTTTTCTACCTTCGAGGAAGGGTGTACAAGGAATAAAACGGTAGCAATGGATCCATTTACGACCAATGTAGTGTTTTTTGGATTGATCTTGATGATTTTTTACTTTTTCTTTATACGCCCGCAGGCGAAGCGGCAGCGCGAGCAGCAGCGTTTTGTCTCTGGGCTCAACAAAGGCGACCGGGTGGTCACTTCCAGCGGTATAATCGGCAAGGTCAACAAAGTCGAGCCTCATATCGTCGAGCTGCAGATCGACAATAAGACCTTTGTGCGCGTGCTTCGGTCGACGGTCTCCAAGGAAATGACAGACGCCTTAAAGGAAGCCGAAAAGGGGAAGTCGTAAACAATTGGAGGGCAATGCGGTTTGAAGAATGTGAAAAAATACATACCTTTGCACCGCTTTTTTGAATAGCAGTCAATATTGTTACGGGAATGGGTGTCTATATGAGCAAGGAAAAAGTAGAGGAAATCTTTAAAGAGTACGCCGGTGATCCGAAGAATACCGGCTCTATAGAGGGCCAGATAGCACTGTTTACCTATCGCATACAAAAGCTCTCCGAGCACCTGCGTCAACACAAAAAGGATTTCAGCTGTAAGCGCGCATTATTGCAACTGGTTGGTAAGCGCAGGCGCATGTTGCGATATCTGGCCAAGAAGGATATCGAGCGATATCGAAATATCGTTCAAAAATTGGGATTGAGAAAATAGCGCACAGCTTTTGTGCGATTGCTTGTTTGGTCGATAGGCATACCCCCAGCCATAGCTCCGTAACAGCCCGGGATTGGAGAAGCATCAGGCAAAGTGTGTTGTTGCTTGATGAGTTAAAATCTTTTCGTCATGAACAAAGAACCATTAAAGGCTTCCTTCCAATTGCCCGATGGGCGTGAAGTCGTGCTTGAGACGGGCAAGATAGCGGGTCAAGCTGACGGAGCTGTCATTTTGCGGTGTGGCAAGACCATGCTCTTTGCCTCTGCAGTATCGGCGACGAAGCCCACGGAGGGCTTGGACTTTTTCCCCTTGTTTGTCGACTATCAGGAGAAATTTGCGGCATCGGGACGCATCCCGGGTAATTTTTTCCGTCGCGAGGCTCGCCTTTCGGATTACGAGGTATTGGTCAGCCGCCTGGTCGACCGAGCGATTCGACCGCTCTTTCCCGACGAATACCGCAATGAGACGCAGATCACCATCAACCTCATTTCGGGCGATGAGGAAACCCTCCCCGATGCTTTTGCGGCCTTGGCTGCCTCTGCGGCCCTCTGGGTATCCGATATTCCGTGGGGTGGTCCCATTTCGGAGGTGCGTGTCGCACGTATTGACGGATCGTATGTCGTCAATCCCACGCGTAGCGCCCTTAAAAATGCAGACATGGACATCATCGTCGCCGCTACCGAATCGGACATCCTCATGGTGGAGGGCAAGATGAATGAGTGCAGCGAGGAAGATCTCATGGAAGCCATGCGGGTAGGGCACGAAGCCATCAAAGTGCAGATCAAAGCGCAGCATGAGTTGGCCCAGCTGGTAGGCGAAAAGGCGCTGCAAAAGCGCGAAGTGCCCGAAGCAGAGAGCGATCCTCATCTCGACGAGGAAATCTACAATGCCGTTGCAGAGCCCATATTGGACATAGCCCACAAGGCACTACCAAAAAAGCCGCGACGCCAGGGGTGGCAGCGCATCATCGACGAGCTCGTCGAACAGTGGAAGGCAGAGCGCGGAGAAGAATGGATGGCCTCGCGAGAGTCTTACATCCGCGCCAAGTTTGAAAAGATCAAAAAAGAGCTCATCCGAAAGATGATCCTCGAAGAGGGCGTGCGCTTAGACGGACGCAAATACGATGAAATTCGCCCCATCTGGACCGAAATCGATTACCTCCCCGCTACACACGGCTCTGCCGTCTTCACGCGTGGAGAGACGCAGGTATTGGCATCGCTGACTTTGGGCACGAAGCAGGACCAACTTCTGCGGGATACGGCCCTGGAGATGACGTACGAAGATTTTATTCTCCACTACAACTTCCCCGGCTATTCGGTGGGAGAGGTCAAGCCGTTACGAGCTCCGGGACGTCGTGAAATCGGGCACGCCAACCTTGCAAAAAGGGCATTGTTGCCCGTGCTACCCGATGATTTCCCCTATACCATTCGCATCGTGGCCGATGTGATGTCTTCCAACGGATCGTCGTCGATGGCTACCGTCTGCGCCTCTTCCCTTGCTTTGATGGATGCCGGTGTGCCGGTGAAGAAAAACGTCTCGGGAATCGCCATGGGACTCATCACCGAAGGGGATAAGGTAGCCATTTTATCCGATATCCTCGGCGATGAAGACGCCTTGGGAGACATGGATTTCAAAGTCACGGGTACGCGCGAGGGCATTACAGCGTGCCAAATGGATATCAAGATCGAAGGCCTCTCGTACGAATTGCTCGCCAAAGCCCTCGAACAAGCCCGACGCGGACGCCTCTACATACTCGATCACCTCGATCGAGAAATCTCCCAACCGCGTCCGGACCTCAAAGAACACGCACCGCGCATCGAAGAGTTTACCATCGACAAGTCCTTTATTGGTGCTGTCATTGGGCCTGGTGGCAAAATCATTCAGGAGATTCAAGCAGATACGGACACGACCATCTCCATCGAGGAAAAAGACGACAAAGGCGTCGTCCAGATTGCCAGCTCCAACAAGGAAAACATCCAAAAAGCCAAGGAGCTCATCCTCAAAATCGCCTTTACTCCCGAGGTGGGCGATATCTACGAGGGCAAGGTGGTCAGTGTGATGCCCTACGGCGTGTTTGTCAACTTCATGGGCAAGAGTGGACTTCTCCACATCTCTGAAATCGCACACCACCGCATCGAAAATATCGAAGATTACTTCAAAGAAGGCGACTCGGTGCGGATAAAAATTCTGGATATCGACGAGAAGACCGGAAGGTACCGCCTCTCAGCCAAGGCCCTCATCCCTAAGGAAGAGGATAAAAAACCCGCAGCGGTGGAGTCAAGAAATGCCCATCGTCGTACGCCGGCCAGGGATCAAGCACCACCCAGGCGTGGTGGGCAAAACTCCCGGCACAAGCCGCCCCATCGACCACATCGACCATCGCATCACAAGAGAGACGAGGAATAGCTGCACACGCCACGTACCTCCAGCTTTGATCACTGTAGTCGAAACGATCGAGCCCAGCTTCCTTACAGGGGCTTAGCGGAGCACAGGCACTTTCCGCAGACGGTACGGTCGAGGTAATGCGTTTTTGGTCTTCGGCGGAGAGCCACTGCGGTAGAGCCATCCCAGAGCGATATTGCGGTACTGCGCCAAGACGTAATCGCCATCGATGGAATGAGGTGTTTCGCCGCGTAAGAAGCGCAGAGCTTCGTCATAGGTGAGGGCGATGTGTGGTGCGTCGATGGGTGGTGAGAGGAGAGCCAGAGCGTGCGGCGGCTTTTGTTGGGCACAGATCCCCAACTGCTGCCCCACCTGGCGGATCGGTGCCTGGGAAAGGGTGGGCATGTGTTCGATGAGGGTGTCGTCGGCGACAAACCAGCGATCGCCAAGTGCGACGAGGGGTCGATTCGGCAGGGAATAAGGTGCTTTGCAGGATGCCACCGACCAGGTAGTCTTGCCTTGTTTGTGGGCCGGTGAGGGCAGAGCGATGGAGGCCGTCTTGCGCATAAGGGCGAAGAAAAAGCCCTCTCCCCGCACGCGATGGGGATACATGCGGTAGGTCTGTACCCGCATGCGCGTGTCTTTGTAATGCTTCAGGCCCTCAACGATGCCCCATTCTGTGGGGAAGTCGATGGCGACGCTCTCCACGGCGCCGGGGAATGCATCTACCAACCACTGAATGTTGAGCTCGTTTTCCTCCGGAGCAAAAGTACAAGTCGAATACAGCAAATACCCTCCGGGACGAAGGGTGTACAAGGCATGGGCGAGGATAGTGCGCTGCACTCTGGGCAGTTGGTGGCAGAGCTGTGGTCTCCAGTGTCGACGCGCATGGGGGTCTTTGCGGAACATACCCTCTCCTGAGCAGGGAGCGTCGACGATGACGAAATCAAAGGTGTTGGGCAGCGACAGGAAGGCGCGACTGTCGGCACGTAGGAGCACCTGGTGACAGTACCCCCAACGTTCGACGTTTTCGACCAATGCACTGTATCGCGAAGGCGCCGCCTCGGCTGCGGCGATGAGTCCCCCATCGAGTAGAGATGCTATCTGCAAGGTCTTTCCCCCGGGCGCTGCGCACGTATCGGCTACAAGTGCCTGAGGATGCCCGTAGCGTCGAAAAATTTCGGTGACGATCAGTCCCGAAGGCTCAGACACGTAGTAGGCTCCGCCAAAGAGCAAGGGGTCTTGCCAAAACGCCACTCGTTCTTCCAACAGATAGGCGTTGGCACACCAGGGGACGTCCTCCGCTATGGGAAAGTGCTCCTGTGGCGAAAGCCCGGTACGTGCCCATTTTTCGGGATGTAGTCGTACGGCCACCTGGGGTTCAGACTCCAGGGCGTCGAAGAAATCGCTCGCTTCCGCTCCGAGGAGCGCGTCCATGCGCTGGATAAAAACCCTTGGCAACGGCGGTCGCCGACTGCTTTTGCCCATAGGCGTAGACTGATAAATGGTCAGTAAAGCTAAGGAAATTCTCTTCGATGCCGTTGTTGTTTTTGGGGTAATCCAGGCGACGTACCGATAATGGGCGTGTAACTTTGCAGGTGTAAGATTTTATACCGAAACGAATGGAAGACACCACACTCATCGTCATAGGGGCTGGTCCAGCGGGCCTTACGGTGGGCATCGAAGCGGCAAAGGCGGGACTGGATTATTGGATCGTAGATAAGGGCAATGTCGTACACAGCATTTATCGGTTTCCGGAGTTTATGACGTTTTTTTCCACCGCTGATAAGCTCACCCTTGCGGGTCTGCCCTTTCCCTCTGTGCGGCAAAGGCCGACGCGTCAGGAGGCGTTGGAGTACTATCGTCTTGTAGCGGAGTATTTTCAGCTGAAGATACGGCCGTACGAGCGCGTGACGGCTATTGATTCAAATGGCGGGCGATTTTATATCGATACAGAAAAGCAGCGGTATCGGTCGCGCTTTGTGGTCGTAGCGACGGGCTTTTACGATCAGCCCAATCTCTTAGAGGTGCCGGGCGAAGAGCTTCCTCACGTACAGCATTACTACCGATCGCCGTATCCGTATTATGGGCGCAGGGTGGTCATCGTCGGGGGTGGAAATTCGGCAGTACAAGCTGCGCTGGAGTGCTGGCAGCGCGGAGCCAGGGTGACGATGGTAGTGCGCGACGAAGATTTTCACAGGAGCGTGAAGTATTGGTTGTTGCCCGACATTCGAAATCGCATTCAGGAGGGGAGCATCGCTGCCTTATTTAATGCAAAGGTGCGGGAAATACGCGCCGAAGCTGTGATCGTCGACCAAGATGGCCGCAGCTTAGCTATAGAGGCTGATCACGTCTTGGCCCTGACGGGCTATCGTCCCGACTATGCCTTTTTGGAGGGCATAGGGCTGCAGTTTGAGGGCGTACATCGCGTGCCCGTACATGATCCCGAAACGCTGGAGAGCAATGTGGCCAATCTCTACCTCGCCGGGTCCGTCTTAGGAGGATTGCACACTTCTCGTTATTTTATCGAGAATACGCGTCATCACGGCAAGCTCATCGTAGAGGATATCACGCGGAAGATGAAGGGTATGAAATAGTGCACCGTTTTATACGGATCCAAACAAAGCACACAACACGGAATGATCACTTGCGGTAGTAGAGCAAGAGCGAATTGCCGACGACGATGACGTCGGAGAAGACCATGGCCAGAGCAGCCATCATGGGATGCAGATAGCCTGCAGCTGCTATGGGTATGGCCAAGACGTTGTAAAAGAATGCCCAGAAGAGATTTTGGCGAATGACGCGGTAGGTCTTTTGCGATATGCGGTGGGCGTGGATAAGGGTGTCGAGCCGTTCGTTGATGATGACGACTTCGCCGGCGTATTTGGCCAGTTCGGATGCTTGGCCGAAGGAGATACCGACATCGGCTTCGGCGAGCGCTGGAGCGTCGTTGATGCCGTCGCCTGTGAGGGCTACGACGTGGTGTTTGCGTTCGGAGCGGATGATTTCCATCTTTTTGTCTGGGGAGAGTTCGGCCTTCCACTCTTCTATCTGGAGGGTACGTGCTATATGTTCGACGCGGTCGGTGCGATCACCAGAAAGGAGTCCTACGCCGATGCCCTTTTGACGGAGGTAGCGCATGAGGGTCTTTGCTCCGGGGCGCAAAACTTCGTCGAGGTAAATCTTTGCAGCGACGTGGTCGCCGATTTTGACGATGGCGACGAGATTGGGCGGCAGGGTGCCGTTTTGTTCTGCTTTGCCGATGTAGATGGGAGTGCCTTCATAGGTAGCTGTGATGCCCTTTCCCTTGATCTCCTGGATGTCGTGTACTTTGTCACGCAAGAGCGTGGCGTCTTTGATGCTTTGGGCTATGGCGCGTGCAATTGGGTGGGTGGAATGCGATTCTAAGGTGTAAATCAGTTGGAGGAGTGTCAATTGGTCAACGGGGCTTTCTGGGGTGATTTCGATATGGACTTGTTGGTCGGAGCTCATGGTCAGTGTGCCGGTTTTGTCGAAAAACCACTTGCGTATGTGGGGGATGCGTTCGAAGATGAGCCCATTTTTGATGATGATGCCCTTGGTGGCTGCTTTGCCGAGCCCGACTGCCACGGCGGTAGGGGTGGCCAGTCCGAGTGCACAGGGGCAGGCGACGACGAGGGTAGCCACGGCGCGCAAGAGGGCCTGCTCCATGCTTGTCCCGACGGCAAGGTAGTTAATGGCCCAGGTCAGGGCGGCAATGACGAGCACGGTCGGCACGAAGATGGCGCTGATGCGATCGGCTAATTTCTGGACTTTGCTCTTGTTTTGGCGCGCCTGGCGGAGGCTCTGTACGATTTGTGACAGTACCGTTCCCTCACCCGTGTGGAGAGTGGTCACCTGTAGGCTACCGCTTTTTAGAATGGAGCCGGCGTAGACTTTATCTCCTCTGCGTTTGGGAACGGGACGCGATTCGCCGGTGAGGAGGCTTTCGTCGGCTACGGCTTCACCGCTTTCGATGATGCCGTCGACGGGGATGGTCTCTCCCGTTTCGACGATGACCAAATCCCCCGGTCGGACTTCGTCGAGGTCGCGCTCTTCGACGCGTCCGCCTACGAGCACTTTGACCTTTTTGACCGATTGTAGGGCGAGACTTTCGATGGCCTGGGAAGTCTTAAACACGGCCGATGCTTCGATCCAACTACCTACGATTACCAAGGTGATAATGGTGGCCGTCGTCTCAAAAAAGATCATGTCTTCGCGACCTAAGTACCAGCCTATGAGACTGTAAACCCAAGCAGCGGTGGCACCCAATAAGATGAGCACATACATGTTGGGGCTACCAGTGCGCAGTGATTCCCAGGCTCCCTTGCCGTAGACGTACCAGCCGAAGCCAAAGACGATGGTCGACAAGACGGCCTGTACAGCAGGGTGGGTAATCCAGCCTTGTATGCCAAACATCGGCAACAGGAGCGGCAAGGTGAGTATGCCCGCGATGAGGGCATAGCGCTTGAGCACTTCGTGATAGGGGGTGTCTTTGTCGGTCGACTTGAGGCGGTATCCCAGTGCCGAGAGGCCTTCTTCGATGCGTTTGTAATCGGGTTCGGACTCCGATTCGAACACGACGTCTCCCGTCAGGTAATCTACTTTTATCTGCTGGAGTCCCATCTTTTCGAGCTGCTTTTTGACGCTGGCTGCGCAGCTGGTGCAGCTCATGCCCTCGACGGTAATCTGGTATTGATTTTTCATGGCTTTGAACGTGTCATCCACTACTGCATACCACTATAGCAACGAGTGGAAGTGGAGACTTGTTTTGCATCCTCAAGCAATTAGGAAAGACCTACCCCTCCCCCTTAAAGGGGGGCTGACGCAGGGCAGTGTCGTTTGGATGATGGCCTTACTGCTTGGTCATGCTGTACGAGCAAGTACCCAGCGGGTACGTCAGATTGCCCGTCATGTTGATGCCCGACAGACTAAAAGAGCCGTTGACTGAGCCTATGCCGGGGATGTTTTGGCTCGGAATGTTGATGACCGAACAGTCATCGTTGAGTGTGCCCTTAAATGAGATGTTCGACCCTTGGACATTGAAGACGACGGAATTTTCCTCCGCTCCTAACGTGACGATAAAGGTCAGGTTGGAGTTAATCCCCGGACAGGATTCCGTACCCTTGTACGTGCCGAGCACCTCTTCGATACACTTGTCTTTTACGCATGAGGTGTAAAGCAGAGGTGTCATGAGCATCAATAGCAGACCAGCTTTGAGAAGTGTAGCTCTTCTATTCATCATACTGCAGTGTTTTGGTGTTTTTCCACTGTAAAGATAACGCATTTCTAAGTCTGTTTTGGCGGTGTTTGGGGTATAAAATTTTTGTCGTGTATCTTCATCGTGAAAGGGCATAACACACATCTCTGCGGTGTTATTGGATTGGCATGAATAGCGATGGTATGATGCCTGCTCTAAAGCTGTTGAGGACTGTAGTATCGGGGGGCTTGCGCATTTCCACAACGCCGCGCTGGACGAAATCGACAGCGTCGCCGAGCAGCAGAATCCCCTTATCAGGGAGCCAGCCGATGCTATAATAGGTCTTCCCTCGGGCGGGTAGCAACGATTTTATTTGTGGTGATAATGCCGAAGTGCCTAAAACGAAGACATCGCCGTAGAGGATGTACAGATTACGACTATTGGGGTCAAAGCACATGCCAGAGCCTAATGCACCTGTTTGGACGGGTAAGATGTGCTCGCGCATCACCTCAAATGTATAGGCATGTACTGCGTAGAGGGAAGGGGGTATGCTTGAATTGGAGTGGCCGCTACAGAGCACCCATACGGTCGTATCATCGCTTTGGAGTAGGTGGGTAGGCGATGCACCTATGGCAATGCTATCTAAGCGATGTGGTGGATCAATCCGCATGCGGTAGAGATGGTGTTGAGCCGGGCCTGTATAAAACGAAGGGCTTGCGATCCACATCCAGTGGTCGATAGGGAGGAGGTCTTCGCTCCAACCCGGTGGGAAGGGTAGCTTGTACAAAACTTCGAAGCGCTGTCGGTGGACGACGACGATGCTGTCTTCCCAGATTTGGGACACCCATACCGTCGTATCGGAAGCTGGTGCGACGTATCGCGGCGAGTGGATGGGTCGAATAGTGGCGATGCGTCGAAAGTCTCGGCGGTCGACGATTTCGATCTTTTGGCTGTTGTTGACCACCAGCCACAGTCGATCGCCGTCCATCCACATGTCCTGAAGGATATCGCCGAGTGGGGTTTGGTTGGCGTGGTGGAAGCGATCGGCGAGGTATTGGTTGGTGGTCTCATCCCATATGCCTATGGAAGCGTTGTTAAATTGGAACGTCCCCTCATTGCCGACCAAGATGCCGGCTGCGACTGTTGTTTGTGGCGGACTTGGCTTAGGCTTTATGCAGCCATAGAGGAGGAGCAAGGATACTATGGCGGCCCCCAACGGACGGAAAACTATGGCAGTTAACGGAGTTTTATCCATGCTTGTCGGATGATTTGATGGTCGTGGGTGAAGGCGAGTATGAAATAGTGTCCTGGAGGCAGGTGGTGACTCTCGACGAGCCATTCGGTGGTGTGATCCTCCGTGGCAATAATGCGGGAGGGGAGGACTTCGATGGTCCATCCACTTGCATGGCAGAGCAACATTTTGAGGATGTTGAGATTTTGGGTGTGGATGTGTAGGTAGCCATTGGGGCTGGAAGATAGCTTGAAGCTGTAGGTGTAAGAGGGCTGGTGTGTCGCGATGATTTCGGGATTGAGTACAGCCACGGCATCGAGATCGAAGCCGCCTGTATGGTAGGGAGTGGGGAAGGGATCGTTGATGGGTACGCCTCGGCTATCAAAGGTAGCATGTGGGCCGCGCACGACACCGACGACGTCGATGAGGCGGATGTAGCGCACAGCGTATCGATCCCAGACGGAGCTGTCGGGCAGGTCGGCTAAGTCGAAGGGCGTCCCGTAAAGGACGCGGTATTTGCCGGCGAGGTTGTGGATTTTGCGCGCGTCTATGGCACCAAAACTACCCACCTGCTGGCCGGTATCGGTCAGCGACACGGAGGGAAAGCGCAGAAAGTGGATGCCGTCGCTACTGACCTCTACATGGGCCAATTCGAGGAAGGAGTCGTTAAAGGCGTTTTCAAACACGGCAAAATCGGGTCCGTCGCGGTCGCTAATGGGCGGGTCGAAGACGAGAAGGGCAATGCCGCTGTCTCCTAAGGAGACGATGGTGCCGTCGGCGGGGCCCACGGCATTGGCAGGCGTGCCAAAGGAAGTCGTGTCGACTTTGGTCCGAATGTCGCGCCATCCGCGCTGAACGACACATGCATTGGCCCATCGCTCGATGATGATGCTGTCTTTATAGATGGCCGTACTGCCCGGCTGCCCTGCCGGCGGGGGATATTGCCCATGCGTAGAGCCCGCTCCAAACAAAAATAGGAGGATGTTCCACCACACTGCCCCGTACCAAGAAAATGGCCCGCCCACCCTCACTTTGAGGGAGGCGAGCCGATAATTCATCCCAATAATGGCGCTTAGTTCCTCTACCTGATAGGCGTTTGATATTCGGGCGCGGTGGAACATTACCTCCATTTTACTATGCGCTTCGAGTAGATATGGGTACCGTCTTGTGGGCGATAGCGTATGGTGTACATCCCGTTGGTCCACTGGTGGACGGAGAGCTGATGTGTTCCGCGGCCAACGATTTTATGCCATACCGGACGCCCCTGTGCATCGACAATGGTCAGGGTACCTGTTTGCGGTATTTCGACATGCAGCTGATCCGTAACGGGGTTGGGATAGCTGCGGAGGGCAAAGGTCTTTTCCACCATGCTGGCATAGGTCGATTGCACCTGGAAGGTCAGGCTATCGATGGCGAAAAACAGGGGGGTGTTGATGCCGTAGGGTCCTACATCGGACGAGCTAAGCACAAACTCCAGGCTGTCGACATAGCCCAAAGGTGTCAGATCCACGCGCGTCCACGTGTCGACAATGTAATCTTTGGTGCTGTCGTCGAAGCGATAGTCGGCCAGGTAAAATTCGACGTAGTGGATGGTGTCTTTTAGGCCGTCTTTGTAGCCGTAGATACGCAGTACGAAGTAATCGGGGTCGGTGCCATCGTCACCGCCAAATTTTTTGGCAAACTGGTCGCCCTCTTTCATGCTCCAGTAAGCGTAGGTCGTGTTGGTGATGTAGACGGAGAGGGGCTTGAGTGCGTAGAGGGAGCGCACGTGTATTTTTGAGCCTTGCTGGCCGATGGCGTACGTGGGGGACTGCACACCGCCGGCTGTGATGGCGGAATACAAGTTGGTATACCCGCGTGTGGTGTCGTCGCGCATCGTTGACAGCGCCCATCCTCCAGACCAGTAGCCGTATTCAAAGTTGTACTTGGTTGGAAACCACAAAGTGCTGTCTTGCTCGGATGGCTCCCAAAAACCGCTGCTGCTGTCCGCTCCATTGGCGAAGGTGTCTAAACCGAGCCCGTGGGATTCGAAATCGGCCACCATCTGTGCACGGAGTGTCACGGTGGAGGTAATAATTGCAAGGATTGGGAAATAAATGTACCATTTCATACGCATTAAGATTTTTGGTGATTAAAATTGTACTCAGTTGTTAATCGAACATGCAGTCGACGCCCCGGCATGGGCCATCCTGAATAGAGCTCGTAGTACCTATCGGTGAGGTTTTCGACAGAGAGCATGGCTCGCAGGGGAATCTTCCACCTTTGAAAGGCGTATTCGGCAGTTGCGTGCGCCAGCAGGTAGGGAGGTAGAGCGCGGCTGTTGTCGGTGGTGATGTATCGCTTGGTGGCACCAGTGACCAACAGCTGGAAGGTCCAATCCTTAAACGTCGCTTTTGCCTCGATGCTTCCCTGATGCAAGGGCACGTAGAGGAGTTGTTTGCCTCGGATGTCGTCGTTGGGTAGGCGATTGTGGAGAAAAATGGAGCGCGTGTAGGTCCAGACGGCGGATATTCGCAAGTTGGGATGTATTTGGGAGGAGGCAGTGGCGGTAGCGCCCCACGAGCGGATGCTCGGTATTTGGGTGGCGCGGAAGAGGCCCCTTTGGGGGATCCACTGTATGAAATCGTTGATTTGTCGGAAGAAGCCGTTGACTTGGAGGTGCAATTGCTCCCCGGAGCGGTAGCCGATGGTGAGATTGGAGCCATAGCCGTGTTCGGTCTGGAGGTCGGGATTGCCGCCTTCGAACCAGAATAGGTCGTTGAAGCTCGGCAGGCGTGCTATGCGGTTGATGCCCAGCGCAATGGACCAATGGCGTACAGTTCGAGATAGGCTCCATTGGCCCAGCCATTGGAAGCGCTCCGGTGCGGTAATAAGCCCGCCGGCCGAGATGTGCATTGTAAAGGCCTTCTGGTCGATGGTCAAGTGTGCCTTTGGGTGAAAAATCCATCGCGAGACTGCATCGACGAAGCCCGTCGAGCGGGCCTGTTGGAGATGCCATTGTGTTTCGATGAGGGTGTGGGTGTGTTTGCCGAGTTGGATGCGTACGGCTGGGGTAAGCTGTTGCTCGAAGGTGCGGGCTTGAAAGTGGATTTGTCGCGGTGTGTCGTTGTAGCGTATGCGGTAGTGCATGGTGCCAGTCTGCAGCAGAAGGGTAGCAGCCTTGGTGGCATGGTGTTGAAGGGTGAGGGCAATGGCCTTGCGGGAGGTGGTGAGGGTTGCGGAACTTGCCTGCTGGTCGATGGTGGGAGGAATCTGACGGTAGTCGGTGTTGAAGAAGGCGGCCACGGTACTGTGGGATCGGGTGCTGATGGGGGTGGTGATGGCCGCGCTGACACCGAAGAGGTTTTTGGATGCGTGTTGTTGATAGCGCAGGCCTTGCGGGTGGGGTATGCGGTAACGGTTGGTGTTGGTGAGCTTGAGGAGTCGAATGCTGCCACGGGTACTCTGGTGACGGATGTCGGCAGAGGAGAAGCATCCGAGGCCGAAGCGCTCGGTAAGATGTCCGCTTCCCTTGATAGAGGAGTTTGAAAACATCAGGCTTGGTGTCAGGTCGATCTGCATGCCTCCTCGTTGGCCGAAGGACTGGATTTGTAGCTCGTCGCTGAAGAGCAGGGGATAGACTTCGGAAAAATCGGTTTGGCCCGTGAGCGGGTCGTTGAGGGTGAGCCCCATCCATTGGACGGTGGTATGTGCGGAGGGTAGGCCGTAGGCGCGCAGACCTGTGAGCTGGCCGGGGCCGTAGCTGGGCATGGTGAATAGGCCTTTGGATGCGAGTTCGGATAGGCCGTGTTGGAGACTGGCAGATGGATGGAGGGGATATTTAGCGACAAGGGGTGGGTTGCGCTCTGCACTGACCACGGCCTGGGGGAGCGATATGGTGGTATCTGCTTGCTGGGCGGGGAGGTGCTGTGCAGCAAGGCAGATGTATAGAGCCAGCCAATATGTCGGTAGTCGCAACACGTGCGCGCTGGTTTTTTCTTCGGTTTTTGTGCCTGTCGGAGAGTCAAGGGTGAGCGTAGGGAAGGGACTAATAAGGATAAGCGATCAACGAGTGGTGTATTCCCGTACCTCACCGAGCCTTAACTCCCGAAAGCGCGGTGATACAGCATTGCGACAGCAGGTCTTCTGACTTGCCCCTTGGCATGCCCTTCCCGTTCGCGATCGAACAGTGGTTGTATGCATGCGCACCGACAGTTGTCGGCGGGCTTACAGCTGCGGGTACAGTATCCGATTTTCACGGATTTCCCTCTTCGCTCTTCCCTTCGGTCGAGCTCCACCTGTCCGAAGACAGGTACTGTCGCAAGTGCAAAGGTAGGACAACATTTTCAATTGGGGGAGGGAAGGAGGGTAGAAAAAGTGTTGTGCAGTGTGAAATAGTATTACCTCAAGATTCAGGGCTGCGCTTGTTGTTCCAGGTAGGCGCGCAGGTCTTCGATTTGTTGGGGGCTCATGCGCTGTTTGGTGTACTGTGGCATGTAAAAGCGCTTGCCCGGCAGGGGTTCGGTGCCCCAGCAGATGACTTGATAGGCCGAGTAGCGCGAGTAGCGCGGGAAGTGTTTGCGCAGCAATTTGAGGCTGAAGGGGTCTTCGTCGAGGTAGAGGTATGCAAAGCGGCCGTTTTTGTGGCAGTGCAGGCAGCTCATGCGGTAGACATCCCTACCGACTTCGGGGCGTCCCTGAAGGCCGTAGCCGGCTTTTCGATCGGCAGGTGGGGGATTGAAGGTAGCTGGCGAAAAGGGGGCGTACTTGGATTTGATCAGGTGGATGGCACTATCGCGCATCGCGTGGTCGTGAGGGCGCTGGAGGGCGCGATGGACAAATGCCAGTTCGTCGGCAGTCCAGTCGAGGTCCGACATTTTATACTGTAGGTCCCAAAAAAACATGAGGATCGACTCTATTTCCCAATCTTTTAGGGGGCGGCCCTGGGCACAGCCGATGGCGCAGAGCTGAATGGCTTCGCGCAGATTGTGTCGTACTTTAGCGACGATGTCTGGGCCGTACTTTTTGCTCCAGTCGCCGTTGTAGAAGCTCTGGCGGTTGACGATGCCGTAGACGGTCGTAGCCGGCAGGAGAGGGATGTCGTGTTCTATGGCGTATTGGAGGCGTGCTTCGGGGTCGTATGTGCGCAGGTCGGGATCTTCGCGCACCGTATTGTGGCAGGCCCAACATTTAAACATCTTGCTCTGTACGGGCGTGGTAGAGCCATCGGGCCCGATGGTCATACCCTTGAAAAACAGGTCTCTACCGCGCTGCTTGGAGGCATAGGTCGCACTAGAATCGGTGACCACATGAGGTGGTGCCGAATCTCCGAGATTTTGGAGTACGGTGTAGACGTTTTGGCGGAGCAGCTCATCCGGATCGATGACGTTCACGGGGGCGACGTACTCCGATGAGGAGGATAGCGGTCGAAGCCAACTGGTCTGGAAGAGGCCTATGCTAAGGGCGATCAACAGAAAGTACCACCATTTCATACCGCGTACGGTTTCATACAAAGTTAAAAACGCATATAGCGCGAAAGTGTAAATCCGAGGCGGAATTCGCCTTGGTCGATGCGCTCGATGGTGTAGGGGATGAAATCGGTTTCGACGGTGCCGCGCGCATTGGTGAGGCTGATGTTAAAGATGTGTCCGCCACCTGTTTCGATTTCGAGAGCGATGCCGAGATAGGGCTGATGGGTATCGAAGAGGCGGATGTGGGGAGCGAAGGGGAAAGCCGCGTCGGCCACGATGCCGTAGATTTTGTTCAGCTGGAGGCGCATGCCGATGAGGCCAGAGACGATGCCGTTGCTCTCGCCAGAGTAGGCGATGTTGCGGTGGGTATAGCCTGCACCCAGCTGTAGCGAGAAGCGATGCGAAAACTTGCGGGCAGCCATAGCCTGAAAGTGATAGGTAAATCGGTGGATAAACTTGGCGAAGTACTTGAGAGAGGCGGGATTGAGGGAGCGTTGAGCGGTAGAAAACGAGGTCAAGCTAAAGACGCTGAGGCTCAAGGGTGTGCCGTGGTGTTTTTGGCGCAAGAGGCGGTATTTGAGGTGGAGGTTGAAATTTTTGTCCAGAGCTAGTGGGCTACCGCCTTTGTTGCGCGAGAGTCCCACTTCGAGGTTGTCGTTGAGTCCGTAGCGAAAACCGATGATGACGTCGGCAGCATTGGCGAGACCGAAGGTGTTGGTCGTGCCGCCATTGGGGCCGAGGAGGTCTCCGAAGCGGTGCATGACGTAGAAGTCCCAGTCCCAAGTCTTGAGGGTTTCGGTCGACTGGATGGTGACGATGCGGCCGTGTTTGAAGGTCTGGTAGACGGCTTCTTGCGCCGTTGCGGCGGGAAGAGAGAGGATGAGAATGAGCAATATGTATAGGCCTTTCATGACGATGAAGTTTGTCTGTGTCTATGGCGGCCCTCCTGCGGCGAGCCAGCATTCGATCGCTTGCAGCTCTTCGGTGGTCAAGGTCTTTGGCCCCGTTGCGTAGGGCGGAGGCATGTCCTTGTTTTCGATGACGCGTCGAAAGATCTTGCCGTTGCGGATAAAGGGTTTGAGCGTGCGGTACTGGGTAAAATCGCCGATGGAAGCGTTGCGCTCATGACAGCCCTGATAGGAGCAGGTCAACTCAAAGATGGGGCGCACTTTGAAGCTGTCGTTGCTCTCGAAGGTGTACGGGTGATCGCATTCGAGGGGCACTGCCTCAACCTTGTCAAATGTGCAATGGCTCAAAAGGGAGGCCGTGCTTATAAAAGCGATCCCTATGATGATGCGAAAGATATGGGTCCGTAGGCTGCGCATGCAGGAGGATTGAATCGACAGTTCTACGATGGGCAAAAGTAGGAATTGCGGATGAAATGGATGCGTGCTATGGGGTGTTTTGTTTCACAGAATCAAGTTGTTGGAGTAAGGCCTTTATCCGCTGCTGTTGGGCTTGGATGGCTTGAAGGGTTTCGCGTTGGTGTTTTTTGTTGATGGGCAGTTCTTCTTTGGCTTCTCGCAAAGCTTGTTCGGCCTGTTGGATGGTGCGATGGAGCTTGCGCTCGCGCTTTTCGAGCTTCCGCAGTTTGCGCTGTAGGGACTTGAGTTCTTTTTCGGCCGCTTGGATGGTGCGTTTGAGGCGTTCGAGCTCTACCTCTCGTTGGAAGCTCTGTAGAAATTGCAC
>JALWKB010000187.1 GCA_026996805.1 Saprospiraceae bacterium | reverse complement strand
CGATCTTTGTTTTGATAGGTCTCAGGAGGATCGATGTTGAAATCCAATAGGGTAAAATTGGAATGCCCTAAGTACGTAATGAGGCTCACACCACTATTGATAAGCGCATTCATGCGCGCAGAGGCGGGTTGCTGATGCGTGCGGTTTTCTTTATAAAAAGTAGTGACATCGGCACCCCATAGGGGTTGTTCGATGATGTCTTCGAGTTCTTTCATGTGGCGGCGAAAGGAGGGCTGCTCGTTGCGCTTGCCTCCGGAGAGATGTATGATGCGCTTGGTCCACAACAGCGATTCCGGCGCAAGGTCTGCACTGTGTTGGAGCGACTCCAGCGCGCGTAGCTTGGCGAGATAGACCGAGATTTCATCAGCACTGATGACGGGCAGTCTACCCACGGCGAGCAAGGGCCGATTATCCAAATCCGATACCATGAGCACATCGGATCCCGGATACCCGTATGTGGGCAAAAAGTGGTACTCTTCCTCGAACTTCAGGGTGCCGCGCGGAAAATTGTTGTACGTACGCCCCTTGCCGATGAGCAACAAAAACTGCGGCTTCTGGCCTCGATGAAAGATATCCTGTATGAAATGGCGCACCGCAAGGCTGTGGCGAAAGATGCCCCATGCGTAGGCATCTTCGATTTCATCAATCGTCCAGACCGACACGCGGTATCCACCTCCTTCTGCACTGGATCGATAACGCGCATAGGCTTCGACAACATCCTCCCCCACAGGGCCCTGGCGAAAGAGCGCATGAGTTATGATGAGGTAATCGCCTACATCATCGGGACGTCGAAAACGCCTCTGACCACTGTAAAGCGGCGAGTGTATATCTTCCTCGATCGCCATCACGAGATCGTACCCGTCTCTGGACGGAGGCAACACAAACCGAAAGCTTCCATCACCACCGCGCTCGACTCGATAGCGCCTCGCACCCTTCTTCTCCCACACGATCAACACATCTCCACCCTCCATGCCCCCGATGTGCAGCTGGAGGGCAGTATCCGAAGGGGGCAGACTCAGCTCCTGCATCCCACCTTCCCAAAAGGCAAAGTCCCGATGATACGTCACCGCCACAAATGCCGGCATCAACAAGCCATCACCACCAGCAGTCTCCCGTAGCACAATTTCATTGACACTACGCAGCAGGGTATCCTCCACCTCAAAGACCACCTCTGCTACACGCGCGCTGTCCAGGATGTGCTTGCCCAAGAAGTGACCGTTGAGTGTAAAGGTCGCTTCTGAACGCTTCCACTGACCGTGCACGTAG
This sequence comes from Saprospiraceae bacterium, assembly GCA_026996805.1. Classification (GTDB taxonomy): domain Bacteria; phylum Bacteroidota; class Bacteroidia; order Chitinophagales; family Saprospiraceae; genus S141-43. The sequence continues at coordinate 1,524 of JALWKB010000187.1, read as the reverse complement.
TTGGTATAGCGTATGCGCACTTGTGCCTTTTGACCAGTATGCCGTACTCCTGCCAATCGAAATTGGATCTTAACCTCCCTCGACGGCTGCGCATAGCCATAGCCCTCCGCCATATCGAACAGCGACACCACAGCCACATCCGAAGTGTTCTTATTCCATCGATCGTGAAAGACCGTATCCCACTCCACTGTACAATAGCTGGGCACCTTTCCCCCTACCGTCGACGTGGAAGCATCACGCATGCGCCGGGCATAGGACTGGACCTCGGCATTCCACGTCAAAAAGTACACCGATGTATCGCTAAAGAGGCTGTAGCGCGGATTGAGCGGCGTGCGCCCTCCCTCCTTGAAGAGAAAGACATCGAGCTGACCGCGATTTTTCTGGCCGTAAAACTCTATAAAATCGTCGGCACCGAGCACGTCTTGACTCGACACATAGATCGGAACAGCTTGCCCCTGCCAAATCAGCGCTATATCCGCGCCGCGCACAGAGTCCGAAGCGCGCCATCCCGGTAGATCGCGTAGGTAAATGCGATACAGTCCGTCGTCGACGACTTTCCATCGGTGATAGAGCGCATCGTAATCGATCCACTCATTGCCGAAAGCGCGATGGCCATCGCGGTTGATCATCTGACCCGACAGCGATTGCACCAACATTGTCACTACAAGCGAACAGTAAAGTATGGACAAATAGCCCCCTGGCACCCTCTGCATAACTGTGTTTTTACATCCATGCTTACGATACAAACGCAACAGCTCTGCCTGTAGTTTGTCTTTCAATGAAATACATAGTGATCTCGCAAAAGCTCAACACTCCGTATCATCGGATTATGGATACCTTTGTACATCTCGGATAAGCGATGGATTTTTGGACGTGGTGTATATTCGCTGGGCTTGGCTACAACATCGGACACTGGTATTACCTCTGGTCAAAAGTACGCAAACTCCCCTGCAACGGTCACACCGCCTCCTTGCCCGATGTATCGGTAGTGCTCTGCACGCGCAATCGAGCAGCGCTCTTAAAAGCGCATCTGCCAACGATTTTACATCAAAAGTACGACCGCTTTGAAGTAGTCGTCGTCGACGATGGCTCTACCGACGACACCGCTCCATTTTTAGAGGCTTTAGCAGAAAAATGCCCACACTTGGTGGTGTTGCGCATGCGCAGCGGGGGAGTTGGGAAAAAGCGCGCCCTCTATGAAGGCATCCGCAAGGCGAGGCACTCCTGGATAGTCGTCACCGACGACGATTGTCGTCCGGCTTCTCCACATTGGTTGCGTCGACTCATGGAATGCCGCGATCCTTCTGCCGGCATTGTGGTGGGATACAGTCCCATGATGTCGCGGCCGGGATTGCACAATGCCCTTTTTCGCTGGGACACCTGGCTCATAGCAGTGCAGTACACGGCCTGGACCATCGCAGGCAAGCCCTATATGGCCGTCGGCCGCAACATGGCCTTCGAAAGGCAGCTCTTTTTTAAGTGCTTTTCCCACATACAGCCGAATGAGCCATGGGGCACCGACGA
>JALWKB010000186.1 GCA_026996805.1 Saprospiraceae bacterium | reverse complement strand
AAATCACCTATCCTGATCTCCGCGTCTATCGCGATTTGCACTGCTGGGAGCTCTCCTTTGCATGGCAGCCCTTTCGAGGTACATACAGCTTCTTTCTAGGCGTAAAACAAGGTTCGCCCCTTGACTTCATCAAGCTGCCGTACAACCAATTTAGTGCTTTACAGCGCTAAGGATTTGAGAAGATCATCAACGGGTGTAGTTTGGACGATTTCCAAACCATAGGCCTGTACGGGATAGGCCTCGAGGGGGCGATTGGAAAGGAGGTGTATCTTACGTACGCCCAACAACTTGAGAATTTGCGAGCCCACACCGATATCGCGTTCGATTTCACTTAGTAGTGCTCGAGGTTTTGAGGAAGAGGCCGTGCGCACGCCCTCAATAAGGGATCTGATGTATTGTACATCTTCGCGGGGTTGGTATTTGTCGGAGTGGCGCATCAGCAGGAGGATACCTCCATACTGGGCGAAATACTGTAAGAGCTTGTGTATCTGTTGGACCTTGGGATCAGCGATGGCGGCAAATACGTGTAGGTATGGTGGAAGCGTCATCACGCGTACGCGTGTAGGCTTTTCAGCAGCAACAGTGCCTGCTACAAAGGCTATGTGCACATCGTCGGTTGTCATCTGGCGAAAGGCATGTACGGTGATGGTTCCATAGGGGCTTTGCCATTGGTGGTGATAGATTTCTTCGACGATGCGTTCGCGCTGCATGCGGTAGGCAATCAAATCCTTGATGCTGATGATACGCAGATCAAATTTTTTAGCCAGCAAAAACAATTCTGGCAAGCGCGCCATCGTCCCATCGTCGTTGAGTATTTCGACCAGCACCCCTCCGGGTGTGCATCCTGCAAGTTTGGACAGGTCCAGCGATGCTTCCGTATGGCCCGACCGACGCAACACTCCTCCCTTTTTAGCTATCAGGGGAAAGATATGTCCCGGGCGCATAAAATCGCTGGCCTTTGCTCCGGGATCGACCAGTGCGCGAATAGTGGCAGCTCGATCGCGCGCAGAGATGCCCGTGGTACATTCTGGGCAACGGTAATCGACGGATACGGTAAAGGCCGTCTCAAAGCTCGCATTGTTTTGTTCGACCATGAGGTTGAGTTGTAATTCTCGAGCGCGCTCTTCCTCGAGCGACACGCAGAGCAAGCCCCTGCCCTCTTTGATCATGAAATTGACCAATTCGGGTGTGATGCATTCGGCTGCACAGACAAAATCCCCCTCGTTTTCCCTACCCTCGTCGTCAACCACAATGACTATTTTCCCCTTGCGTATATCGCGAATGGCATCCTCGACGGAATCAAAAGAATAGCTTGATGCCACGGGAGCACCTGGTTCGCTGCTTGGATCTCGCATGGATATGTGTTTTATCCTTTCACTATTTCAAACCCATTGAAATGCGCGCTGTTCGCCATCTTTACTGCGATGGCGAACGGTGTACCTGCCACAACTGTTGCAAGAAGGTATATACCTTTTCGGTAGGTAGCCCTACGACATTGCTATAGCTTCCGCGTATCGAGGCTATTTTAGTCAATCCTATCCAATCTTGAATGCCATAGGCACCGGCTTTGTCGTAAGGGCGATATTTTTCGAGATAGTACTCGATTTCTTCGTGGACGAGTGGACGAAAGAGCACATCGGTGGCTTCGTGAAAACGATAGTACCTCCCCTCGCAGTAAATGGCCACACCGCTGATAACTGTATGTTTTTGACCCGAGAGCGATGCGAGCATGCGATAGGCCGTGCGTTTATCTCCCGGCTTGCCCAACACCCGATCTTTCAACACCACTATGGTATCTGCAGCAAGCACCCATCGCCTTCTAATGTCGTGGTGCGTCAGAACGTGCTTCGCCTTTGCCTCGGCAATGGCCATGGCTTGACGATATGGCTCTAAGTGCGAAAATCCCTCTTCATCGATATCTGCAGGAATGACTTCAAAACGGAAGCCCATCTCACGCATCAGGGCTATCCTCCGGGGCGAAGAGGAGGCCAATACCAGCTCAAGTTCCTGCATCCATTCCATAACCACAATTTCTATGTATGCTCACCACTGCAAAAAATAGTAAAAATACGCAATCGTAAAGGCCCATAAGAGCACACCAGCAAGCATGATCACTTTTAACATCCTCGACAATGAGCGCATATCTTCCGGCTCTTCCGCACGCCAGGCCTTCCAGATAAACCCGACCAACGGAAGTACAACGGTTATTAGACTGAGGTAGCCCACCATTTTATGCACCCAAAACGCCCAATAGAGCACTGCACCGATGAGCACAGCAGCAATAAAAATGACCGTGTAGATCGACAGATCCCACCCAACGACCAGCGGTAGCGTACGGTATCCATACGCATAATCCCCTCGAATGTCTTGCATGTCTTTGATGATTTCACGTGCAAGGGTGATGAGAAAAGCAAAACCCGCAAAGGCCAGCATGGTATCAAGGGTAAAATGCCACTCCGCCGAGCAACAGCTGTAAAGGGCATCCAGCGAGCGCTGTTCGATCAAGTAATACACGAGGGGAAAGCCAGCTGTCAAAAGCGATATCACCGCATTACCAATGAAGGGAAGACGCTGCAAACGCCATGCATAGCCCCATAACGCCACTGCGATCACCAGATAGAGCAGTAAGAGAATTTGCATTTTGTATAAAATGGTGAGATAGAGGACGATGGCCGTGCCGAGTAATAAGGGAACGACCGCAATGCTCTTTCCCTTGTGGCGAAGATGTGGCCTATCCGTAAAAAGGGTACGACGGCCGTTGATTTGATCGACATCGACATCATACCAGTCGTTGAGGAGATACCCAAAGG